>JAMOTK010000015.1 GCA_027062365.1 Sulfurovum sp.
TATAGAAACAGACGAAAAAGGTTTGGTTTGAGGATGAACCTTATTTGTGCTATCCTCAACCTTGATGCAAAGCCTATCTCACCGAAAGAAATGGATAATTAGATATTGGGGGTTTTAGGAGAGGTCTATTAAACCTTCTACACAGCAAAGAAAGGGAGCTATACGAGGTGTATCTATAGAACTTTTATTGGTTTCTACAGAATGGAGTTATAGATATAAGCTCATCTCTCCTCCTAAGGGTATGAAAATCATCGAAAAATATATAGGTGATAGTTGTACAACACCTTATCTAGGAAAAAAAGGTCAATCTGCTATTCTCATAAAATGGGATATACCTATGGATGCTATAGAGGGTAAGCTTTATGATATTACTGTACAAGGCATAGACGAATTTGGGCAGATTGAGGAAATAACCTTCCCTATCAAAGTACCCAAAACAAAACCCATACAAACTAAGATAAAAAACAACGAACTAATCGTCACAGACAAAAACTCAACCCTTTATGGTATGAAGATGAAAGGGCATAGTGGGGAGGATATATCAGCTGTGAAGTTGAGGAGTGTAGAGTATCGAAATGTTTGGAGAAAAAGAGCAAGACCTTTAGATTCAAGTAAAGAAATAGAAAGAATTGTCTATATTGTTGATAATGTACCAAATCAATTTGATATGAAATTTCCACCATATATGGATAATTTTGAGGAAGAAAGAATGAAGAAGGGGATAAGTATATATCAATATCTTAGTTCAAATTGTATAGTAGATGATTGTTGGGGATGGAGATATGGAGATGATATTTTATATGATAATACAGACGGGACTATTGTCCCTAAAACTTATTATACAGAAGAAAATTCAAAATTATTTATGATTAATATTAATACAAAATAAAAGGAAACTACTCATACCACTACTCCTACTTTCTAGCATTCTCTGAGATGGGGATAATTAATAGTGGTACAATTTGTGGTAACTATTTTAGCATAAGTATCTATACGTAACTCATCTTAGCTACCCAAAATGAAGTGGTTAATGGTTCCTTAATATTTTTTGGTCATAATATGCGAAAAAGAACTTATTGATATGCAAAGACACGGACCACGTCATTTTACTGCTTATACTATTACGGCTTTTGTGTATGTAGTATTGGCAGGATTTATTTTTTATTCTCAAACCCATAAAGTGAGTGATGCTCCTGTCAAAACGCAAAGGGTGATCAAAATGTCTCTTTCTACTTTTGTACCTGAAGTCATTGTTCCCCCTAAAGAAGTAGTCAAAGAAGTAGTCGAAAAAAAAGTGATAGAAAAAGTAATAGAAAAAATCATAGAACCTATCCCTATACCTGTTGTAAAAAAGCGTATTGAAAAGCCTGTACTTGTCCCTAAACCTACACCCAAGCCTATTAAAAAGAAAATCATCATCAAGAAGAAAAAAGTAACAAAGAAAAAAATTATTAAGAAGAAAGTAAAAACAAAAAAAGTTATCAAGACCAAAACTAAGACTAAGACCAAAGCCAAGACTAAGACCAAAGCCAAAACCAAAACAAAGACCAAAGCATTTGCATCGAAGCCCTCTAAGGCTTCTGCTTCACAGCGTAGTAAATTTTTTGGACAATTACGAAGTAAAATAGAGAGGTATAAATCCTATCCACGTATCGCCAAAAAAAGAGGTATGGAAGGGGCTATAAGAGTGACATTTATTATCAAGAAAAATGGGCATATAGGTAAGATTACCGTAAGTGGCCCTAAGATATTTCATAATTCAGCACGAGAAGCTGTAAAAAAAGCATTTCCTATAAGTGTGAAACAATGCACTATACCCTTACCCGAGACAATAAAGCTTACTTTAGAGTATCAGATAAGATAAAGAGTGTAAAACTACTTTAACATAGTAGTGACAACGGATTCTATTATTTTAATAAAAAAAACTTATATAGGTCATATCTTTAAGTTATTTTAAATATAACTTTGAGTATTATTTCGGTATAAAAATATAACATACAAGGATTACATTATGAAAAAAATTATCACCACTTCTGTAGCTGTAGCTGCATTACTCTCAAGCGTTCACGCTGAAACACCTGCACCAGCAGCAACTGCTCCAGTAGCAGCTACAAAAACTGTAGCAAAATCAAATTCTGACTTTGATATGAACTCTATGATGAAAGATATGAAAGAGGGAATCATTAGTATGAGTAAAGATGCTAAAGATACACTTACAGGACTTAAAGACGGTGCTGTTGAGACAACAAAATCTGCTGAAAGAACAGTAACTGCTGTAAGTACAGATGTGAAAGACACTTCTGTAAAAGTTTCTGATGACCTTAAAACAACAGAAGTAACAACATCTAAAAACTCAAAAGATACTTTGGTTGCTGTTTCTACAGATACTAAAGATGCAATGACAAACACAACAAAAGACCTTAAAGACTCTTCAACTGTTGCTGCTAAAGAGATGAAAGATTCTACTGTTGCTGTATCTGCTGATGCAACATCTGCATTAAAAACAGTTTCTAACGACTCTGCAAGTTCTGTAAAAACAGTTTCTGCTGATGTAAACGATACAGTAAACACAGTTTCTAACGACACTGCAAGTACAGTAAAAACAGTTTCTACTGATACAACTACTTCTGTTAAATCAGTTTCTAATGACAGTGCTGACTCTGTAAAAACAGTTTCAACAAAAGTAAGTGACTCTGTTAAAACAGTTTCTAACGACACAACTGCATCTGTTAAATCAGTCAATGATAATGCATCTGATTCTCTCAAAAAAGCTTCAACAGACGCTTCAAATTCTGTAAAAACAGTATCTGAAAATGTAAATGATTCTACAAAAACAATTACAAAATAGTCACTCTCTACCCTAAGCAACTCTTTTTAGGGTTGCTTCTCTTCATAATTTTACACGCTTCTCTTTTTATTTCTTTACTTTTGGCTATAATCAAATTATTTATTATATGAGGATACCGTATGTCATCTATCGCACAAGCCCAAATATTTTTTGGTTCCACTCAAGAAAATAAACCTTTACAACAAGAACGCAGAAGTCCTTTTGACTCTACAGTCGTAAGTACAGCACCTATCTGTGATGCTGAAGATACGATACGTGCATTAAAGATAGCCAAAAGTGCCACAAAAAGAGCCTCTGCCTCCCCTCTTTCTCAACGTATCTTATGGCTAGAAGATGTTGCCATGCGTTTGCATGAAGCCCAAGAAGATTTTGCATTGATGTTGGCAAAAGAGGTCGCAAAGCCTATTGCTTTTTCTCGTATAGAAGTAGCACGTTGTGTAGAGACTATCAAAGTCACAGCGATGGAACTAGCCCACCTACACGGAGAGACGATTCCTACAGATATTATGCCTAGTGGCAAAAAAACATTGGCGTTTTTTAGACGTGAGCCTGTGGGGGTGGTCGCATGTATCACACCGTTTAACTTCCCTCTAAATCTTATCGCCCATAAGATAGCCCCTGCTTTAGGTGCTGGAAATACCGTTGTACTCAAGCCTACACCAGAAGCACCCATGGTAGCCTATATGTTTGCCAAGCTTTTTGTAGAGTCTAAGTATGCGATTGAAGATGCCCTTAGTGTGGTTTATGGAGATGCCGAAGTGGGTTCTACTTTGGTAAAAAGTGACATCCCAAGGGTCATAAGCTTCACAGGGTCTGTCCCCGTAGGAGACATCATTACCAAACAAGCAGGTATCAAAAAAGTAAGCCTAGAGTTAGGAGGCAATGCCGCAACCTATATTGATGGCTCTGCTGATTTGGCTTTTTCTGCGAAACGTTGTGCGTTTGGTGCATTTTATAATTCAGGACAAGTGTGTATCTCACTTCAACGTATCTATGTCCATGCCGATGTGTATGATGAATTTGCCAAGCTCATCGCCCATGAAACAGAGCAACTCAAAGTAGGCTCTCCTTATGAAGACGATACCTTTTTAGGGCCACTCATCGATGAAGAATCCCAAAAAAGAGCTAATGGGTGGATTGCATCAGCACTCTTGGAGGGAGCTACGGCACTCACAGGACAAGCCAATACAGAAGAACAAAATAAAAATATATTTTTGCCTACTGTCATGGCAGATGTCACCGATGACATGCAAATTATTTGTGAAGAAGTCTTTGCCCCTATCGTGAGTTTGGTCAAAGTTCCTAGCTATGAAATCGCTATAGAAAAAATGAATAATTCACCTTATGGATTACAATTTTCTATTTTTACCAATGATTTGAAGATGACACGAGCCTTTATAGATGATGCCGAGTGTGGTGGGGTGGTTATCAATGATATTCCCACACTTCGTTTTGATGTACAGCCTTATGGAGGGTCAAAACTTTCAGGTGTAGGACGTGAAGGACCCAAGTGGGCATTAGAAGAGTTTACAGAAGTTAAGTCAATTGTGATATGCTAACACAAATTATTTAAAGGACTAGGTATGGATTATATGTTTCAAGCAGGATTTTTAGGGACACGCGCACCATTTTTTATGGATTTTGTGATGATTATGGTGGCACTGTTACCAATGCTTGTGCTTATCGCTATCTCTTTTGCTAGCAAAAGAAATTATAAATTACATGGATTAACCCAAACTACTCTCTACATCGTAGCCGTTATTGTGGTTGGTTATTTTGAATATGGTGTACGTGCAGGTGGGGGGTATGAAGGCTTTGTAGAAGGCTCTTCTGTTTCTCATAATTATGCCTTTTATGTACTTCTTTTTCATATTGCCATCTCTGTGATTGGTTTTTCTATCTGGACACATACACTTATCATGGCACGAAAACATAGTAAAAACAATACCCTCGTAGGTAGCTACTCTAGCACTCATAAAAAAGCAGGAAAACGTACCTTTATATGGATTATCCTCACAGCCATCACAGGTGTGTGGGTATATGTACTGCTTTTTATGGTCTAATAGTCTAAATGAAAAAGACCATTGCCATATCAGCATGTCTTTTGGGTACACCGTGCCGTTATGATGCTAGTGACAATAAAAATGAAGCCCTTTTAGAGACACTCCAAGGGCATACACTTATTCCTTTTTGTCCAGAAGACCATGCCTTTGGTAGCCCTAGACCTACGATGGACTTGATAGCTACAATCCAAGGTCATCGTGCAATTTCAAATGAAAGTATGCTAGATATATCAGCCCCTATAGAAGCGTATGCCAAAACTTTTTTCGATACCCATCCCCAAATTGATACCGTCATAGGCAAAGATAGAAGCCCCTCATGTGGTGTATGCTCTAGCAAACTCTATAATGAGCATAAACAATTACTCTCTTCTCACGAAGCAGGACTCATGATAAAAGAAGCACAAAGAAGAAATATTACTTGTATAGATGCAGAACATATTCTAAATTTAACAAATAATTAACACTAATCTTCTAAAATCACAAAAATATTTTAGGAGAGTGAAATGAAAAAAGTAATTGTACTTTCAATAACCTGTACATTAGCCTGTACATTAAGTATCTATGCCACACCTGTAGAACTAGAAAATATCGTCGTTGAGACAAAAGCAGGAACAGAAATCATCAAAGATGTAAGTGGCGAGGATATCAAATCAGCAGACTTAGGTGAGGCACTTTTTAGGCAATCTCCTTCTGTCTCTTTGATAAGGCGTTCAGGTATTGCCAATGACATCCGTGTAAGAGGTCAAAAAAAAGACAATATCTCTGTGACCATCGATGGGGCTAAAGTACATGGAGCATGTCCCAATAGAATGGACCCTCCTATCTCTCATATACTTACCAACAATGTCGACTATATAGAAATCAATGAAGGGCCTTTTAATGTAGAAGATTTTGGTGTTTTGAGTGCTGATATTAAAGTACATACCCTCAAACCATCCCAAGAATTTCAAGGTGAAGTAAACCTCGGTGTGGGCGAATTTGGCTATCAAAAAGGTGCTTTTTCTTTGACAGGGGGTACAAATGATGTACGATTTTTACTCTCAGGGTCTAGTGAAACAGGTGGACAATACAAAGATGGCAATGGCAATGACTTTGTAGGTCAAATAGCCAAAAATATTTCTAAGGGTAAAGTTTCTCCTCTAGCACAATACCAAGATAAATATAAAAATTTAGATGCCTTTGAAAAGCAAACACTAATGGCAAAAGTATTTTGGGATATAAGCGATACACAAGAATTGAGACTAAGCTACACAGCCAATAGAAGTGACAATGTCTTGTATCCATCCTCTAAGATGGATGCCCTTTATGACGATTCTGATATTTTTAATGTAGAGTATAGTGCCAAAGATTTGGGTCGATACTCAAAAGAGTTGTATCTTCAAGCCTACCAATCTGAAGTAGAACATCCCATGTCTACAAAATACCGTAAACTAGGTGCAACTAACTTTATGACCCATGCACTTACAACCAAAACACAAGGTGCAAAAATCAAAAATAGTTTTGATATTTCTTTGCATACGATTAAAACAGGTATTGATTATAGTATAAGAAATTGGGATGGTGGATATTATAAAAATGATAAACCTCTCCCTGCGATGAAGTTTCATAGTATTTGGGATGTAGATACGAGCAATGTAGCATTCTTTGTAGAAGATACCATTAAAATGAACCGATTTACCCTTGATATGGGGGTACGTTATGATATGACAGAGATAGATTCATCCAATCCTACACAACAATCTAATGATTATGATGAACTCAATGGGTATATTTTAGGTACGTATCAAGTCGATGCAAGTAGCCAGTATTTTGTAGGGGTTGGTAAGTCTTCTCGTGTGCCAGATGCCAAAGAGCTTTATTGGGTAGGGTCTATGGGAAATGTCATTGGTACACCTAACCTTAAAAATACAGTTAACTATGAAGTTGATATAGGTGTAGAAAAACAGTTTGAAAATGCAACAATTAAAGCAAAAATATTTTACTCTCAATTAGACGATTATATCGCATACAATAGTAACAATACCAATGCAAAAGGTGCTTCTGTAAACGCCTATGAAAATGTAGATGCTACACTTTATGGATTTGATTTAAGTGGTACGTATGTAGCTACATCTTCACTCTATTTTGATTATGGGTTAGCCTATCAAAAAGGGTCTAAGGATACGCCTCTTACAGGACAAACAGGTACAGATATGGCAGATATTGCACCATTTAAAATTAATGCTGCACTCAATTATGACTATGACAATACTTTAGCACTAAGAGCCGAGGTCATTGCTTCTGATGATTGGGATACTATTGATTATGAAAATGGAGAACAAATTTTAGATGCTTATACTGTGGTCAATCTAAGTGCTACCAAAACATTTGGCAAACACTTTGAAGTGACTCTAGGGGTTGATAATGTACTCGATGAAACATACGCAGTGTCTAACACCTATAACGATTTAATTTTATTATCCACACCCAACAATACAGTGATGGTAATGAACGAACCAGGACGTTATTTTTATACAAATATTAAATATAAGTTTTAATATTTTTATCAAAGTAGGCTTCTTATCTATGAGAAGTGCTACTTTGATATGCTTTTTACACTGTCTTTTTACCCAAAATCTTCTTTTTTTCTTCTCTAAGTGACTATTTTTGCGATTAAATATACACTTCTTATCATTTTTTTGTTATAATTGTGCGTATTAATTCACAAATAAAAGGAGTAGTCAATGGCATTATTTGACGACGTAAAAGAAGTAGTAGTAGAGCAATTAAACGTAAGCCCAGATGAGGTAAAAGAAGAATCTAAATTCGTAGAGGATTTAGGAGCAGATAGCCTTGATGTTGTTGAGCTGGTAATGGCACTAGAAGAAAAATTTGATATTGAAATCCCTGATGATCAAGCAGAAGCAATCGCAACTGTAAATGATGCAATCAAATTTATCGAAAACGTAAACGCGTAAGTATTGTCCCCTTCGGGGGATAGACTAACATATATATGAGTACTCTTTTGAGTATTTATATATATCTTATTTAAGCATACAGGAGTCAGTATTGAAAAGAGTTGTAGTAACAGGTTTAGGAATGATTAACGCTTTAGGATTGGACAAAGAGAGTTCATTTTCTGCCATTATAGAGGGGAAATGTGGTATCAGAACAATTGAAAGTTTTGATACCGAGGGGCAATCTGTTACTATTGCTGGAGAGATACCTAACTTTGATGTATCAGAAGTCTTAGATAAAAAAGAAGCCAAAAAAGCAGATAGATTTATACAGCTAGGACTCAAAGCAGCTGATGAAGCGATTAAAGATGCAAAGCTTCCTGAAGATGTAGATATGGAAAGATTTGGTATCGCATCTGCTTCAGGTATTGGTGGACTTCCTAATATAGAAAAAAACTCTGTCGTCTGTACCAATAGAGGTCCTAGAAGAATTTCTCCATTTTTTATCCCCTCTTCATTGGTCAATATGCTTGGTGGATTTATCTCTATTTACCAAGGGATGAAAGGACCAAACCTCTCATCTGTCACAGCCTGTGCAGCAGGTACGCATGCCATCGGTGAGGCTGCGAAGTCTATCATGGTAGGCACTGCTGATAAGATGCTCGTTGTGGGTGCAGAGTCAGCGATTTGTCCTGTAGGTATCGGTGGATTTGCTGCAATGAAAGCCCTCTCTACAAGAAATGATGACCCACAAACATCTTCTCGTCCTTTTGACAAAGACAGAGATGGTTTTGTAATGGGAGAAGGTGCAGGTGCTTTGGTACTAGAGTCTTATGATGATGCCATAGCACGTGGGGCTACAATCTATGGTGAACTCATTGGATTTGGTGAAAGTGGTGATGCAAATCATATCACTACCCCAACACAAGATGGTCCTCTTCGTGCCATGAAGGGTGCGTATAAAATGGCAGGTAATCCCAAAGTGGATTATGTCAATGCACATGGTACATCGACACCAGTGAATGACAAAAATGAAACTGCAGCACTCAAAGTACTCTTTGGTGGTAAAGAAAACTGTCCTCCTGTAAGTTCTATCAAGGGGCAGCTAGGTCACTGTCTAGGTGCAGCTGGTGCAATAGAAGCAGTTGTTTGTCTCATGGCGATGAGAGATGGCGTACTTCCTCCTACCATTAATAGTGAAACAGCTGATGAGAATTGTGATTTAGACTATATCTCTACTGGGGCTAGAAAAGCTGACATTACAGTAGCGATGAGTAATTCCTTTGGTTTTGGTGGCACAAATGGTGTCGTTATTTTTAAAAAAATATAAGGAATTAACCTATGGCAACTTATTTAGATTTTGAAAATAAAATTGAAAAGATACAAGAAGACATCGTATCAGCACATGCCATTGCAAATATGAATGAAGTAGAAAGACTTCAAAAAGATTTAGAAAAAGAAGTCAATAAAACTTTTGGTTCTTTGTCTGATTTCCAAAAACTTCAATTGGCACGTCATCCTGATAGACCGTATTCATTAGATTATATTAAATTTTTAATGGATGATGCCTATGAAATTCATGGAGACCGAGCCTTTCGTGATGACCCTGCTATCTTGTGTTATATTGGTTGGATAGAGGGTCAAAAAACGATGCTTATTGGCGAACAAAAAGGACGTGGAGTCAAAAATAAAATCAAAAGAAATTTTGGTATGCCTAACCCTGAGGGATATAGAAAAGCTTTACGTGCTGTAAAAATGGCAGAAAAGTTTGATATTCCTGTACTGATGCTCATCGACACTCCAGGTGCGTACCCTGGGCTTGGAGCAGAAGAGCGTGGACAAAGTGAAGCCATAGCCAAAAATCTTTTTGAATTTGCATCGATTAAAGTCCCTCTTGTCTCTATCGTCATAGGAGAAGGTGGTTCAGGTGGAGCATTGGCAATAGGTGTGGCTGATAGATTGGCAATGATGCGTTACTCTGTCTTTGCAGTGATTTCTCCTGAGGGATGTTCTGCGATACTTTGGAATGACCCCTCCAAAGTAGAAGTCGCAACCAAAGCACTCAAAATCACACCTGATGACCTTTTTGCACATAAACTCATCGATGATATACTAGATGAACCACTTATTGGCGCACATAGAGACAAACAAACAGCAGCCAATGTACTCAAAGCCTATTTCTTGGATACAGTAAAATCATTAAGAACACTTTCTACCGATGAAATGCTAGAGCAACGCTACCAACGCCTCACCTCCGTTGGTGCATATTCTGAATAGTATAGTTTTATGATACATGATATAGCACAAACGATTGTCTCTTACATCGGAGATATGGGGTATTGGGGTATTTTTCTTCTTATGTTTATCGAGAGTACATTTTTCCCTTTTCCTAGTGAAATAGTCATGATACCTGCTGGGTATCTAGCATTTCAAGGTGAAATGAATCTCTATATCGTTATTTTAGCAGGTATCTTAGGCTCAGTTTTGGGTGCATTACTCAATTACTATCTAGCCATGACTTTTGGTAGAGGTTTTATCCTTAAATATGGTAAATACTTTTTTATCAAAGAAGAAACCCTAGATAAATTGGAAGATTTTTTTACAAAACATGGTGAAATATCTACTTTTACAGGTAGACTCATCCCTGGTATACGCCAACTCATCTCTCTTCCTGCTGGACTAGCACGAATGAACATTGCCAAGTTTTCATTCTTTACAGCCATTGGTGCAGGACTATGGGTCATCGTCTTAGTTGCACTAGGCTACTTGGTAGGCTCAAATGAAGCCCTTATATCTCAGTACCTACAATCAGCCACACTCATCGCCCTTGTCTGTGTTGTATTTATCACGATATTTTATATCATAAGGCACAAAAGACGCAAAAAGA
The DNA here is from genome assembly GCA_027062365.1 of Sulfurovum sp. Lineage (GTDB taxonomy): Bacteria > Campylobacterota > Campylobacteria > Campylobacterales > Sulfurovaceae > Sulfurovum. The sequence goes on from JAMOTK010000015.1 coordinate 10,735, forward strand.
TACTAGAAGATTAATCGCATAATAATGCTATTTTATCACAGAATTTAGATGTAAACGTACACCTGTCCCTACTTCTTTTTCTGATGTGATATAAATATCTATCTCTTCACTATCACAATACTTTTTAACGAGAGCCAAGCCTATACCCTCCCCTTCTTTTCGTTCATCTCCTTGAAAGTAACGCTCGTGTACACGCAGAAGTTGACTCGTACTCATCCCTATACCTTTGTCTTCTATGCTAAGGACAGTCTCTTTTAGTGTGATGGAGATAGGAGAGGTTTTGGCAGAATATTTCATGGCATTACTTAGGATATTGTCTAACATTTGTTCAAAGCCTATTTTATCTACGTGTATCATACAAGGTTGTAGAGTAAGGATAAAAGGATTTCTATTTTGTTCTTCAAAAATGGCTACTCGTTCTTCTATGAGGTTTTTCATATCAAAAGACTCTTTTTCTATCGTATGCATCTCTTTGTGTATAGCATAGACTAGCTCATCATAGAGTTTTTTGAGCCGATTTGAAGCATCTTCTATCCGTTGCAATCGTTTGAGTGATTTTTCATCGACTAGGGTCTTTTTGAGCATAGCACTATTGGCATTGATGGTAGAAAGAGGGATATTTAATTCATGGATAATATCTCTAGTTAATACCACTAGCGTATCTTCCATCTGTTTTTGGGGTGCAAAGATAAGTGCCGTTAACACATAACCCCATCCTACAGCAACCATCAACACCAAAGCCCCTGCGACAAAAAAGTTAAATTCACTCATGTGCCAGTTTTTTAAAAATTGATACACTGCCATCAAGAGCGTAAACATCGTAAAAAAATAGATAACCCCTGCAAGGATAAGTTCTTTTCTCATCTGTTTATATCTTTAATTGGTAGCCTACAGATCGAATATTCTGTATCTGTGTAGGAAAATATTTTTTGAGTTGTGTAATGTAGACACGCAATGCCCCGTCACTCGTCCCTTCTGCACTGCTCCATAGACGCTCTTTTATCTGTTCTAATGGGACAACCGACCCTTGCCCTTCTAACAAAATCAAGAGTAAGTCTACAGCTTTTTGTCTTAGTTCCATGACATTTTTATCTTTATCATACAACTTTTTATGCAATATATCAAAGCTAAAATCACCCAAAGAGACACACTGTGTACGTGTTTGCCTACGCAAAAGAGCAAAGATACGTAACAAAAGTTCATCCAAATCTACAGGCTTGGTAATATAGTCATCTCCCCCTTGGGTAAAGCCCTCTTTGAGTGAGTCTTTATCATCACGAGAGGTAATAAATATCGTAGGGGTCAAATCTCCTGCTGTGCGTAATTTTTTAAGCAATTCAAAACCATTTTCATACGGAAGATTGACATCAAAGAGATAAAGGTCATATTTGTTTTCATAGCTCAAATCCAAAGCCGAATAAGGGTCAAGTACACAATCGAGTGTAAACCCCTCTTCTTCTAAAAAATCTTCTAATGTTTCGTTGAAAAGCTTATCATCTTCAAGCAGAAGTATTTTCATCATACACTCCTTACATCAACATCCCACCATTGACTTTGAGTGTCTCTCCTGTAATGTAGCTAGAGTGGTCTGAGAGTAAAAATGCCACAGCGTCAGCCACTTCGCTAGGGTTTCCAAATCGTGCCATAGGGATTTTGGCAGTAAAGGCATCTTTGACCTCTTCTTTGAGTACCGAAGTCATCTCCGTAGCGATAAACCCAGGGGTAATGGTATTATAGCGAATACCAGATGTCCCTGCTTCCATAGCAAATGATTTGGTCATCGCAATCGTACCACCTTTAGAGGCTGCATAATTGGTCTGTCCAGCATTCCCTGTCTCCCCCACGATAGAGGCGATGTTTACCACCGAACCAAAACGCTTTTTACGCATCACTTTAAGGGCTTCTCTACAACCAATAAAAGTAGAAGTAAGGTTGGCATTAATCACATCCATAAAGGCTTCTGTTTTCATACGCATTGCCAATCCATCTTTGGTAATCCCTGCGTTATTGACCAGATATGCCAAAGAGCCATCTGTAGCTACAATATGTTTCATCGCTTCGACAAACGCTTTGTCATCACTCACATCAAAACCAATCACTTCTGCCTTGCCACCTGCTTCTTCTATCAACGCTTTAATCGCATTCGCCTCAACTTCTCCAGAACGAAAATTGACCCATACTTTGAGTCCCATTTTGGCTAAACCTTTGGCTATCTCTGCCCCTATACCTCTACTTGCACCAGTAACCAGTACATTTGTTCCTGTAAATTTCATTGTTTGCCTTTAATTTATAATACTACTATTGTACACAAAAAGCATTAAGAGATAAGAATAATATTCTAGCTATAATGACTTGCTTAGTTGGGCGATTGTTAAGTGAATTCATTGTGAGGAGTTAGGTGGGATAGGGTCAGCCTCTAAAAAGGATGTAACAATGAAACTTCTCATAGTAATTGTTATTCTTCTGTTGCTTATCGCAACAAAAGCATATTAAAAAGCTGGTGAAAGAGTTGACGCTCTTTTACCTGTCCCAACTAGGCATATTATAACATAAAAATTTAAAATTAATTCTACATTTCCGTAGGTCGGAGTGTCCTCACTCCGACACAAGCTTCATCACATCATAAATATCTGTCGAAGTGAGACACTCCGACCTACAAAATATCTGCTATTTTCCACTCTTTTTTAACAGCAATGTATCCTATAATAATAGCTCCTATAAAGCCTACTACATAAAGCCATTCTAAATCATTCATCTCTTTAACTCCTCTAATTCTTTATAAAGTCTTCCCTGCTTTGCAAGATTTACAATAACTGCTAGAACAGAAAAAACAAAAACTATCCATAAAGCAATGCCTAAATATCCATTAATTTTAACACCATATATCCAAGAAGCACCTACAACTGCTGAAAATACAAATATTTTATTCTAAACGATGTCTGCTTGTTTTGAAATAATATCAATAAGTACTTTTTTATTTTCTATATCCATAAAATGATTATAACCAATTTATTTTAAAATTCAAAATCAAATTTTATCACATCATAAACATTCGTCGGGGTGAGACACCCCGACCTACGGAAGCCAAATAAAAATCTTACCCAACTTAAAGTAAATACAAACTCTTTATGTTAAAATCTAGCTATATTATATCCAAGGAATTTTTATGTCTAATTTCAAATCATTTACGCTACTCTCCTTGCTTACCTTTACTTGTTTGGCTGTGTATGCTAGTACTCCTTCTGAGAGCCTTATCATAGAAACAGAAAACAAAACCATAGAAGCCATACTCAAAGCAGAAGATACTATAGGCACAAGAAGTACCAAAAGCCTAGACAAAGAAACACTCTCAGCCGTGCTTTGTATTATCACAAATATTTTGAGTGAAAAGAAAGAAGTGCTTGACCAAGCAACAATCTTCAACATCACAACCTTCGACGGACCTCGAGGATCAAAAGGATTAGAAGGAACAATTACAGATAATGACGGAATAAAAAGTGTAAAAATTGAGTATAGTGACGGAGGATTAACTTCTTATTCAGACGGAGATATAGACCAAGAATCTGCTCATTCTTCAGGAGTTACTTATACGATAACTGTTACTGATTATAATAATGTGGTGAAGACGAAAACGGGGACTTTGTAGAAGCGTAGGTCGGGGGTGTCCTCTTCCCCGACATTTTAACCATTTACCCACAAAAAACCTTAAACCAACCCCCCATCCATCTCATCAGGCACATCCAACCCCATAAGCATTAACACAGTAGAAGCAATATTATTAAGTCCACATCCCTCTTTGAGTTCTCTCACTCCCTCTGCCAATACAAAACACCATACTTCACCTACAGTATGATTGGTTAAGGTATTGCCGTCTTTGTCTTTCATCTCTTCGCAGTTTCCGTGGTCGGAGGTTAGGATGATATTATAATTCTCTTCTTTTGCCTTGGCTATAATCTTGCCTAACTGCGTATCTACAGTATTTACAGCAATACACGCTGCATCATAATTTCCCGTGTGACCTACCATATCACCATTGGCGAAATTGACTACAATAAAATCATAGGCTTCTTCCATCGCAGTATGTACGGCATTGCCTACCTCTTTGGCTGACATCTCTGGTTGTAAATCATAGGTTTTTACATCAGGGCTAGGAATGAGTACACGGCTTTCACCGATATAAGGCTCTTCTATTCCCCCATTCATAAAAAAGGTAACATGGGCATATTTTTCTGTTTCTGCTGTGTGTAGTTGTCTGCATCCTGCATTGCTTATGACTTCTGCTAGTGTATTTTTGGGTGCAACTTTAGGGAATAAAATAGGAAAAGAAAAACTGGCATCATATTTCGTCATCGTGGCAATATGAAGTGGGATAAATTTTCGTTCAAATTCGCAAAAGTCTTCTTTACCCAAAGCTGTTGTGATCTCACGCACTCTATCTGAACGGAAATTTGTTACAAGTACAACATCGTTTTCCTCTAAGCCTTTATAGCCATTGAGTGCTATAGGTGCTACAAATTCATCTAACTCTTTTTTGGCATAGCTTTCTTTGATATATGCTTCTGCTGATATGCTTGTATGAGGTTTGGCATTTGCAATGGCTTCATAGCCTTTTTGTACTCTCTCCCAACGGTTGTCTCTATCCATAGTATAAAATCTACCTCCGATAGTAGCAATAGAAATATCTTCATCGCAAATCTCTTCTATTTGCTTGATATAAGTAGAAGCAGAAGTAGGACTGACATCGCGTCCATCGGTGATAAGGTGTAGAAATACTTTTTTGCCTCTATTTTTGATACGCTTTGCTAGTCCAATTGTATGAGAAATATGAGAATGAACCCCTCCATCACTTAATAAGCCTATTAAGTGTATGCGTTGGCTTTTTTCTAGTGTTTGGTTTAGAGCAGAATTATCTTCTATAGAGTTATTTTCTAAAGCCAAAGAGACTTTGACTAAATCTTGGTACAAAATACGCCCAGCTCCTAAAGTCATGTGTCCTACTTCTGAATTACCCATTTGTCCCTCAGGAAGTCCTACACTTAATCCATGTGTAGAGATAAGTGTGCGTGGAGCAGATTCAAATAATCTATCATAAGTGGGTTTTTTGGCATCTTTAAATGCGTTACAAGTGCTATCAGGTTTACATCCTATACCATCTGTAATGATTAAAATTGTTTTATTTATAGACATTGGGTATCTCTTTCTTAATAATTTAATTGAAATGATAGTAAAATAAACTTTCTAAAATCTTTAATGAAAGAACTTTATGCTATTTGAACTCTCTGAAATCTTTAATATTAACCTTTTTGGCTACATTTCCGTTCGTGCTGGTCTTGCCTTTATGTTAGCTTTTATCCTTACTTTATTTATGATGCCCAAATACCTCTCTTGGGCAATTTCTAAAAATGCGAATCAACCGATTTCCAAATATGTCCCTGCACATGCATATAAACAAAAAACCCCTACTATGGGTGGTGTGATTTTTCTTAGTGCTACACTTATTGCTTCACTCATTGCTGTGGATTTATCTAACCCTTATATATGGGGTGGCATTATTACCCTTGTTGGATTTGGGCTTGTTGGATTTAAAGATGACTTGGGTAAAGTCTTAGCAGGAGACAACCTAGAAGGACTTACTCCTAGAGGAAAAATGCTTTTACAAGCCTTGGTTGCGACTATCACTACTGGTCTTTTACTCTATTCAGGATTTCCTACAGACTTTTATCTTCCTTTTCTAAAAACACCTCTTTTTGATTTGGGCTATCTTGCTATTCCTTTTTGGGTATTTGTCTTTTTGGCTACTACCAATGCTGTTAATCTTACAGATGGGCTAGATGGATTGGCTACTGTGCCTTCTGTAATTGCCTTATTTACTTTGGGTGCGATTGTTTATGTCACTGGTCATGCTATCTTTTCTCAATACTTACTTGTTCCTAATATCAATGGTGTAGGTGAAGTCATGATACTAGCTTCTGCACTCTCTGGTTCATTATTGGGCTTTTTATGGTACAACTGTTATCCTGCTGAAGTTTTTATGGGCGATACGGGGAGTCTTGCCATTGGTGGATTTATCGCTTATTTAGCCATACTTGGGAAAAGTGAAGTGTTACTCATACTCATCGGTATCATCTTTGTGATAGAAACCATATCGGTCATACTACAAGTAGGAAGCTACAAACTAAGAGGCGAACGTATTTTTCTTATGGCACCTATTCATCACCACTTTGAACTCAAAAAATGGGCAGAAAATAAAATCATCGTACGCTTTTGGATGATAGCATTCATCGCAAATATCTTAGCACTTATCTCATTTAAGTTTCGTTAAAATCTTTACACGTTATAACAAATGTCCCATTTGATTTTTTTTGACGTTGAGGTAGCCTTCGTTATGAGGATTTGGGACGATTTGTATAGGGAGTCTTTTGATAATCTCTATCTCTCCTAGACTCTCTATCTTTCGTGGGTTATTGGTGAGTAGTTTGAGCTTTGTGATACCAAAATACTTTAAGATAAATTCCACCACTTCATAGGTACGTTCATCTGCTTTAAACCCTAGTTGATGGTTCGCTTCAACGGTGTCAAATCCTTTGTCTTGTAGGGCATAGGCGTTGACTTTATTGAGTAGTCCAATATTGCGTCCTTCTTGACGGTGGTAGATTATCATGCCGCCCTCTTTGCCTATGAGTTCTTGTGCGAACGTTAGTTGCTCTCCACAGTCACACTTGACCGATGCTAGTGCATCACCTGTAAGACACTCTGAATGTACCCGAACGATAGGGGTATCAGATAAATTATCGCTAAAGATAGCCAAATGTTCTTTGTCTTTTTCTTTAAATGCTTGGATGTTAAATTTGCCATACTTTGTTGGTAAGATAGCAATTTGTGATATTTCAATAGTATTCATAAGCAGATTATACACTAAGAATCAAATATTAAGAATAAGATATTAGGATTTTTTAGCTAAAATAGTGAAAATTATCTATTTAAGGCTTTTTATGTTCACACGTTTTAGAAGAAAAAGAATAAATCCTGTCCTTCGTGACCTCCTCCAAGAGACACATTTGAGTGTCAATGACTTCATGTATCCACTTTTTGCAAAAAGTGGTCAAGGGATAAAAGTAGAAGTCAAATCTATGCCTGGTGTCTTTCAGATGAGTATTGATGAGATTATCAAAGAGTGTGATGTATTAAAAACACTAGGGATTAAGTCTATTATTCTTTTTGGTATCCCTGACACCAAAGACTCTGTAGGAAGTGATGCCATGTGTGACCACGGTATCATCGCACAAACCATCAAAGAAGTCAAATCTGCCCACCCTGATATGTTTGTTACTACAGACTTGTGCTTTTGTGAATATACAGACCATGGACACTGTGGTGTACTTGACCCCGTATTAGAAACCGTAGACAACGATATTACCTTAGACAACCTTGCTCGTCAAGCCGTAGTCCATGCCAAAGCAGGGGTAGATATGATTGCGCCTAGTGGGATGATGGATGGGATGATATACGCCCTTAGAAAAGGGCTTGATGAGGCAGGATTTAGCAATCTTCCTATCATGTCGTACTCTACTAAATTTTCTTCAGCGTACTATGGACCATTTCGTGATGTAGCAGAATCTAGCCCAAGTTTTGGCGATAGAAGAAGCTATCAGATGAATCCAGCCAACCGTAACGAAGCCATAGCAGAGAGTGTAGCAGACGAAAAAGAGGGAGCAGATATACTTATGGTCAAACCAGCTCTAGCCTATATGGACATCATCCGTGATGTCAAAAACAACACCACCCTACCCCTAGCAGTCTATAATGTATCTGGAGAGTATTCTATGCTAAAGATGGCAGCTATCGCAGGAGTGATAGACTATGACAAGGTAATGATGGAGACACTCTTAGGATTCAAACGTGCTGGGGCAGATATTATCATTACCTATCATGCCAAAGAAGCAGCGATATTGTTAAATAAGGGCTAAACAAAGGATAAAAAGTATTATTAAATCTTTTTGATACTATAATAATACCTATGAATATACAAAATAAACCTGCATCCTTTTTTGCGATACTGATATTAATCCTTATTACCTACATCCTCTACTGGGGACGTACCCCCTCAGTGTCTGTCATTATCCAAGCAGGAAAGGAAGCCTCCATTTCTAGTAAAAAAGGGATTTCTTCTAATCTCTCTCGTGAAAAAGAGTGGACAGTCCGTGTCGCCGATATGGTAGCCAAACAGTTAAGAGTATGGCAGATAGAAGTCAAACGTGTCCCTGCAAAAGTACCTTTGATGCGTGCGAATATAGCTGTAGCCATACACTTTGATGGGGCAAAAGTCTCTTGTACCTCAGGGGCTAGTATCGGCTACCCAAACCAAAACTCTCACGACTTTGCCCAAAGATGGCGAAAACTTTATGCACAATACTTTCCATTTAAGTGGAAAGATGATAACTTTACCAAAAACCTAAGCCAATACTACGGATACAAATGGATAAGAGCCAATAAATTCCTCGTACTAGAGCTAGGAGAAATCACCTGTAAAAAACAAAGCCTCTGGCTCAAACCTAAACTTAAAAACGTATCCTACCTCATCGCATACTCTATCGCCATAGAATTAGGTGTAGATGCCCCAAAACCTTCTTTTTTGGAAGAGTAAGAGTCTCCACTGTTCACGACAAAGTAGATTATTTACTTACAAGTTGTTGATGATAAAAGCGAACAATGCCTTCGCTACTCAAAGGTTTTGAAAAGTAGTATCCTTGCCCCATATCACAATGATAACTGCGTAAAATTTCTTCTTGTTCGAAGGTTTCAATCCCCTCTGCTATCACTTCATAACCCAAACTTTGAGACAATAAGATAATCGCTTTAGAGACTTCTATATCATGCTTATTATGAGGTAACCCAATAATAAAAGATTTATCAATTTTAATCGTATCAATAGACAGACGTTTTAAGTAACTCATAGAGGAATACCCTGTTCCAAAGTCATCAATAGAAATCCTACATCCTATCTGTCGTAAATCATCTAATACTGTGAATTTTTCTGTACTATATTCCATAATATAGCGTTCGGTGAGTTCTATCTCAATATTATTAGGATTCATTCCTGTCTCTTTAATAATCTTTTGTAACTGTATAAAAGCATCCACTTGCCTAAACTGTATACTAGAGATATTGATAGAGATTAAAGGGATAGTAACACCTTGTCTTTTCCAATCCATATAGGCTAAACAAGATTCTTTAAAGATATAATAGCCCAATTCAATAATCAAGCCAATATCTTCTGCTACAGCGATAAATTCTTCAGGAGATACAGACCCTAAAAGTTTACTGTTCCATCGTACCAATGTCTCTACACCTGTAATTTGTCCTGTTTGTAGTGAATATTGTGGCTGAAAATTGAGACTAAACTCTTGATTGGAGAGTGCTTTTAAGAGTTCTTGTTCTAGCTCTAAGCGTCTTTCTATATCTATAGAAAGTTGTGTATTATAAAAAGCATAGGTATCTTTGCCTAATTCTTTGGCATGGTACATTGCTGAATCAGCATATTTTAAAAGCGTCTGTTTACTCTTACCATCTTCAGGATACCTTACGACTCCAATACTCGCTGTACTGTTGAGCCTATAGTCTCTAATGAGCATAGGGGTTCGGATAGATACAATGAGTTTTTCTAAAAGTATTTCAATCTGCTCTATATCTCTTTTTTGTTCAATAATTGCGATAAATTCATCACCACCTAGCCGTGCAATAAAATTTGATTTTCCCAACACAAGTTCTAATCTTTGTGCTAAAATAAGCAAAATTTCATCCCCTACATCATGACCTAAGGTATCATTTATCACTTTAAATCTATCCAAATCAATAAATAGTAGTACAAAAGGATTAGGAATAAAAGATTTCTTCTTGAGTAATATTTCCATATAAGTTTCAAAGTGTAGCCTATTAGGAAGTTTTGTCAAAGTATCATGATAAGCAAGGCTATACATCTCTTTTCGTTGTCTTAATATTTGAAGATAACTATAAATAAGTATGAGTAAGACGACAAAAGCAAAGATAAAAAAGATAAGTCCTATCAAATCTTCTTTAGCATTGTTTTCTATATGTTCTTTTTCTAAGAGTAAATACACATCATCAATACTCTCATCAAGTTTGAGTAACATATTTTGAGCCACGATATGCTCCAACGCCTTAATATCTATTACTAAAGTTTGAATATGCATATAAAAGTATTGTAAGTCTTTATCTAAGTCCTTGTACTGTCTTAGACGTTTGATATCTTTATCTAGCCTCAAATCTTTTATCTCATGTCCTATAAATATTTGTCCTACTTTAAATAAAATATCACGTAATACACCCTCCACCTCTTTATGTTTTTGTGCATTGTAGTCTAAGTTCTTTTGTAAGATATAAAGATAATAAATAGAGTTAATAATCCGTGCATTAATACTTTTGAAGCGTTCTATCCACTCTGCTTTAATACGATACTTATTTTCTATGATTTCTAATTTACTTTCTACTACTTTGCCTAAAGATTTTATAAAACTATTTTTTTTTAACTGCTTCAACTCATCGTCAAATGCATCAACAATATGAGAAACCCTATCATGATTCACATACCGATAAGAGCGTATAAGTACATTGTCAAAATCTTGATTATAGCCATCAATATGTATTAAGGTTTTCTTATAGTTGTAGTGATTTTTCATCCGTGTATCAATCTTTTGTAAATAGACAAATAGTATCAGAAGAAACATCACAAAAGATACCAATAACAGTAAGATAAAGTTACTACCTTGCTTTTTAAATTTATTTTGAGAGAGCATGCATATCTTTTACTATTTGAGGGAGTTGTCCTATGCTGTCCCTAAGGATAGGCACAAGCTCAAAACCCTCTACTGTAGAGAAAAAAAGAAAAGCTATACTTATGATACTATATATGTATTTCATTCTTTCTCCTATTTTATCATTCTAATGTATTTACATTAGAGAGAATACTATCTCGTATCTTAGCATTTTTTTTTAAATTTACTCTTCTTTAATACTCAAAAGTAATATATTTTTTATTTGGTGGTGGTAGGGTAGGTATAAATCATCTCTCAACTTAAACTATATTCTAAGTTGAGAATAAAAACTTAAGAGAGTTTTTTAACTGCTTTTTTAACTGCTTTTTTTGCTGCTTTTTTTGCTTCTTTTTTTGTGCTAGGTTTTGCTTTCATAACTATTTTTGTTACTTTTTTTGTTACAGATTTTCTGTTTTTCTTAGCGATTTCTTTTTTTGCTACTGCTTTTGTTGATACTTTTACTACTGCTTTTTTCTTTAAAACTTTTGCCATAGGTGGCTCCTTATTTAATTTAATTTTTATTACTATATTGAGTAATAATTATAACTATGATATAGTATTTATTCTTAAAACCATATAAGATAAAGGATATTTATCTCTATTTTAAAATTAAAACAAGACGATAGATAATTTAGCTTAAATATTATATTGGTTATAATATTATAAAATACATATATGAGGAAAATAAATGTCAAAAAAGTTAATACTTCTTATTGGAGCACCAGGTTCGGGTAAAACAACAGATGGTAAGACAATTGCCAAAAATCATGCAGAGATTACCTACTATTGTACCAGTGAGCTTCTTATGTTAGAGATAGAAAAAGAGACAAAGATAGGTACAATATGCAAAAGCTTTATCGACCAAGGTGCACTTGTACCTACTGATATTGTGATAGATACCATTGTATCAGCTATCAAATCATCTCCTACAGAAAAAGTACTTTTAGGGGGATTCCCACGTAAAGAAAAGCAGATGAAAATGTTTGCTGATGCCTTGTTCAATATCCAAGGTATTGAGCTTGATTCTGTTATCGAGATTAGAGTCAGTGAAGCCGTAGCCAAAACACGTGTCTTTGGAGAAAAAGCTTCAGATGAAGCCTTTGATACTGAAATGAAAATCTACCAATCTACTATCGCTGAAATAGAAGCATTTTACACACAAGACAATCTTCTTCAAGTCATTGATGGAGAACAAAGTGTTGAAGTGGTACTCCAAGCATTGGATACCCTACTTCAAGCCTAAACAAACCCTTTTAAATACCTAGGAAGTAACGTGCTACTTCCTCGATATATTTTTATACTACTACACGATTATCAAAGGATTTTATATGTCTCAAAATGATATTATAGAAAGTATTACAGGTAAAACTGTCCAAAAGAAAAAGAGTAAAATACCTGCGAGACTCGACCTTCTTCAAAGTATTTCAGGTCTATTTCTTGCTCTATTTATAGTGTTTCATCTTATTTTTGAATCTTCTATACTTTTGGGTAAAGAGAGTATGTATTCTCTTACGAAGATGTTTGAAGCAGATTTTATTATAGAAGGTGGTTCACCTCTTATCATCTCTATGTTAGCCATTATTATCTCTATACTTTTTGTCTTTCATGCTTTTCTAGCGATGAGAAAATTCCCTCGTTCTTATAGAGAACATTTACGTCTCAAAACCCATGCAAAGATGCTAAAGCATACCGATACGAATCTATGGATTTTACAAATTACTACAGGTTTTATGCTCTTCTTTTTAGGGGCTATACACCTCTATACAATGATGTCACAGCCACAAAACATAGGGCCTTATGCCTCTTCTGATAGGATTTATACTGATTTGATGTGGGCTATGTATCTATTGCTTTTAGTCAGTGTAGTACTCCATACAGGAGCAGGAGTCTATCGCTTGATTATCAAGTGGGGTATCTTCGATGGCAAGAACCCTAGAAGAAACAGAATCCTAAGTAAAAATATTATCAAAGCTGTGGTTGTCTTTTATCTTTTTATCGGTCTTTACTCACTGGCTACCTATATGAAAATAGGCTACGAACATAAAGACAATTATGGAGAACGCTATCACTCTACCTCGGAGGTAAACCATGCAAGTTAGATATACAGATGCACTCATCATTGGCGGAGGTCTAGCAGGACTTCGTTCGGCTATTGCTTCAAGTAAAAAAGGATTAGACACGATTGTATTGAGCCTAGTCCCTGTCAAAAGGTCTCACTCAGCAGCTGCCCAAGGAGGTATGCAAGCGAGTCTAGGCAATACGATTATGGGAGAGGGAGACAATGAAGATATTCACTTTGAAGACACCGTCAAAGGAAGTGATTGGGGATGTGACCAAGATGTTGCACGGATGTTTGTCAACACAGCACCCAAAGCCATACGAGAACTAGCCTCATGGGGTGTCCCATGGAATCGTATACGCAAAGGCGATAGAGATGTTGTCATCAACGCAGAACCTACAACTATCACAGAAAAAGAAGAAGCCCACGGTCTTATCAACGCAAGAGACTTTGGTGGTACTAAAAAATGGCGAACCTGCTACACGGCCGATGCAACAGGGCATACCATGCTCTATGCTGTGACCAATGAAGCGATGAAAAACAATGTACAAATAGAAGATAAAAAAGAAGCTATCTCACTCATTAGCAAAGATGGTCAGTGTTTTGGGGCGATAGTCAGAGACCTCAAAAACGGTGACCTCATTGCCTATGTAGCCAAAGGGACACTCATTGCCACAGGGGGATACGGTCGGATTTATAAACAATCAACCAATGCAACTATCTGCAAAGGCACAGGTCATGCCATCGCACTAGAAGCAGGGGCATCTATGGGTAATATGGAAGCCATACAGTTCCACCCTACCCCTATCGTACCCTCTGGTATCCTCCTTACAGAGGGCTGTCGTGGAGATGGTGGTATCCTTAGAGACAAAGATGGCTATCGTTTTATGCCAGACTATGAACCAGAGAAAAAAGACTTAGCCAGTAGAGATGTGGTCAGCCGTAGAATGCTAGAACATATCAAAAAAGGCAAAGGTGTACCCTCTCCCTATGGGGATCACTTATGGCTAGATATTTCTATCTTAGGGCGTGAACATATAGAAAAAAACCTCAGAGATGTAAGAGATATTAGTATGACATTCAACGGCATAGACCCAGCTGATGAAGGCAAGAAGGGTTGGATGCCCGTACTACCCATGCAACACTACTCTATGGGAGGTATCAGAACCACCCCAAAAGGTGAGAGTATCGACCTCAAAGGGCTTTTCTCTTGTGGAGAGTCTGCCTGTTGGGATTTGCATGGATTCAATAGACTAGGAGGCAATTCGGTGAGTGAAACCGTTGTCGCTGGTATGATAGTAGGAAACTACTTTTCAGACTATTGTACACAAACCGATATTAGCATCAATACCAAAGTTATCCATGATGCCTTAGAAAAGCAACAAAACTATCTATTGGCACTGCTTCAAAAAGAGGGAACAGAAAGCATTTATGACATCAAAGACGAAATGCGTATCATCATGCAAAATAAAGTCGGTATCTTTAGAAATGGTAAAGACTTAGCCCAAGCCGTAGAAGAGCTAAAGGTCTTACTCCAAAAAAGTAGAAATATCAGCATCAAAAACAAAAACACCCATCTCAACCCAGAACTAGAAGAAGCATACAAAGTCCCTATGATGCTTAAAGTTGCACTCTGTGTAGCCAAAGGTGCTAGAGATAGGACAGAGAGTAGAGGGGCACACTATAGAGAAGACTATCTCAAAAGAGATGATGAAAACTGGCTCAAAAGAACTCTCTCTTCGTGGCTACATGAAGATGATTTAGAGCCTACACTTAGGTATGAGCCATTGGATATTATGAAGATGGAGATGCCTCCTGCTTTTAGAGGCTATGGACGAAAAGGCTTCATCATCGAAAACCCATTGAGCCAAAAGAGACAAGAAGAAGTGGATGCTATCATCAAAGCACATACAGGCGATAGATATGCACTCCAAGAAAAGCTCATGCCCTATACACTACAAGCGTGTTACAAAAGCAAAAACCAAAGACTAGGAGATGAAGATGAGTAGAGAGATAACCATAACAGCATTAAAGTACAATCCTTCAGATGCAGATTCTCAACCCACGTTTGAGACCTATACACTAGAAGAAACCCCAGGAATGACACTCTATATCGCCTTGACCAAAATCAAAGCCACGATAGACCATGACCTTAGTTCAGATTTTGTCTGTAGAGCAGGTATCTGTGGGGCTTGTGGGATGGTGGTCAATGGCAAACCTAGTCTAGCATGTAAAACCCTCACCTCTAGCTTCCCCGAAGGAAAGATAGACCTTCTTCCCCTCCCTACCTTCCCTCTCATCAAAGACCTCTCTGTAGATACAGGCTCATGGATGCAAAAGATGAATATCAGGGTCAATAGCTGGATAGTCGCCAATGAACCTACCGATATTTCAAAGATAGAAAAAAGAATATCCCCAGATGTAGCCGATGAAGTTTTCGAGCTAGATAGATGTATCGAGTGTGGCTTATGTGTCGCCTCATGTTCCACATCACTCATGAAAGAAGATTTTGTAGGAGCAGTAGGACTTAGTAGAATCGCCAGATTTTCCATAGACCCCTACGACTCACGCACAGACGAAGACTTCTACGAACTCATCGGTGATGACGATGGAATCTTTGGGTGCATGAGCCTCCTAGCCTGTGAAGACCACTGCCCAAAAGAGCTACCACTACAAACCAAGATAGCCTATATGAGGCGTAAGATGGTGATGGTGTAAAGAGTTTTTAGGATTGTCTTGACTTTTTACTTTTGACTTTGGGGTACGATACTCTTAGCCCCTTACCCTCAAATTCCTCTCCTCTTCCTGCCCCTTATACAACTTCGCACAACCAATAGAAAGTTCTCTAATTTGGAGCATAAAATTTTGCCTTTGGGCTTGTGAGATAGCTTTTCTAGCATCTAGTACATTAAAGGCGTGTGAAGCTTTCATACATTCATCATACGCAGGTAAAGGTAGTCCTGCGTCCAAACAGACTCTACATTCGCTACTTGCATCTTCAAAATGAGCAAAGAGTTTTTCCACATTAGCGACTTCAAAATGATATTTAGAAAACTCATATTCACTCTCTTTATGCACATCTGCGTAAGTAGTCACTTGTCCATTATGCTCATTCCACACGATGTCAAAGACGCTTTCCACCCCTTGAAGATACATCGCTAATCGTTCCGTACCATAAGTAATCTCCACAGCCACAGGGTCACAAGCGATACCACCGACTTGTTGAAAATATGTAAATTGAGTTACTTCCATACCATCCAACCAAACTTCCCAACCAAGCCCCCACGCTCCAAGGGTAGGACTTTCCCAGTTATCTTCTACAAATCGTATATCATGTTCTTGAAGATTAAGTCCCAAATATTCCAAAGATTTCAAATAAAGCTCTTGAATATTGTCTGGACTCGGTTTGATAAGGGCTTGAAATTGATAATATGCCCCCAATCTATTAGGGTTCTCACCATAACGCCCATCAGTAGGACGACGAGAAGGTGCAACATAAGCTGTACTCCACGGCTTTGAGTCAAGACTCCTCAAAAGTGTAGCAGGATGAAAAGTCCCTGCACCTGATGATATGTCATAGGGTTGGACGATATTACAGCCCTCATTTGCCCAGTATTCTTGTAGTTTTAGTAGTATTTGGCTGAATGTTAGTGTGTTGTTGTTCATGTGCATTCCTCATCTTTAAATTTTTTCTTAAACTCATTTTTAAAAAAGTGTATATCATTGGTTACAATATTATCAAAGTAACTCCCTTTATAACTTTTAAGTTCAAATTTTGTTTCTCTATCTGTAATTGGATTATTATATCTAGTTTTTGTAGGTTTATGTACTACACAATAGATAAATTGATAATCCTTTTTTTGTACATTTGTATGCCTACAAATAGCCTCTAAAACTTCTTTACCATGTATTAGTTTCTTTTTAATATTTGCGTTATTTATTTGTGAAGGTATTTGATTTTTAAACTCTATACAATACACTATTTTTTTACCTTCATCAACCATCAAGGCATCATACGAAGATGGTTGTTTTTGAGGATAAAGTTTTTTGACAATACAATCAAAATCATACACTGTCATAGAACTTTGGCAAAGATATTGATTATTCTCGTTATCAAAACTTGTTTGTTTTAAACTCTCTTGACAATCACTGTATGTCGATTCTTTTTTAAGTATATAACTTAATTCAGCCATCGTGTAAAATCTCACTATCCATTTGATTAAATGTTTCATAAGGAGCAGAAAGTTTATTAAATATCTTAGCCAAGGTTAAAGAATTATTATTTTCTACTTTATCTATATACCCATCTTCTGCCAAATAAAAATCCATAGTTATTTTTGATTTTTCACCATATCTTTCTAAAGCTTCTATCATATAAGGACTATGAGAATTTACAACTATTTTAACCCCATTTTGTACAAGTTCAACAATAATTTTTGCCATTTCTAATTGCCATTTTGGGTGAAGATGTACTTCGGGTTCGTCTAAGATTAAAACTGTCTTTTCATTTAAATAGTTGTTTTGAGATAAAATTTGGAAAAGACCAAAATATTTAATACCACTTGCCGTATTTACAAGTTCTATTCTTTGACCTTTTTTATCAAAATAATAACGCCCCATCTCATCTTTTTTGAACTCTCCACCCATTAAGTTAGTAACTTCTTTTTTTATATCCAAACCTTTAGAAGCACTTTTGATATGTAGTTTAAAGTTTAAATCCTTCATCAAATAAGGATAATCTAACTCTATTCTCATTTGAGATTCTACTTGTGCTATATCCCTAAAAAAATCTGTAAAATTCCATACTAAAGGTGTTTCAATAAAAACTATATCGTGTTCTTTTTTATTAATAGATTTACCCGTAGAGATATATTGACCATTTTTTTTTGAAAATGAATGCTCAACCTTTTGAGATTTTAAAGTAAGCAACATTCCATCAACAAAATCTACTTGAAATATTCGTTTCCGTTGCTGATGAAAAGCAACAATTAAAACACCTTTTTTATATTTTTCATTAGGAGTGAAATTTTCACCATTATAATGACAAGCATTAACAATAAGATATAATGCTTTTCCCAAGGTACTCTTCCCCGTATCATTCTCCCCAGCAATAACGGTTAGACCATCTATCTTGACATTTGCCTCTTTAATCATTCCGATATTTTTTAGCTGGAGTTCCATGATTTACCTTTAACTTAGAGTATGGTTTCTATTTCGCTAGAGTCAAGCTCTACTTTTTTGGCTTTGCTTATTCTGTCTTCTTGGAGTTTGATTTTGAGTTCGTCATCTTGAAGTGCCATAATCTGAATGGCTAGATATGCTGCGTTTACTGCTCCTGCTTTGCCGATAGCCAAAGTACCTACTGGCATACCTGCTGGCATCATAACGGTAGAAAAGAGTGCATCTTCTCCTCTAAGTGGTCCTGATTCCATGGGTACACCCAAGATAGGTTTGGTCGTACTCGCTGCCAATGCTCCTGCTAAATGGGCTGCCATGCCTGCTGCTGCGATAAAGACTTGTGCCCCTTTGGCTTCTGCTTCTTTGATATAGTTTTTGGTACGTTCTGGACTTCTGTGTGCTGATGAGATAATAAGCTCATACGGTACGCCAAATTTTTCTAGTGTTGCTCCACATTCTTTCATTATTCCATAATCACTTTTGCTACCCATTACAATTGATACAAATTTCATTGTGTTTCCTTTTATTATTTATCTTGTTATTTTTTATCTTGTTCTTGTTTCATAGGGGTTGATGTCTCCGTCAATCCCTTCTTTTCCAATGCCTCATCTATTTTACGTCTGAGTATGGTGTAGCCTGGTAGTTTGGTGGGGAGTTGAATATCGTTCAAGTCTCCAGAGTGAATACACGCAAACTCTTTGCCCGTCTGAGAGACTATCTTTTTGAAAGTGAGCCAATATTGACCATTGACCTCATCAATCTTACCTACTTCATTGTCTACCAAATCGACTGTAGCCCCCATAGGCAAGACAATTTCTACACTATCCCCTACACAAGTCTTGTCTTTACACTTCCATGTGAGTCCATCTTCTAGGACGAGTCCTGCTACTTGATGTGTACCATATTGTATAGAAAAGGCGTTCGATTCTGTGTCATTTCTATCAAAAGGACGAGAGAGCAGATAGGCATCGGTAAAGCCTCTGTTTTGTGTTGTACCCAGCTCTTTTTGGTAGCGTTTCTCATCAAAATCTCCTAGATAATAATCATCTATAGCATGACGATACGCTTTGGTCACGACTCCTGCGTAATACGGCGATTTGGTGCGTCCTTCAATTTTGAGCGAATCAATCACGCCTGATTTGAGGATTTCATCTACATGAGAAGCCATGTTCATATCTTTGGCATTCATGATGTAAGTTCCTATACCCTCTTCTTCGTCTAGCCTAAAGCTCGTACCACTCTCAGGATTATGGGCATAGATTTCATAAGGAAAACGGCAATCATTGGCACAGCTTCCACGATTGGGAACGCGTCCTGTTTGGAGTGAGGAAATCAAACAACGCCCCGAATAAGCAAAACACATAGACCCATGCACAAAAATCTCTAATTCTAAATCTGGAATATGGTTTTTAATCGCTTCACAGTCTTTGAGGCTAATTTCCCGTGCTACGATAATGCGTTTGACTCCCAAATCATAATATACTTCAGCGTCCATAGCATTCATCACATTGGCTTGAGTGGAGAGATGAATAGGAATATCAGGGGCAATTTTATGAGCAATCTTCACGACACCAGGGCTTGACACAATCAAGGCATCAGGCTTTAGCTCGGCAATCTTGGCAATATGGTTTTCATAAAGCTTTAATTGAGAATTAAAAGGAAAAGAATTGACTGTAGAATAGACTTTTTTACCTCGTGCATGGGCATATTCTATTCCCTGTGCATAGGCTTCCATATCAAACTCTTTGCCAGAGCGAATACGCAAAGAAAAAGTACTTGTTCCACCATAGACGGCATCAGCACCATAGTTCAGTGCAATCTTCATCTTTTCTAGGTTACCTGCTGGTGCTAAAAGTTCTACTTTTGGTTGCATAATTATCCTCTGTCAAATAGTAAAGACATTCTAGCGTATTAGTGGTAAAGGGGAGTTTTGTTAATTGGATATTATTAATTCTGATTTCAATTATTTTTCTTAATATTTAATCTTTTTTCAGTTTTTTAACCAAGACATTATTTCACAATATAAGCATTCTTTAAAACATAAGTTCTTTTATTAAATACTCATGCTATGCTTCTCTCACAAATAACTCAACAAGGTTTCCTTCCTATGCATATCCGAAATATACTTTTCTTCATGATAATGACTCTCTTACTTCAAGGCTGTTTTGACAATAACAATCAACTTACATGGGTAGCTGTAAATGTATCTAACCCAAAACCACAAGGGGATGCACATGTCATTACCAAAAATGACAAAACTGTTATTATTGATGGTGGAGAGTATCGTCAAGGTAAAAAAAATCTTTTACCCTATTTGAAGAAAAATCATTTGTTAGAAATTGATAAAGTCATGATTACCCATCCTCATTTTGACCATTATGGTGGGATTATCGCATTACTTGAAGATAGAAATTTTACCATTCATAATCTCTCTATGAACATGCCTACCGAAGAGCAGATGAAAAGAGAATGGTGGGGAGGAAAGTATAAAGACCTTGTGTATCTAAGAAAACTTGCAAAAGAGAGAGATATTCCAATATCCAAGATAGCACAAGGAGACACTTTTACATTTGACAAAGATTCATATATTAAAGTACTGTATGCCTTTGATGGCATTAACACACCAGTGGGAGTAACAGATATTAATGATATGTCAGCACTTACCATGATTTACGATGGAGAAAACAGATTTTTACTTACGGGAGACCTGAATAAAAAACTAGGAACATGGTTGGCAAAAAATGCAAAAGACATTCGAGCCGATATTTTAAAAGTACCTCATCACTCAGCTGAAGGGTTAGCACCAAACAGTTTTTTTGACGCAGTCTCAGCCAAACAATTCATCGTCCCTGCCCCTGCTTACTTTTGGACTGCCCAATGGGATAGGTCAAAAAGAGTCAGAACGTATGTAAATGAGCATAATATCACAGCCTACGTCACTGGAATACATGGAAATATCACCGTAATTTCAGAGGATAATAAGTATAGTATTAGTATAGAGAAGAATCAGAAATAGTATTTTAAAAAGGTAAATGAATATACCAAACCACCACCATCTCATCAAGAAAAAATCTCTTCTCAATATCAAAGCCCTCTAATCCATCAAAAATCTTAGGGTCTATGGCTTTGTTTTCTCGGGCTCTTGCCCATACCCATAAGCCTTTGTATTGCCAAAATGATTTAAAATTAGTGATTTTTTTCTTTACATTTTTGCGTGTAAATTTCTCTGTCGGTTCTATGATGATGAGGGTGCTATTCTCTGATTTTTGTAAAGAGATGAGCTTTTTTAGGGCTTGTTCTTTGTCTTCTATGACGCTGAGTAGTGAGGTAGCTGTAATGATGTCAAAGGTTTTGCTAAGGGTATAAAAGTCTTGGCAGAGATAGTCCACATCAGAACGCCCAAAAGAGAGGGCTTTTGCTATCCATAAGGAAAGAGGATTGATGTCGTAGCCTGTGACTTGGTAGCCTTTTTTTTGGGCTAGTCTGGAGAGTAGTCCTGTGCTACAGCCTATGTCTGCCCATGTTTTGGGTGTGTCTGTGTGGGCTATGGGGCTGATGGCTTCTTTTTGGAGTTGCTTGTAGAAGCCTTGGGAGTGAAGCCATAAGAATATTAATGCTCTGATGAGAGTGCCTTTTGTTTTTGTATTTAGGGTTAGTATAGTATAGATAGGTAATAAAATCTAGTACTTTTAGGGGTTAGCTTGAAACTCTTGATAAACCATGAGAGGGTATTCAATAGATACAGTCAGTTTATCACTACCAAACCTACTTTAGATATGCTATAATCTTTTTATGATTAATTTATACTTTTTAAAAAGGTGTCAAATATGAACGCCTTAGCCATACAACTTAGCAACGGATGTCTCGTCTCTGATATAGAAGAAGAAAACCAAAATAGTTTTCAATATTTACAAAATATACAAGCACTAGAAGAGAGAGATGGATTGTGGAAACTTCAGTCACTTTACAGAGCAGGACGACTCTATATTGCCAAAGATGGCAAGGGGTATGTGGAGGCTACGTATAAAGAACAGCGTGATTTACTGGTAGAGCCTGACCATTTAGGAGATGCCAAACATGGGGATGAAGTGGTCATCAAGCGTATTATCGCTAGGCGAGGACGTGCTAGTGCCAAGGTGATTGCCGTGATAGGGAAATCCCATCTTTTTACTATTGCGTATACACATCGTGACGAACAGGGTCATTTTGCTATCCTCAATATACGTACAGGAGAGCCTACCCATGCCGTGATGGAGGGGATGGATTTAAAGGCATTTAAACTCGGTACGGTACTCAAAGTCGATGTAGATGATGATAAAGTATTGGAAGTTTTTGGACATTTAGCTGACCCTAAAGTCGATGAAAAGATTTCTTTGGCGTTATACCATAGAGAAGATGCCTTTCCTAGCCAATGTATAGAAGATGCCCTTGATGTAGAAAAACATGTCAATAAAGAAGAGCATCCCGACCGTGTAGACCTTACAGCACTTGATTTTTGTACCATTGACCCCGTGACAGCAAAAGACTTTGATGATGCGATTTATTTTGATACACAGACGCATACCCTTTATGTGGCTATCGCTGATGTGAGTCACTATGTCCCCTACTTCACACCGATAGACAAAGAAGCCAAAAAACGAGGGTTTACCACCTACTTACCTCATAAGTCTTTTCCTATGCTTCCTCGTGAACTAAGTGAAAATATATGTTCTCTCAAACCCAAAGTCGATAGACTGGCATTTGTAGCCAAGATAGCCTTAGACAAAACCACACTAAAGCCTATCAAAGAAGAATTTTTTGAAGCTATTATCCACTCAAAACATCGTTTTAATTATGAGAATATAGATACGATTATACAAACCAATGGACTCCATGCCACAGGCAAAGTCAAGGAGATATTAGGCTATCTTTTCCCTCTATATGAGATAACAAAGAGACTAAGAAAAGCACGTCTCATGCATGGATTTGACTTTCGTTCGGAGGAGACTAGGCTTCGTATTGATGCGGCACATTTACTCACAGAGACCAGTATAGAGACAGGCACACCTTCTCATTCACTTATAGAAGAGTGTATGCTCTTAGCCAATCAAGCATCGGCAAAACGTTTTGAGGGAGAGGGAGACAGTATCTTTCGTCTTCATGAGCCACCACAGCTTTCTCGTATAGAACAACTTTTAACAGAACTAGCCTCGATAGGACTTTATGTACAAGAGTATGAAGACAGCCCCTCGCTCATACGTGCCATACAAAAAGAAGCAGATAAGATGAATCTCGCTTCAGAGGTCGATGCGATGGTTATCAAGTCTTTACGCCAAGCTTCTTATGGGGCGTACAATGTAGGGCATTTTGGTTTGGGCTTTAGCCATTATAGCCATTTTACCTCGCCTATACGCCGTTATGCTGACCTTATTTTGCACCGTCTTATCAAGACACAGCTACGAGATGACAAAGAAGAAGCCTCTTATCTTTTGCGAAATATAGAGCCACTTTGTGCTAGAGTATCTGAACTAGAACGTGAAGCCACCAAAGCAGAATGGGACTTTAGAGACCGTAAATTTGCACGTTGGGCAAAGCAACATTTAGATGAAGTTTTTGACGCAGAAATCATCGAAGCAGGAGAGTCAGCCAAAGCCATACTCCATGGAGAAGTCAAAGGCATCACCGTACACCTAAGAGGAGACAATGTCATGCTTTTTGATAGAGTAAAAGTCAAGATAAACGAAGTAAACATAGCCCAAGCAGTCATTATGACAGAGATGGTAGAAAAACTTAGTAAAGAAGAGATTGAGTTGTAAAAATATGCTGAGTTGAAAGGTTTTTATATCATTTTGATAAAGTAACCTATAATTCAAATATCTAAAATAAAAGGTATAATTATGCTTATAACAAATCCAAACTTTAGGAAACTAACTATGACACGTCATTTTACTAATAATCATATACAAGAAATTGACTCTGCTTTTAAATTTATTGATTTATTTGCAGGAGTGGGTGGCATACGCTTAGGGTTTCAACAAGCATTTAAATCAAAATCTTCTTTTGTATTCTCATCTGAAATTGATAAATTTGCAAAAGTTACTTATGAAGCCAATTATGGAGAAACTCCACATGGAGATATTACACGCATTGCCCCCAAAGATATACCCTCTTTTGATATTTTATTAGGAGGTTTTCCTTGTCAGCCATTTTCTAATGCAGGACTCAAAAAAGGCTTTGATGACACAAGAGGTACACTCTTTTTTGATATTGCTAGAATTGTAGAATTTCATAAACCCAAAGTGGTTTTTTTGGAAAATGTCAAAGGGTTTAGAAATCATGATAAGGGAAATACTTTTAAAGTAGTCAAAAAAACGTTAGAAGATTTGGGATATAAAGTGTTTGCAGAGGTTTTAAATGCCAAGCATTTTGGCGTACCTCAAAATAGAGAGAGAATTTATATTATTGGATTTTTAGACCATGATGTTAATTTTGAATTTCCTAATCCTCTTAATAAAGAGGTAAAACTAGGTGATATTTTAGAAGACAAAGTAGATGATAAATATACTATTTCAGATAAATTATGGGCAGGACATCAAAGACGAAAGATAGAACATAAAGCCAAAGGAAATGGCTTTGGATACTGTATTTTCAATGAAGAATCTCCCTATACAAGTACCATAAGTGCGAGATATTACAAAGATGGTTCAGAGATACTTATAGAACAAAAAGACAAAAATCCTAGAAAGCTATCGCCAAAAGAAGCAGGAAGATTACAAGGGTTTCCCGAAGATTTTAAAATAGTTGTGAGCGATACACAAGCCTATAGGCAATTTGGAAACTCTGTAGCCGTACCAGTGATTGATGCTTTGGCTAAGAATATATTTAAAGAGATAAATAAATGAAAATAGAAAAAATAAAAATAACTCAAGAAAAATTTAATATAAATTTAAAGTTTTATTTCTTCTTGAAGTATTTAGTGAAAACAAAATTAACAGATAATCAGTCAAATGAAATTTTAAAGGCTTGTCTATTAAGTCCAAATATAAATTTTAGAATCACTATTAAAAAAATGACACAATATATTGAAGATAAAATAAAACAAAATTCACCTAAGCAAAAATTTATACTTGACGTGCTTACTGAAATTCATTCTGATATTGATTTGAAACTTTTTATCTTTAGTCTAAAGCTTTATATAATTAAAGATTTACTTTTACAAGAAGCTAAGTTAAAAGATTTATTAGATATTTCAAAATTAGAAAACTTAGACCCTTTGTCTTTGGAATATGACAAAATAACAATGTATAGTCCTTATTCAACCAGAGTAAATGGAGCTTTATTATCACTTATATTTTTCGATAAATTAAAGAGACAAGAAACAAATTTTATGACAAGTGATACTGATGACTTTATAAAAGGTTTATCAAAATTAGCAATTGAGTTAAAAGATAAAGGGGTTGAGCCCAATCAAATATTTCTATTAATGTTTAATGAGAGTATGAACCAATCAATTATTAGTGATAGTGGTTCAAACTATGAAGAGAGGATTTTATCGGTGCTAACTTCTATAGGAATTGATGAGAATAAAATAGAAAAAACACATGATAAAGATGATAGTTCTACAGAGTTTGATTTTTTCTTTGAATTAAAAACTAAAACGTATGGAATAGGTGCAAAAAGAACTTTAAGAGAAAGATATAAGCAATTTATCAAGACAGCACAAATGAGTAAAATTGATGTAATGATTGAAATTACTTTAGGTATTGATTTGACAGAAGAAAAAGTAAAAGCGATTAGAAATCATAATGTATTTTTGTTTGTTGCTGATGAAGTCTATACTTCCAATAAATATTTACAAGATATTGATGGTATTTATTCCTCACAAGACTTGACAATTGAGACGCTAAAAAGTCTCAGTGTATAAAAGCATAAAGGAAATACTCTAATGTACCAAAGAGAATTTGACCAGAGACTAAAATACGCTTTGCCTAAGGCAGTGTTATTGTATGGAGAAAATGACTATCTTATCGATGATTATATAGATACCTATATCAAACAAACCGATGCCAAAGAGAGTATGTTGAGTCTTTATCATGATGAATGGAATTTTGAACAAGCCAAGGGCTTTTTATCGCAGACTTCTTTGTTTGGGGGAACCAATCTAATGGTAGTCAAGAGTGATAAGAAGATACCTAAAAAAGAGCTAGATAGCCTTATCGCTCTAGCCAATAAAAGTACAGATAACTATTTTATCTTTGGCTACGCTGGATTGGCGAAAGATGCAAAAAGTATGCAATCGGCATTTACAGATAAAAAAGGGGGCATTTGGGTGAGATTTTTTGAGCCTAATATCCGTGATGGTATCGCTATCTTACAACAAAAAGCCCAAGCGATACGCCTAGATATAGACCACTATGCCCTACAACATCTCATGCTCGTACTCAATAATAATCTAGCCCTTTGTGTCAATGAACTAGATAAACTAGCGATATTAGGCACAAAGATTACAGGCAAAGATATAGATAGGCTTGTCTACTCTACAGCACCTCTAGCTACAGAACAGTTGCTCATAGACCTCTTCAATAAAAAGCCTATCACTGCTACAATTACTAAGCTTTTAGAGATAGGCGAAGATGAAGCATCACTCTTGCGTTCGACACAATACTTTGTCAATCAAATATTTTTGTTTCATGCTTATATCAAAATCAATGGGCATGTAGACTCAGCTGCGATATTGGGATACAAACTTCCCAAACAGATAGAAGAACAAAAGGCACAACTGGCTTTACGTGTAAAATCTGCTTCATTGCTTAAAATATATGAACATTTATTAGAGAGTGAACTACGTATCAAAAAAGCACCTACGACACAAAAAGAAGTATTGGTATATAGTATGTTGATAAAGTTACAAGGGTATTTGTAGTAAATTATATGGTAACCATTCAGCATCACTCCAAAAAACCTCTAATTAGAGTATATTTATGTACTTTTTAGCTTAAACAATAAGCTTTTTCTATATTAATAGTGACTTTTTATTTAAAATAGATATTAGTTTAAGAAAAAATTGTTGTATGCTGAATGGTTACGTTATATGTAGGGTCAAAATATATAGGATAAAAATATATAGGATAAAAAAGCGTTTATATCTGTAAATGACTGCACCCACCCTAAAAGGATGGGTGCAAATAATCATAAAGATTATTGATTGTTACTATGCGAACATTTCTCTCATTACGCCACCAAACCACTCTCTAGTAGCTTTCGCTGTACCTTCAGAACGGAATTTTCCTTTTCCATCTTTTGGCTTAGGAACACTTCCTTTACCTTTGAGTACACCAGACTTGTCTGCTGAGAATGTATGTGTTACCATAATAGCTTCTTCAGGTTTACCACCTACCATTGAGAAACATACATTTGCTGCTTTAGCAGGAAGACCTTTAATCGGATCATTCACTGTACCATTAAGCTGTGCAATGATTTGACCTGTTGCTCTTTGTGCGCCCCAGATAGCAGTTTGACCTGATGGTGGGATTTTGTGCGTTACAGCATCACCAATAACATACACACTTGAATCTGTTTTAGATTTAAACGAGTAACCGTCCATTTTAGCATAACCACCACCATTATGTTCAATACCTGCCATTGCAATGACTGGTGAACATTTGTTAAGAGGGATAAGGTTACATACTTCATACTTTTCAGTTTTGCTTACACCTTTTTCATCATCAACATTTGCATATTCAGTATATGTAATTGTTTTTGCTACTGGGTCTACATCAGTGACTTCTGTAAGACCTTTATATTCGATAAGTCCTTCATATAAATCAGCCCATGATTCTTTAAATGCTTTTGCTTTTGCAAATTTGCCACCTCTTGTATCAAGAACAACTACTTTGCCTTTGATACCTTCGTTTTTAAGGTAGTTAGCAATCATCGCTGTTCTCTCATAAGGTGCAGGAGGACATCTAAATTTACCTTTTGCTGGTGGTACAATAAATACTGTTCCATCATCCATATTTTCGAGTTGTCTTTTAAGTGCGATATGCTCATTACCTGGCATAAGACCTGCTGGACAAGCTGCTGCTACATGAGCAATTTTTTCTTTTGACCATTTTGGGAATTGTTTTTCGTAATCATACGCAATACCTGGAGAAAGTACAAGAATATCATACGCTACATCACCAGCTGTTGAAGTACTTACAGTTTTAGCTTTTCTATCAATAGAAGT
Source organism: Sulfurovum sp. (assembly GCA_027062365.1). Lineage (GTDB taxonomy): Bacteria > Campylobacterota > Campylobacteria > Campylobacterales > Sulfurovaceae > Sulfurovum. The sequence goes on from JAMOTK010000015.1 coordinate 39,011, forward strand.
TACTTCTGAGTTTACAAAAGTATAACCATATTTTGTAGCTGGTTCATAATAATCACCTACGAACATACTCAAAGACATATCTTTTAGTCCACCAAGTAATCCATTTGACAATGGACAAGCCATGTGCATAGATCTTTTTTCAATAACAGTTACTTCAATACTTTTGTCTGATTTTCTAAGTGCCTTAGCCATTGTAAGACCACCGAAACCTGCTCCAACGATTACTACTGATTTACCACCAGCTTTTTTTGCTACTTCTTTTGCTTTTGCCTCACTTGCTACTGCGATGCTTGGCATTGCTGCTGCTGCCGCTGCTACACCAGCAAGTTTAAATGTATCTCTTCTATTCATTGCCATAATATCTCCTGTTTAAGATTATTTAATTTCTTTACATCATATAAAGTAATCATAGTATGACTAATTTTTAAGTATTTTTAACTATTTAGTTGACTATTTGAAGAGGTTTTTAATAAGTGTAGCGAAAAGACACAAAGAAGTTTTATGAAGTTTTGGATAGGTTATAATTAGTATAATGAGTGATAAAGTATCACCCATTATGCCTTGTTTATGCCTGAATAAGTTGGGCTGTAAAGTTTTTGAGTTCTTGTACTTTTGCTTCTGTTTTCATTAGTTTCTTAGCACCTTTTCTTCCAAATTCTTTTTTAAGGTCTTTTTTGAATGCCGAAAAGAAGTCTTCAAATTTATCTGGACCTAGTACTGCTACAGCCCAGATAGTATCATCTGCATCTACTTCAAGGATAATTTGTGCTAGTCCTTGATTGGCTGGACCACCTAGTACTTTGCCTCCTTGCTTTGCATCATACGCGGCAAGGTGTGAAGAACATACAAAAATACCTGCATGTTCATACGCGAGTGTCTTACCTGTAGAAGGTACATATTGGAACATTGCCATATCTTTTTTAGGATAAGTCATTTGATGCGCACAAATCGCAGAATATGCCACGATAGTACCTTTAGAACCTACACCACCTTTACAAAGATATTTTGTACCATCTTCTGCTACTAATTCTACATCGGAAGTTGCTGCTTCTTTTAGATTAACCATAATAGCAGGTGTACCTGCATAAGGGTACGAAAATATATAATTTTCTTCTTCTACCAATGCTGAAGCTTTGAGAGGATTTCCTTCGGCATCTTTAAGTTGTACTTTTTCATATGTTTTAAAAAGTGTACCATCTTCTGCATGAAGTTTTTGTGTAATGAGAGAGGGAGCAATAGCCACTGCCATAGCTGATGTCGCTGATAATTGTAAGAAGTTTCTTCTTTCCATAAATTAAATCCTTATTTAGTAAATTAAGTTATTTGAATACTACAAAATAATTGATTAATGTCAAGAGTTTTATACAAAAAAATATGAAATTACTTTTATAATGTGCGATTAAGAGTCATTATAGTAATATAACGCTTCCAAAATTCTTGCTCATTTTTGGACGATTGTATTTTATAATTGCAGTAATGGGCTATTAAACCAAAAGGAAACAATATGACATGTTATGAAACATTATTTGTAGTAAAACCTACATTGACAGACGAAGAGACGGTAGCACAGATTGAAAAAGTAAAAGCTATTCTTGCTAAAGAAGGTGCTGAACTACTAGCAACTGATGATATGGGTATGAGAAAACTAGCGTATCCAGTAGAAAAAAATGCAAGAGGTTACTATACTGTTCTTTTCTATAAAGGTGAAGGTACAGTGATTACTGAGCTTGAAAGAAATCTTAAAATAAATGAAGATGTAATTAAATTCTTAACAGTTAAATATGTTAAAAATAAAGAACTTATACAATTTAATAAACTTGTAGAATCTGCAATCAAAAAATCTACTCCTGTAGTAGAAGAAGCTCCTGTAGTAGAAGAAACACCTGTAGAAGTAGCTGTAGAAACAGAAGCACCTGTCGTAGCAGAAGCTGAAACAACAGAAGCATAATTAAAAATATTTGATAAGGAGTCACCTTTGTACAATAAGATAATTTTAGCAGGAAACCTAACTAGAGATATAGAGATTAGATATGCACAAAGTGGTACAGCTATTGGTAATACTGCCATTGCAACATCACGTAAATTTAAATCTCAAACAGGTGAACAAAAAGAAGAAGTTCTTTTTGTTGATATTACCTTCTTTGGTAGAACGGCTGAAATTGCCAATCAATATTTACGCAAAGGGTCTAAAGTACTGGTCGATGGTAGGCTAAAGCTTGACCAATGGACAGCACAAGATGGTAGCAAAAGAAGCAAGCACAGTGTCACAGTAGAAAGCCTTCAAATGCTAGGAAGCAAAGACGAATCATCACCAATGGGTGGCAATGGCTATGCTCAACAAGGTGGGAATACGTATGATACCCCTCCACAAAATAACCAAAACCAACATGCACAAAATAGTTACGCAGCACCTCAACAAAATAACTATCAGCAAAACCAAGCTCCGTCGCAATCTGCTCCATCAGCACCAACACCTCCAGCAAATATCCCAGAGATTGATATAGATGAGGAAGAAATACCTTTTTAACCCTCTTTCTTTCCAACCCTCTGTATCAATATATACAGAGGTTGCTTTATAAAACAAAGCTTCTTTCTCTCTATCCCATAATTTATTAAGGCATTCAAATGAAAACACATATCCTAAAACATTTTACATACACCATCTTTCAAGGTCTTTTTTGGCTTTTGCCTATTATGGGGATACTTATTGTGTTGTCATGGCTCTATAGTAAAATTACCAAAATGGTAGATTGGGTCTTTGACATTACGGGATTTTCGCCTGAAAGTCATCTTTTTTTATGGGGGATAGGGGTTATTTTTATTTTTGTGATTATCCTCTATCTAGTGGGATGGATAGTCAAAACACGATTCGCTGATATGTTTGAGTATCTTTTTTGTAAAATACCAGGATACAGTACCCTCAAAGGACTTGTAGGTATTTTTAATTCTTCTAAAGATGGGGAAAACACCGTCTTAGTCGTAGCCATCAAAGGCTTTGCAAATGAGGGCTACAATATAGGACTTATGTATTCACAAAAAGAGAGTATCATCAAAGACCATTACACTGTAACTCTTTCGATGTCCCCTATCCCCAATGGTGGATTTATGTTTGAAGTGCATAAACAAAATATATCCATCATTAAAGACGCAACCTTTGACAATAATTTACAATATTTACTCTCTATGGGTGTACGAAGCTTTACAGAAATTTTAAAAAAAGACCCTATTGCTTTTGATGCCTTACCTACCTTTGAAGAGTGGTTGAGTGAGTCATAAGTCGCTATGAGTCAAAGGGATATGTATCAAACCCCCACTATCTTCACCTCACCTTCTAATAAATAGACAATAAAGCCCTCCGTGCGTTTGCCTGTGATATTGGCTATGGCTTTCTTGTAGTAGCCTACTTGGTATTGGTGTTTTATGGCGTATTTTTGGGAACTTTTGTAGTCTATAACGATACAGTGGTCTTTGTATTCTAAAAGAAGGTCTATTTGTTTGAGTTCCCCTTCATAAGATAAAGATTGTTCTTTACGTATAGTACTATCCAACAATAAAGTATGAAAAGTAGGATTTTCTAAGAGTATTTTAATACGATTTTCTATCTGCTGTAGTTGGCTAGGGCTTAGCTGTTGTCCATATCTATTGCCAAGGGCTGTCATCGATAAGTCTAGGCTCTCTAAATCAAAAGCACCCAACATTTCTAAGCCATAGTGCAAGGCTGTACCAAAGAGTATCGCTTCATAGTCTTTCTCTTCTTCCTCTATTGTTTTATTGCTCTCTTGTACACCATAGTTAGAAAGTATGATTTTGGGTTCTTCTTTTGGGACTAAAGGAGCTTCTTGTGTGAAGCTTTTGTCTTCTATCTTGCCTAGGCTCATCACTTCCATCCCAAGTGTATCAAAGATAGAAGCTTTAGGCTTACGGATGACTATCATCCCTTCTATCGCTCGTGTCAGTGCCACATAGAGTACATTCATGGCATCTTTATCTAAGGAGACTTTACGTTTTAACATTATCTCAGCATAAAGGGGGTCAAAGTTTTCTCGTCCACCCGTACGGTAGAGGATTTTTTCTATACGAAGTTGCTCATTATAATGGTATACCAATGCTGTTTTATCAGGGTTTTTGCCTGTGAGCTTGTCCAATAGGATGACATAGGCAAACTCCAAACCTTTAGAGCCATGAATGGTCATGATTTTAGCACCGTGTATGCTGTTGGAAGCTACAGAGATACTAGAGGTATCAAACTCTTCTATAAAAGTCGGTATATCTGTAAACTGTGAGGCAAATTCTAAGAGTTTGAGGATATTTAAATCTTCATCAAAATAGCCAAACTCTCGTACGAGTCTATCAACCACCTGCAAAGGAGACATAAACACAGAAAACCACGTCAAATCTACATCACTCAAGCCTTTAGCAACTTTAAGAAGCAAGGCTTGTGCATCTATCTTCTCTCCATAAAAAAGATACGATACCATCCTCATCAAAGAGGCTATACGTGGCATATTTTTGAGAGAAGATGATGTTTTGAGTAAGGTATCTATGCCCTCATGTTGACAGGCTTCTTGTAGGGTCTGTCCATCTTTGTTGGTGCTAACTAAAAAGGCTATGTCATCGACATGGACACCCAAATCTAAAAGTCTTTTAGCTTGGTTTACGGCTTCATCTATGAGTTCTTCTGACTCTACAACTGCTACATAGCCTTCTATCTCATTGCCCTTATCATCTTTTAAGCCATGTGCTTTTTGAGGTACATAGCCTTGCATAGCAGGTTCAAACCATCTGTTGACCTGCTCTACCACAGACTTCGAGCTTCGGTAATTGGTATCCATCTGTTCTATCTTGACACCATAGTTTTGGGCTACTTTATCAAAAAGCTCTTCCACCCCACCACGGAAACGGTACAACGACTGCTTGGTATCGCCTACATAAAAAAAAGATTTAAACTCACTCTGCCCTACCCCTGCAACTATCTCATCAATAAGAGGCTGTAGAAGTAAAAACTGTAAGGTAGAAGTATCTTGAAACTCATCCAAAAGTATGTGTTTAAATTTTGCATCTATCTTAAAATACAAAAACTCTTTACTCACACTCTCATGAAGTAAACGATAGCTAAAATACGTCAAATCATCAAAAGAGAGTACCCCTGATGTTTTGGCATTGCTAATGTTGGCATTACGATAATAGTCATAGATTTTAAAAAGACTCTCCAACACGATGGATTCTCTTATATTCGCCCATAGAGATAACGCCTCTTTAAGAGCCATATATATCGCTTCACTCTCTTCATTGGCTACTTTTTTATACCAGCTATGTTCTCCTAATGTCTCTTTTGCAAATAAGTTTTTACCAAAGAGTTCTTTGGTATTTTTGGTTTCAAACTGTTTGATACATCGTGGGGTTGCTGCAGCATTTTTGAGTGCTGTTATCATCGCTACACGTAACTCTTCACATCTATCTACTTGTTGACTCAAAGAGACAGTAGGAGGGTCTAGTTTGGGTAACAAAGGGTCAACTTTATAAAAATTTTGCATCAGGTCAAAGATTTTGTTAAATCGTTTGTCTTCTATATCCATCGCTAACTTCACGAGCCTAGAGAGTAACCCTTGGGATTGTACCTCTTCTAAAAAGTGCATTTCTAAGTCTTCATGTCCTTGTTCTTTGGTCACAAAATCAGGCTCTAAGCCCAACGCCAAAGAAGTAGAACGCAAGATAGTAGAAAAGAAGCTATCAAGTGTCACGATATACGCAGAAGAAGCCAAAAATCGCCCCAATACCTCTGGCTGTTTAGCAAAAAGTTCTTCATGACTAAAGCCTGTTTGTATCACAATAGCATCTAAAAAAGCTTCATTGTCTCCCAAGTTTTTTAAAGAAGATAACACTCTTTGTCTCATCTCAGCAGCGGCCTTGTTGGTAAAAGTAGCAGCCAATATACTAGAAGGTGCTTCTCCCATAAAAAGAAGCGATATATATCGCACCGACAAAGCAAAGGTCTTCCCTGACCCAGCTGATGCTGAGTAGGCTAAAAAAGGTTTAAATTGCATCTTCGTCCTTTTGAATTTTATCCAATTTTATCTCTGGAAACATCGCAGAACGTGTACCCTCAATAGCCTTGGTTTTAGAACCTTTTACCGTATAGACAAAAGATATTTTGGCTTTGTCTGTACTGTTTTTATTGGCTCTATGAAGAAGCAAAGAGTGAAAGAGTACCACATCTCCTTGCTCTAGCGTTGTCGATGTCTTCGTAGCAATTATCTTTTGATTGGCTTTATACGTCTGTGAGAAATACTCTTTTTCATCAAATTGTGCTAAGCTAAACGTCATAGTATGGCTACGAGGGATAAACTCCAACACCCCATTGGCAGAAGACTCACCACCTAGTGCTAACCAAATACTTACTAAATTATCATCAGAATATCGCCAATAGCGTCTGTCTTGATGCCACGCCGTGGGGCTACTACTATGAGGCATCTTTGTCATGATAGAGTTGTGATGTCCTGTCGTAATGACCACATCATCTTCTAAGATTTGTTGTAAGATAGGACGTATCTTTTTATCTTCCATCCATGCTTTAAACAATACATCCCGTTGATATACTTGACGCAAACGGCGTACCGTAGGCTCTTGTGAATGCCTACTCTGACTTGTATAGTCACTCACCTGTGTACGATACTCTTTACTGCGTGTATCATAGCCTATTTCTGTCTCTATAGGCTCTATCTTCTTATCCAAATGCTCTTGTGCGATTTTCAAGAGTGCCTCACATCGAGAGGTATCGACAAAATGACGCAAAATGATAAAGCCCTCTTTGTGAAATTGTGCCAATTCTTGCTCTGTGAGTGTCATAAAGGTATCTTTATATTAAGTTGTGAAAATTATAGCGTAACATTCTCTATAAAATCCACTTCATCATGACGAATAATCAAAGCATCAATACAAAATGCCATATCTATATTCTTCATTTTGATATAATACTGTGCTGAATTAATCACTTTTCGTAATTTGGAAGGACTTAGATTATAAATAGGGTCAAAGTCAGCTCTACCTGATTTGACTTCCACAAAATGCAAAACATCATCACGCGTAGCAATAATATCCAACTCCCCCATCTTCCTAGCAAAATAATTACGTTCCAAAATCACAAACCCCTCTTGCTCCAAAAACAAAGTAGCCAAAGCTTCACTCTCATCACCAAAGATTTTGGGTAATTCTCTCATAATTGTAAAAATTCTGATTTCATAGGTACTCCTAGTAGTAAAAGTATAACATTTAGTAATTAAAAATAGAATAGATAACTACTATCTCAAACTTGCTTTGCTATACTTGGGGTTAAATAAATAGTCATGTTCCCAAATATATTAATTTCAAGGACAGTAAAATGAATACGTTAAGTCAAGAAAGTAGTGGATATTTTATAAATAGTAAGAAAATATTTCAAAATGGGCATACATTCAAAGATAAGACTATTGATAAAGTTTTTGAGTTTGCATACGCAATGACTTTTGGAGAGGGAGAACATAGAGACCATAGAACGGGTGGTACTATGAACAGAAAGAAAGGTCAGATATTTATTAATACATTCCAAGGTAAGTTGTCAGAATTAGGTGTATATAACACTTTCTTTCAAAGTAATCAAGAAGCGTATGCTAAGTTGTCTAAACCTGATTTTGAGGTGTATGGATTAGGCGAATGGGATGATAGCGATATAGCACTTGATGAGATAAAGTTTTCTGTTAAATCAACTAAATTTTATGGTAATTTATTGTTACTAGAGACAAAAGATTGGAGTAAAAAAGGAGAATATCTTCCTAATCTAAATACAGATAAAAATTGTATTTATCATTATTTTGTATTGGTTAGAATAAAACCTGATGGTGAAAAGATGATGAGTCGCAATAGATTGTTATATTCAAATGATATAAACAAAGAACAGTTATACTCTCTTATAAAATCAGAAAAATGGGAATATGATGTTCCTGGGTATATTACCAATGATGATTTAAAATCTTTAATAGGCAATAATTTTATACTTCCACAGAAGTCTTTATTAAATGGTAAAATCCCAATGGATGCTGAAAATTATTATATTCAAAGTGGGGATATGAGAGATTTTTCTGAATTAATTAAAACCTTTTAAAACCCTCTCCATCTCCCTAGCAAAATAATAAACCCCCACAGCAGGGACGGCATTACCAATTTGTCGTCTAACCTCTGTATTGCTTCCCTTAAAAATTAAATCATCGGGAAAGGCTTGTAGTCTTGCTCTTTCTCTGTTGCTTAATGCTCGTGGTTCTTCGTAGTGATATGTCCATGTGCCTCCTCCTCCACTTGCTAAGACTGTGTAGGCAGGTTTGTTTCTATCTAGTTTTCTGTAGATGTTTGACATTCTTCCTTTTACTGCTAATTCTGGGGGTAGGTCTTTGAAGTTTCCACCCTCTGGAATGGCTCTGAGTTTTGCTGTGGTCGTGGGTAATTGTTTGATAAAATTGTGATTGATACATTTGGTATTGAGGTTTTCAAAGGCTTCTTGGCTTGTGATGTGTTTGTCTTTGTGTGTGGGTTTTGGTAGTTGGAATTCTTCTTTTATATCATCTCTTACACCGATGAACAGTACCCTTTGGCGAAGTTGTGGCACTCCATAATTTGCGAAATTGACTAAATGTACTTGTAAAGTATAGCCAGTATCTTCAAATCTTTTGGTAATGATTTTAATCGCTTCGCCTTTGTTAGCTGATAAAATGCCTTTGACATTTTCGGCTAAAAAGACTTTGGGTCGCAAGACTTCTACAAAGTTTACAAAATTTTCATAAAGTTTTCCATTGATGTCATCTTGTAAACCAATTTGTTTCCCTACGATTGAGAAAGTGACGCAAGGGAAACCTCCCAAAAGTACATCATAATTTTCGTCTTTAAAGTCATTGGGGTTTACTTTTGTGATGTCTTCATTAAGTATTTGGGTATCTTTAAAATATTTATTATCATGTTTGAGTGTTTCACAAGCGTGAGGGTTTATCTCTAGGGCTTTGCTTGTTGTAAAGTTGAGTTTGGGATAGTGAGTGCCTAAGAAATTGAAATCGCCATGAAAGCCAATATCTAAGCCTCCTGCTCCTGTGAATGTTGAAAAAATTTTGAAACTCATGTAAAGACCTTTAATATAGTAAAAAATAAGTTTAATTGTATCATATTAGCAGCGTTTTGTCAAGATAAAATTTTATGTGCTATAATTTTACAATTTTGAAGAAAAGAGAAGCAATGAAAGAAAAAGCAAAAGAGATAATCAATAGAGAACTCAAAAAAAGAAATATTAATTATCCTAAATTATCTGCATTGATGGCAGAAAAAGGGTATGAGTATACAGCCAATACGATTAGGACAAAAATTCATCGTGGTTCTTTTTCTTTTGTTTTTTTATTAGAAGTTTGTGATAGTTTAAATATAGATATAGTTTGTTTAGAAAAAAGTAAAAGATGAAAACCATTAAACAACTAGCCATCATCGGCTCTACAGCTTCGGGGAAGACTTCGCTTTCTATCAAATTAGCACACAAGATAAATGCCCATATCCTCTCTCTTGACTCTTTGGCTATTTATAAAGAGATAGATATAGTCTCTGCCAAACCTAGTATGAAAGAGCGTGATACTATCCGACACTTTGGGCTAGATATGATACTTCCTAATGAAAATTTTGATGTAAGTACGTTTATCAAGCTCTATCATGAAGTCTATGCACACTGCCAAAAAGAAGGAAAAAACCTCATCATCGTAGGGGGGACAAGCTTCTATCTAAAGATGCTCATAGAAGGCATAAGCCAAATCCCCACGATAAGCCAATCTACCCAAGACCTCTGTAGTAGTCACTTGCAAAACCTAGAAAAAACCTATCAATGGCTCTCATCTTTAGACCCACACTATATGTCAAGTATCGCCTCAAAAGACCGATACCGTATAGAAAAAGCCCTACAACTCTACCTACAAACCTCTCTTATCCCCACAGAGTACTTTAGACAAAACCCTCCTAAGCCTACTATCACAGCCCCTCTTCCCATCTATCAGATAGTATGGGAGAGAGAGCAGTTACGCCAACGTATTAGCCAACGTAGCCATATCATGCTAAAGCAAGGACTCATAGACGAGATATGTATGCTAGAAAAAAAATACACACGTACCCCAAACTGTATGAAATCCATAGGTATCAAAGAAACCTTAGCCTATCTCGATGGAAAATACGATAAAAAGACCCTCATAGAAAAGATAAGTACCAACACAGCCCGTCTAGCCAAAAGACAAACCACCTTTAATAACAGTCAATTTAAGATACTTAATAAAGGGAGTTTAGAAGAGTTTGAGAGGGTGTTACTCATGAGATAAAGGGTATTAGACCCTAAATCCCATACTCTTCGCACCATCAAAGCTAGAGCCTAATTCTTTTTCTATTTCTTCTAAAAAATCTTTGTTTTCAAAGACAGATTCTTCTCTTACGGCTACTTTGTAGGCTGTATTTTTGATGATGAGATTGATTTGTCCTCCTGTGAGTTCGTGTTTGGATAATTCGCTCATGTCAAAACCTTCTTCATAGTCTGCATTTTCTGGTAGCATGAACTTCCAAAGGTGTAGGCGTTGTTTTTTGCGAGGTTTTTTGAACTCTATTTTGTAATTAAAACGGCGTGAAAATGCCTTGTCTATATTGCCCAACAAATTGGTCGTAGCAATGAGAATGCCTTCAAATTTTTCTATCTGCTCTAAGAATATATTTTGCATTTGATTGTGCATTTTATCGGCTGAACTTCCTGCCCCTTCGCTTCTGCTTGACAAAAATTGGTCGGCTTCATTGAGAAGTAAAACAGGGTCAACTTTGGCTTTGGTACTTAGCTCTTTAAAATCATCAAATATCTTGCGTACATTCTTTTCACTCTCTCCTACATACATCGACAATATCTTAGAACAATCAAAAGACAAGATAGGACGGTTAAGCGTTTTGGCTAGGCTCATCGCTGTCATAGTCTTGCCTGTCCCTGCGGCACCATAAAAGATAATACGAGCATCAATGCCTTTGCGTTTGTCTTTGATACCCCATGCTTTGAGCTTTTTGAAAACTTCTTTATCTACTTGTTTGATGACATTGTTGAGTGTTTCTCGTGTTTTGGGGTGCAATACCACATCATCCAAATTGGTAGTAGGTTTGAGATATTCAAAGATGTCTTGGTCTTCTATGAGTTCGCCTAACTTTAGTTTGGCTACTTTCTTTTTTTTCTTTGGGTGGATGATACGTTGCATCACATCATCTTCTAAGTAAAACGAACGGCTAATACCTCCAAACATATTGAGTACCTCTTCATACTCTATGATATTATCGGTAATAAGCTTCGCCCCATCTTCTAATAAGGCACGGTTTTTTATCTTTTCGTACTCATCAAAACTAATCAGTTCTATGAGGGTATTCATATCTCTAAACTGCCCTTCTCCTCCTGAGTATTCTTCTTTGAGAAGTGCCAAAAAGATACGCTTTTCTTTCTCATCCAAGCCTTTTTCTTTAAAAAACTCTTCTACCACGATAGGGGTAGTAGTTATCTTGATACGCTCTTCTATACGTGTGCTAAGGAGTGTGAGTTTGTTTTTGAGTCGTCCTATACTCAACGAATTATCTGCGAGTCCTTGCTTAAAAGTGGCTATCTTATGCAACAAAGCCACCATATCAAACTGATCTTGCAAATATTCCAAATGGTCAGTATAGGGCTTCACTTCTGGCAAAAATATCTCCAAAGACCCCTCTTCTAACAAACGAAGCAAAGAGACACTCGGAGTCACAGAAGTAGATAAAATCTCTAGATTAGAAGACTCATGGGCTTTGATTTGTCCAAAGCTCACTTGTATCAGCCACCCTAAATCCAGTAGGTTTTTAAGAACTCCTAGCTTTTGTAGATAGAGATAATCATCCGAAGGAAAGTTATCTTTAAGTATCTCCAAAACAGAGAGTTCTTCTATCCCTGATACATAGCGTTTACAGATATATTGTATCAATTTGGCTTCTTCTTTGGTACATTTGAGATGTTCAAAGATACCTGCTTTACGCACATCTTTTGTTTCGATAAATTCAATAAGGTGTTTCAATGTTGTTCCTAATAGTGGTGAATGGGTAAAATAATAACACAAGTATATCGCATAGTTTGATAGAAATAAAGAGATAACCTAAATTTAGCTATACTTTGTCTATGAAATTTTTTATAAACCTATTTTCCAAACCTATAGAAATACCCTTAACCATTACCTCTTCCAATGGGTTTCATTTGCGTCCTGTAGCACAGTTTTGTCATAGAGCAAAGAGTTTTCCTGCTAAGATAACAGCCTCCTTTCAAGGGCGTAGTGTCGATGCTAAAAATATCACTAGCCTACTCTCCCTTTCTTTAGATAAACAAGATACTGTCATCCTCAAAGCACAAGGCAAAGAGGCTCAACAAGCCATAGATAGTTTACAAGAACTCTTTTCTAATCTCATGCAAAAAGAGACAGAGATACAAGTAGTCCAAAAAAGAGCATCCCTCTACCAACGCCCTAGCATAGAGGGGGACATTATCTACCAAGGTATCGCCATCGCTCCTCTGTATGCCTTTGAGACCACGCATACACAAGAAGAGACTACCCTCTCTTATCGTGAAGCACTCGCTCATAGTATAGATGCCCTTGAAGCGATGTATCTCTCTAAAAATGACCAGTCCGATGCCACGATTTATCTAGCCCAAAAAGAGCTACTTATCGCACTAGGTGAACGCTGTCATACACTAGAAGCACTAGAAAACACCATAGCCATAGAGTGCCAACAGCTCAAAGGAAGTACCCTAGCATCCAAAATATCTGACTATCAAGACATCCTCCATCAAGTACAATCAGCCCTTGGGTACACAACCACGCTACTACTACCCCAAACACCCTCCATCTTGATAGCCGATGATTTACTCCCTAGCCACATAGCCTTACTCACAAAAAGCCACATACAAGGTGTTATACTTCGGCATACTTCTATCAATTCACATACCTCTATCCTACTAAGAGCGTCTGCGATACCCTCTCTCATCTTAGACGATGCACAGCTCATCCCCTCAGAAGAAGTGATACTAGACAGCTACACAGGAGAGGTTATCTTGCACCCTAGCCAAGAGGACAAACAAAAAGCCAAAGCATCTCAAAAAATCCAACAAAGCAAAGATGCCCTCTCTTATGAAAAACGCTTTGAAAGCACTGCTACAAAAGCAGGAAAGACAATACAAGTATTTGCCAATGTGAGTGATGTAGCATCTGCGAAACATGCCAAACAAGAAGGTGCTGAGGGGATAGGACTTTTACGTTCAGAATTTCTTTTTCAGGCTATCAAACCCACACTTGAAGCACAAACCAAAGCCTATCAAGAGATTTTTGCACTTTTTGAAGATATTACTGTGCGTACCATCGATGTAGGAGGAGATAAAGCCTTACCCTATATCGATATACCCGTAGAAAAAAATCCTTTTTTAGGGGTGCGTGGCATACGCTTATGTACCACCCATCCAGAGATTATCCAAGAGCAGTTTCATGCTATATTTCTAGCCTCACAAAATAGAAAATCTACACACAACCTCAAAATCATGTTCCCTATGGTATCTACCGTTGAAGAGTTCAATAAAGCCAAAACCCTAGCCCAACACACAGCCCAAAAACACCATATAGACATCTCTCATATAGACTTTGGTATCATGATAGAAGTCCCCTCGGTTCTCTTTCTCATTCGAGATTTTGACAAAGTAGTAGATTTTTACTCCATCGGTACAAACGACCTCACACAATATCTTTTTGCCACAGAAAGAACCCACCCCTTACTCAAAACCGATGCCCTCTCTCCCGTCATATTCTCAGCCATCCAAAGCATCCTCACCCAAACCACCAAACCCATAAGCATCTGTGGAGAACTAGCTTCCAACCCACAAGCCATCCCCCCACTCATCACCCTAGGCATCAAAACCCTATCCGTCTCATCAAAAATGATAGCAAGAACAAAAGAGAGGGTACGAAGTGTTTAGGTTGGTGCTTTGTAGGGGTAGATAGTATTACTTTTTTACGATTAAAAACTAAGCTATTTCAAATGTTTCTTTAACTCATCAAGTGAGATATTTAACTCTTTGGCTACATCTTCCACAGATAATTTAAATTTATGTATCATGGTGATAGCTGTTTTGATGATGCCTTGTGAAAGTCCTTCTGAAAGTCCTTGTGTAACACCTTCTGAAACCCACTTTTCTTTACCTCTTTCCATAGCAATTTGATAGCTTGGTAACTCTTCTAGTTTAATATCTCTTAGCATCTCTTCTGCCTCCTTTAGGCTTTTTTGTAAGTTTCTGTTACTTGATAGGGTTTCAAGTATCAGCATATATTTTCCATGACGATGTGTATCATCTTTGGTGAGTTCTTCTAACCTTTTAAGAATATAGCTTAACACATCTAATTCACTTCTTTGTTTGAAGTCACACAAGATACTCAATACCAAAGCATCAGGGTTATCCATCTCTAAGAACTTTTGACAGTCTATCGTATGCATATCTACTATATTATAGCTAAAATTGAGTCTTTTTTCAATAATTTCATTTTTCATAGAAAGTTTTGCTTTGCCTATATAGACTACATATTGATATACTTCTAAATTGTCAAATTTTTGTTTGATGTCTGTGTAGTATCTTAGCATTCGGTGGTGCATGGTTTTATCGTTATCATTTTGGATTTCTAGGTGAAGAATAGCTTTCTTCCCATTTACTTTACAAAGTGCTACGATGTCAGCTTCACGCTTCTCTATCCGTTGCAACTCTTTATCCACAAATTCAATATCAGTCACTTCAAGTTCTAAAATATATTTGGCTATATCTTGGGTGATGGTTTTGATGGTGTCTTTGGTTGTAATATCTTTTTTCATAGAGTGATTATAGCGTAAGTTTTGTTGGCTTTATGTTACAATAATTTTAAAAAGGAGAAAGTGAAATGAGATTTTTTAAAGCTATTTTTTTTCTCTTTATTTTGACCTTGAATCTTATTGCGAATATCCCAAGTACAAAAACAGACTTTAACAAACAAACCACCCAATACGACACCCTCAAGCGTCTCAAAACCGTTATCTTCACAAGCTACAGTTATGATGCCCTCTCACGCGTGACAAATGAAGAGATAACAGATGATAAAAATGGTGATTACTCTTCTAGCTACACTTACGATGAAGTGAGCAACAGAATAGAAAGTACCATAGACGGAGTGACGACACAATATGATTATGATGATAACGATAGACTCACACAACAAGGTGGAACAATCTACAGCTATGACGACCAAGGACCCCCCCCTAAGCCAAACCCTTGATTATAATGTGACAGAATCAAAAATCATTATTGCACATAGAGAGTTAGGGGCTAAGAAGTCCGAGATACCCGAGTTTAAAGAGGTATTAGAGATGGAATTCTCAGATGTACCATTTCTCTATACCTTTGATGCACTAAATACCCAAGTAGAGAGCCTCAATGGGATTGAATCTAAAGGAAAGAGGTACTTAGCCAAAGTCAAAGGAAACCAAAAAACATTACTGAAACAAGTAAGTGAAGCCTTTGAAGAGGAGTATGCAAAAGAGGTGCATACTATAGTAGAAGAGAAAGATAAAAGAGAGTCTATTGAGGGGAACAAATGGGTAAAAAGAGAGACTTATGTTTTAAGTGTAAAAAGTGATAAATTACTGATAAGCAATAGCTCTTTTAGTCATATAAAATCAATCATCAAGCAGGTAAAACATATAAATGATATGAAGGGCAAAACAAAAGTAAAAGAGCAATATTTAATTGCAAATTTTATAGAAAGCCCCAGCTACTTTAAAGAGGGAATCAAAGACCATTGGTGTTGTGAAACCTACCATTACTATAAAGACAGATTAACAAAAGAGGATGATTGTAAAATATCAGTTAATCCTTTTGGTTTGGCTATTCTTAGGAGTTTTGTCATTAATTGCATACAACTTCACCTAAACAAGCATAAGCCTAAGAACAAAAGCCTCAATATGTCGGGTATTTTTAAAAGTTGTGGGAATAACCCTCACTTTTTGGGTAGATTGGTTACATAAAGGGATTTATATTGTATGAAAATGACCTAGACAGACTATAGCTATAATGCCAAAAATCAACTCATAGAGGTAGTCACAGAGAGTGATACCATCACTTACAGCTACAACCTCAAAGGCATAAGAACAAGCAAAAACAAAACAAAGCAAAACACCCAATACATCATAGATTCAAACCAAGCCTACGCTCAAGTCGTCCAAGAGATAGAAGACGATAGCCTAAGCGTAAGTTACACCTACGGACATGATTTACTAAGCCAAACAAGACAAAACAAAACCTACGACTATCACTACGACGGCTTAGGCTCGGCAAGATATTTATCAGACCAAAACGGAACATTTACCGATAACTACAACTACGAAGCCTTTGGAAAACTCCTAAACACCGAAGGAAACACCACAAACAACTACAAGTTCACAGGAGAACAACTAGACGAGGAGACACAAAACTATTACCTCCGTTCAAGATATTTCAGCCCACTAAGAGGAGGATTTACCCAACAAGACAGCTACATGGGTAACTCACAAGACCCTATTACGCTTCATAAGTATCTGTATGCGAATGGGAATCCTGTGATGAATATTGACCCTAGTGGGTATTATAGTATGGCAGAAGTGAGTTCTGCGATGGGGGTACGAAACTCTTTACAAAACATGCAAATGGATACTTATTTTAATATTGGGGATATTATTACGAGTGGTGATGCTGATTTGAGTGGGATACCTCTACTTGCTCTTAGCAGTGTAGGTCTTAATCTTATGCTCCGTTTTTCTCCTAAGATGAGGAAAGCTGTTGAGCTATGTGAGAATAGTTTTAGCAATGAAACTTTAGTAGCTACAAAAGATGGACTTATACCAATAGAAGAGATAAAAATAGGTGATGAAGTTTGGACTTATAATGAGGTTAATCAAACTAAATCACTTCAAGAAGTTACGCATCTTATCAAAGGTAAAAACTTTAAGCACCTCGTAGATATAAAGTTAAATAATGGTGAAGTTATTACGGCAACTGATAATCATCCATTTTGGGAACTTGATACAAGAAGTTGGTTAAAAGCCGAAGAGCTAAATATGAATTCTTTATTATTCATACCTTTCTACACAACTTAAATCAGGAATAAAACAGTAAAATACTGAAAAAGACTATGCATGAATAAAAGACTAAAAAAAGATATGAGAAATTAGTAAGAGGTGAGATGAATACTAAACAT
>JAMOTK010000016.1 GCA_027062365.1 Sulfurovum sp.
TATGTCTCTTAACATCTCATCTTGATTATGCATAAAAAACTCCTCTTACTATATATCCCTTACTATATCAAAAAATTACTTTTAAACTACTCTCCTTTGCTTTTTTCTTTTATGCTGAATGGTTACTTTCTATTTACCTAAACAAAACTCGCCAAACATCTTGTCTAATATTTCTTCATTATCATAGGGTTTGGAGATAGAAGAGAGTTGTTTGACTGCTTCTTGAAGATGATAAGAAAAAAATTCTAATTCACCCTCTAACAAAGGAGATTTTGCTTCGAGAATAGCCTCTTTGGTTTTGGTGACGGCTTCTATCTGTCTAGCTGATATAAGCATCAGTTCTTCACCCTCGCCTATACTGTTAAAAAGTGTTTCTAGTCTTTGTGTCAGTGTGCTAAAGCTTTTTTTAGCACTGACTTCAATGCTATCAAAATCATTGAGTCTAGGGCTTGAAAATATTTGTTTTAAGTCTATTTTATTGCGTGCTACGATGATATGCTTATCTTCTAAATTGTCTAAGATAGTAAATATCTTTTCATCTTCTTCATCACATACCCTTGCACTATCAAACAATGCCACGATGACATCAGCATCTTCTACCGATGCTAAAGTACGTTCTATTCCTATCTGTTCTATGCTATCTTGGGATTCACGAATACCTGCTGTATCTACAAGCCTAATAATATGAGAGCCTATGCGTACTTGCTCTTCTATGGTGTCTCGGGTTGTCCCTGCTATCTCACTAACGATGGCTCTATCATACGAGAGTAAGGCATTAAGTAAAGAACTTTTTCCTACATTGGGTTTACCTATAATAGCTACTTTAAAGCCCTCAATGAGTCCTCTTCTTCTATGACTCGCTTCTACAATATCAGAAATTAGTGCTGTGAGTCCATCTAATTGGCTCACGATACTCTCCATAATATCATCAGGGATGTCTTCTTCTGCGTAGTCTATCATCACTTCTGAGTATGCCAAAGAGCGTAAGAGTGCTTCTCTACTCTCATCAACAAAATTTTTGAGTTCACCTTTCATTTGCTTGGCCAATATCTTAGCAGCATCTACTGATTTGGCTTCGATGAGTTTGGAGATGGCTTCTGCCTTGGTGAGGTCTATCTTACCATTAAGAAAAGCCCGTTTAGAAAATTCTCCTGCTTGGGCGAGTCTTACCCCATAAGAAGTAATGGTATCTAGTATCTCTTGGGCTACTATCATACCTCCATGGCATTGAAACTCTACGATGTCTTCACCTGTAAAACTATAAGGAGATACAAAATAAATCATAATCGCTTGGTCTATCAAATTATTATCAGCATTGTAAAGAGAAGTAAGGTGTGCATGACGGGGAATAATTTTATCTAAGTGAGAGATTTTTTTAGCGATACGTAAAGCATCGCCTCCACTTACTCTAATAATAGAGATAGAAGAGACACCGTGTGCTGTTGCTATAGCTGCAATAGAGTGATGCATTGCTTATTTATTTTTTAGGCTTGATTGGGTTATTAAATTCATTAATCACCACAAATTTTCTACCATCTTTGGTGGATTTAATAGCCACATATTTATTTGGAAATTTTTCACGTAATTGTTCTAGTGCAATTTGTACCAAAATACCATCTAAGAAACGTGTTTTGCCTTTACCATTTTTCTCAACATTGGCTATCACAGGCTTAATATAAGAAGCTATCATCTCTTGTTGTTTGGTCAAAAATTCAGCGATTTCAAGCTTGATAAAGAGTTCATACTTTGTATGTAACCAATTAAATATCATATAAGAGAGTGCATTATAACGATACCCCTCTTTTCCTATGAGTAACGCAGCATCTTCTCCATCCAAAAATATAAGTGCTGTATTGTCTCTCACATCTACTTCAACAATATCAATATCAAAACATGAATAGCCTAAAAGTTCTTTGAGTTGATTTTCTATCATCAGTGCCAATTCATCATATATAATAGCTTCTTCTTCATACTCTTCTTCTAACTCTAATCCTATCTCTTTATCTACTTCAAAAAAAGCATTGACAATAGGATCTTCTTCTTTGACAACTTTTATAATTTCTTTGGCGACACTCTCTTCTTTGGTGGGTGTGGGTATAGAGTTTTCTACTATTTTTTCTTTTTTGACTTCTTTAGCTATCTCTTTGTTGACTGTTTCTTTTTCAACTGTCTCTTGTTTAGCTATTTTTACTTGGGATATTTTTGCTTCTGCTTGTATCGTTTTTTTACATGTTGCCACGATAATTGCATTTTTTTTCATAAAACCCATAATTCCACTTGAGGGATGTTGTATCACTTCATAATTTAAATCAGAGATAGAACATTTTAAAAGTTTTGAAGCTTCAGCATACGCTACTTCAAGGGTTTCTGCTTCGATCTTTTTCATCTTTTAGTCCTTTTTCTTTGTATGAGCCAGTACGGCTTCTGCTTTATGCTTTGCATACATGTGGTTGATAAAGTACTGTTGACCGATAGTAAAGAGGTTATTCACCAACCAATACAGTACCAGTCCTGATGGGAAATAGATAAAGAAAACTGTCATAATCACAGGGAAAAACTTAAAGATTTTTTCTTGAAGAGGGTCTGTAAAGTTAGAGGGTGTGATACGTTGCTGAAACCACATAGATGCACCCATCAAGATAGGAAGGACAAAATATGGATCCATCTGTGCGAGGTTTTCTATCCATAGTATCCATGATGCACCTTCAAGCTCTACAGCATTTAAAAGTACACGATACAGTGCAAAAAACACAGGGATTTGAAGAAGCAATGGTAAACATCCACCCATTGGGTTGGCACCATGCTTTTTATACATTTCCATCATCTGTGCATTCATCTTAGCTGGGTCACCTTTGTATTTTTCTTTAATCTCTTTCATCTTAGGTGCTAAGTCTTTGAGCTTTTGCATAGACATCATACCCTTGTAAGAAAGTGGAAATAATATAAACTTAACAAGCAATGTAAAGAAGATAATCGCCCAACCCCAGTTACCTACATAGTCATTTATCCAAAGTAACACAGAGAAAAATGGCTTAGAAAGAAAAGAGAACCAACCAAATTCAATCGCATCGGTAAGTTCAGGATTAATCATTTGGAGTATTCTTTGATTTTTGGGTCCTAGGTATGCATGAAGGTGTAAGGATTGACTACCTTGCACAAAGATAAGAGGGTCTCCATTGGCTTCTTTTAAGATAGAAACATTTAAACCTTTTTCAAAATCAAAAAACATAGAAGCGACATATCTATCAAAAGCTGAAGCAATTTTAGCATTGTCAAATTTTTCATACCCTTCTGCATCTCCATCTTCTATGGTGTTGATAATATTATCAGATCCTTTTACCAATGCTCCACGTACAAGCATATACATAGAAGTATCTGCCATTGGTCTATTACCAGGAGTGATAAAATAGGGTGTATCGATAGAAGTTTCTACCTTTACATCATATTCTCCTGTAGGTTTTACTGTAATCGTCTTCGTCAATACCACGGTTGAGAGTGTTTGTGTAAGGACTACGGATTGTCCTGCTTCACTTATATTGACAATCTTAGCACCACTATTGACATAAGGTGTTTTAAATGCTTCTTCATTAAGCTTCACATCAGAAAATCTTACTTCCAATGGTTTGACCACATTATCAGCCAACATTTTAAGATTTTTACCCTCTTCTGCTTGATACTTCTTTTCCAAAAGTTCCATTTGTGAGATACGACCAAATTCGTCAATATCCATTTTAAAATTATCTGAAATAATAGTTACGATAGAAGGAAGCCCTGTTTGGACAGGTGCCACACTTACTGTCTTGTTTTGTGTGACAGTAGGTGCTTGTGTATTACTTTGTGTGATAGTAGGTGTCTGACGTGTTGCTTCTGTTTTAGCTGTAGTGGGTTGTATCTTAGGTTGCTGTACAGGGAAGAAGTAACTGTATCCTACAAATACAAAAAATGAGAGTACCAGTGCAAGGAGAAGCCGTTTATTTAAATCTTGTTGTTCCAAAGTGTTACCTTTAAATTTTATTAATTATTGTTCTAATAGTTATAGTATAGTATTTTATGTGTTAATTGATGTGAATGCAGTACACTTTTTAAGTGCATGAAGATAAGTTTTTTTTGTTTCTAAAAAGCTTTGGCTTAAAAGGTCTGGTTTTGCAACCAATACATAAGACCCCTGCGATAGTAAGTCAATATTTTCGATAAAATGTGCTTTCATCAAACGCTTTGCTCTATTTCGACGAACTGCATTTCCAATTTTTTTGGAGGCTACAAACCCTACCGTGTAACTATTGTTTTTTTTAAAAAATAGTACAAAGTAAGGTGTATGCCATACCTTTGTAGCCTTTTTATAGACTACATTAAACTCTTTTGTCGTTTGGATTCTCGTAAAATATTTTATTTTGCTGATAATCTAAACTCCAAAAGACTTATACTGCTAATCTTTTTCTACCTTTGGCACGTCTAGCAGAAATAATTTTTCTACCATTTTTTGTTCTCATTCTTGTTCTAAATCCGTGTGTTCTCTTTCTTGGTGTACTATGTGGTTGGTATGTTCTTTTCATTCCGACTCATCCTTGAATATATTTTTACCTAAAAATAATTAGGTATATTTGGTCGAAATTTTACCGTAAAATGCCTTAAAACAAGCGTATAAACTATAAAAATTAAAATTATTTAGAACATTAACTATCTATTGCCTATATTAAGGTAGTATTGAAAAGATTGAGTCATAAAAATAATGATATACTTACATTTTAAAGGAAAATATATGAAAATAGCTATTATTGGGGCAGGAAAATGGGGTCAAGCACTCTACCATGCCTATAGTCAAAATAATGAAGTAGTTATTAGCTCTCGTACTACAAAAGAGATAGAAAATTTTGTTTCTATGGAAGAAGCATTGCTTTGTGAATATCTTATCATGGCTATTCCTGCACAGTTTGTACGTCTATGGTTAAAAGAGCATTTTGAAGATAAAGGACAAAAGATTTTAGTCGCAGCCAAAGGCATAGAGACAAGTACAGGGGCGTTTCTCAATGAAATTTATGGAGAATATGTAAGCTCTGATAGATTGGCTTTTATCTCTGGTCCTTCTTTTGCAGCAGAAGTACAAAAATCTTTGCCCACTGCACTCAAAATATCTTCTAAAAATGAAGCATTAGCACATACCTTTGCCAATGCTCTACCCTCTTTTATCAAAGGCTACGTTAGTGATGATGTGGTAGGAGCTGAAGTCTCAGGAGCGTATAAAAATGTTATCGCTATCGCAGGAGGAGTATGTGATGGGCTAGGACTAGGGAACAATGCTAGAGCGGCACTCATTTCTAGGGGACTTGTGGAGATGACACGCTTTGGAGAAGCCTATGGAGCAAAAACCGAAACCTTTTTATCGCTAGGAGGGGCTGGAGATTTGTTTCTTACAGCATCTTCTACACTATCTCGTAATTATAGAGTAGGATTAGGTCTAGCAAAAGGTCAAAACATGGAAGAGATACTCGAATCATTAGGAGAAGTAGCAGAAGGTGTCCCTACGGCTAAAGCTTTACAAAAGATAGCCACCGATAAAAAGATATACCTTCCCATAGCAGAAGAAGTCTATGCCATGATAGAAAAGGGAAAAGACCCTTTAAAAAGTGTACAAGACTTACTTCAATAATAGGCTAAAGAAAAAACTGTGTATAAGAGGGAGTTTTAAACAAAGTCTCTACTAGACTGCTTTATTTTATGTTTTTGTAAAGATAATTTGTTTACACTATATCATTAGTATCATAAAAATATTTTTATATTAGGAAGCATATCGTGTTTAGAATCAAACAATTATTTATTATTTTAGCTACTATCGTCTTGATAAATAGCCTCTCTTATGGCTACTTCTTCGATACAGTTCCTTCTAACTTTGGGAATAAAAAGATAGAAAAAAAGAAAAAAAAGAAAGTACATCATAAAAGAAGACATACCTATATAAAATCTAAACAACCTAAAGTCATCAGTGATACAATGAAAATTCAACAAGCACTCAAAGGTTTAAAATTCTATGATGCAAAGATAAACGGAGACCTCAATACATCTACAAGTAAAGAAGCTATTGCTATGATGAATAAAAAATATAAGAGAGATAAAGGTACTACTTTAGACAAAGAAGCAAAAACCATTCTTTTAAGATTAGCATATTTTTATGAAGTAAATACGCAACTTCATACACCTTCTAAGTATAAAAAAACTACTCTTAAAAAACAACAACTAGCACTTAAAATACATGGATATTACAAAGGCAGGATAGATGGTTCTATGGGTAAAGGTACACGTAAATCTATAGCCAAATATAAGAAAAATCATATCCTAGTAGAAGACAATATTCAAAAAGGCACATGGAAAAAAACATTAATACAAAGTGCCATTAATATCAATGATAAGTACATTCAAACCTCTATTTCTATACTAAAGACAGCAGATGCTCCTACGCAACGCCTCTATGTACAAAAACCACAAAAGCTCAAAGTAAACCTAACAAAAGATAAAAATATAGGTACGATATTATCATCTGAGTACCTTATCAAGATAAAAGAGAGCCTAAAATAATATTTACGAAAGCCTATCTCTAAAATCTTCATAGCCAAATTCACGCAGTACCTCTAGTGTATCATCTGCTCTTTGTATGGCAATACAGGGTAGTTTAATCCCATTGAAGGTAGTCGATTTGACCATAGTATAGTGCATTTGGTCTTCAAAGACTATTTTATCTCCTATGCTTAGAGGGCTATCAAAACTATACTCCCCCATAATATCCCCTGCCAAACAAGTGTTTCCTGCCAAACGATAGGTATGAGACTTCTCTCCTGCTTTACCTGCACCGACTACTTCTGCACGATAAGGCATGAGTATCGTATCAGGCATGTGGGCTTCTGCTGAAGTATCTAAAATAGCAATATCCATCCCATTATGTACAATATCCAGTACGGTTGAGATAAGTACCCCTGTCTCCCACCCTATGGCTTCTCCTGGTTCGAGATAGACCTCTACATCATATTTGGCTTTAAAATTAATAATGAGTTGTATTAGTTTTTCTATATCATAGCCTTTGCGTGTGATATGATGACCCCCACCAAAGTTTATCCATTTCATTTGTGCCATATATTTTCCAAATTTCTCTTCAACATGCATCAATACATTTGCCAAAGTATCTGCACTCTCTTCACATAAAGCATGAAAATGTAAGCCCTCACACGCCTCTATCACAGACATATCAAGATTTGCTAAAGTTGTACCAAGCCGAGAGTATAGACCACAAGGGTTATACATCTGCGTAGGAGATACCGAATACTCAGGATTGATACGCAAACCCAAAGAGATTTCAGGATTTATCTCTTTGGCTTGGTTGGCAAATCGTCTAAACTGAGAAGGAGAGTTAAACACAAGATGATGAGAAATAGAAGCAATTTTATCTATCTCTTCTTCTTTAAAAGCAGGAGAATAGGTATGTACCTCTTTGCCAAACGCTTCATCTGCAAGAATAGCCTCATGAATCCCCGAAGCACAACATCCATCAAGATAAGGCTCAATCAAAGGAAAACTTTTCCACAACGCATAGCCTTTAAGAGCCAAAAGCACTTTGGCATTACTTTGGGTTTTGATATATTTGATAATACGCATATTATTTTTGAGTTTTTGTTCATCTAATAACCAGCAAGGTGAAGGTAAAGTAAGAGGGATAGGATTATTCATAGGGCATTATAGCAGTATCTTTCTGTAGGCTTGATACGCTCAATCCTACAGAGCTATATAAAGACTTAAATCTCTACTTTAGCTTTTTCAAGAGCCTCAATGACTTGTGCGATATTGGCTTTAGGAATATGCACTTTCCAATCAGGTTCTTCTGATTTTGCTTGTAAAGAGATACCGATACTTACGACTGATTCACTCTTTTCGCCATAAGGCTGTGCAATAGTACTAATACTAATTTGACCATCTTTTGTGCCATTTAATGTCATAGCGTCTATATGCGTAACTGTCCCACTCATGATAAATCCTTTATGTTGTAATATAAATTATTATAACACAAAAAATCATTATTTACGTTTTTTTAGCATTCTCATCAAAAGTCCTTGCATTTTTCTCCACATTTGTATCTCTATCGCAGGAAACCCTGCATAGGTTTTACCACCTTCTAGTGATTTGGTAACCCCTGCTTTACCTGCGATGGTTGCAAATGCTCCGATTTCCAAATGTCCAGCTGACCCACTCTGTCCACCCATAACGACATTTCTTCCTAAAGTGGTCGAACCTGCTAGTCCTACTTGTGCGGCAAAAAGAGAATGTTCGCCTATATCACAATTGTGAGCCACATGAATGAGGTTATCCAATTTACTCCCTTTTCTGATAATGGTACTCCCAAAGACTGCCCTATCTATGGTACAGTTTGCCCCTATCTCGACATCTTCTTTTATGATGACATCACCATTTTGATAAATCTTGATATGTTCACCTTGTTTGGTATGCGCAAAACCATAGCCGTCACATCCTATCACTACCCCTGCGTGGATGATACAACGTGCAGCTATCTGCGTACCATGATAGAGTATGGTATTAGGATAGAGTAAAGTATCATCTCCTACGCTTACATTGTCGCCGATATAACATCCTGCCATCACGATAACATTATTACCTAAAGTAACATTATTGCCAAATCTCACACGCTTATCTATATCACATCCCTCACCCAAATGAGGATGCCCTCCCTTCGTTATCACTTTATGTGCAAAAAGCTTTGAAGCGAGTGCTAGTTTGAGATAGGCTTCGTCTGTAAGGAGTGCTATCGTTGAAGAGGGTAATAAATGGGCATATTTTACATCTATCAATACAGCCCCTGCTTTGGTAGTAGAAAGTGCCGAAAGATATTTACTGTCTGTAAAAAAGCTAAGTTGTGTAGCCGTAGCTTCGCTTAGGGTATGGATACCTGTAATTTCTTTGTCTTTTGCTTCAAAGGTAATGTCTAAGGTTTGGGTAATTTGGGAAAGTGTATACGTCATAAAGGAGTCCTAAAATATTTTAATCATAACGGTGCGTTAGGAAACGCACCCAAAGCAGGAAGAAGAGAATCTATCTCTCAATCGCCACCACACCACCACGTACAATCTCACAAGGGTTATAACGCCCAGATGCTTCGATAAAGTGTTTGATACGCTTTGGTTCATCTGCTACCATCACGATAATCATATCTTTACCAACATTGACCACCCCACCGTTGTAGGCTAAAGCAAGTACAGAAATATCTGCTAAGTTTTCATTGATAGGAAATTTGGCTAAAACCATCTCTTTTTCTACCATCTCTTCATGCTCTATGACCTTATATACAGGGATAAGCTTATGCAGTTGTTTGGTAATTTGCTCCATGACTTTTGCTGAACCATTGGTAGCAATCGTAATATGTGACATATCAGAGTCAGGGATAGGTGCTACGGTCAAAGACTCGATATTGTATCCACGCCCTGCAAAAAGTGCCGTTATACGTGCTAAGACTGAACTCTCATTGAGGACAATCACAGAAATAACACGTCTTTCATTTAAACTTTTTGTCATCTTATGCCTCCTGCGTATTTTGCGTTGTTTGAGGTAACATCATATTGAACAATGCCCCACCAGACGGTACCATAGGAAGTACATCTTCAAAACGATTGACAATCACATTCATAAAACATACTTTATCTTGTTTGATAGCATCTTTTACTGCTTCATCAAATTCTGCTTTGGTATTGACATCATAGCCTATCCCACCACAGGCTTCTGCCAATGCTTTGAAATTGGGTTGAAAAGTCAAATCTGTCTCAGAATAACGCTTCTCATAGAAAAAGGTTTGCCACTGTCTTACCATACCCAAAAAGTGGTTGTTCAAAATGAGGTTAATCACAGGTATCTTATACTCAGCTGCTGTGACCAACTCTTGCATATTCATAAGGATAGAACCATCTCCTGTGATATTGATAACCGTTTTATCAGGGAATGCTTTTTTAGCACCTAAAGCAGCAGGAAAACCAAAGCCCATCGTCCCTAATCCACCAGAGTTAATCCATTGACGAGGTCTATCAAATGGGTAATGTTGTGCTGCCCACATTTGATGCTGTCCAACATCAGAAGTGATGATAGCATTTTCACCTACAAGCTCACCGATACGCTCAATAGCCCACTGAGGCTTGATGACCTCATCAGAATCTACATACGATTGAGGATGGAGTGCATCATAACGATTAAGGATATTTCTCCATGCTTCATAACGCTCTGTATCTACGTCATCAAGTAGTGGCATCATCGATTCAACCACTTCTGTAATATCTCCTACGATAGGATAATCAACATCAACAAGCTTACCAATATTGGCTGCATCTATATCAACATGGATAATCTCAGCATACTTAGCAAACTCAGAAAGCTTACCTGTAACCCTATCATCAAATCTAGCACCCAAAGAGATAACCAAATCCGTCTCACTCATTGCCATATTGGACGCATAATTACCATGCATTCCTAGCATTCCCAAGAGTAATGGATTCTTTGCACCCATCACCCCTCTAGCCATAAGTGTCTCAACCACAGGAATCTGTGTCTTCTCTGCCAACGCACGTACAAGATACGAGGCATTAGAAAGTACCACTCCCCCACCAATGTACAGCAAAGGTTTCTTCGCAATTTTTATCGCTTCAACTGCTTTGTCTATCTGCTTTTGATTGCCTTTATAGGTAGGCTTATATGTTGGGATATTGACCCCATCAGGATAGATAAATTCACCAATATCCACCGTAATATCTTTGGGAATATCTATCAGTACAGGTCCAGGTCTACCTGAACGTGCAATATAAAAAGCCTCTTTCATCAAACGAGGAAGCTCTTCTAGGCTACGCACCAAAAAGTTATGTTTCGTACAAGGACGTGAGATACCTACAGCATCTATCTCTTGAAAACCATCTGTCCCAATAAGGTGAGAAGGCACTTGCCCAGAGATAACCACCAAAGGGATAGAATCCATATACGCCGTAGCCAACCCAGTCACTGCATTGGTAAAGCCAGGTCCAGAAGTGACCATTGCCACACCGACATCACCTGTGGCTCTTGCATATCCATCAGCAGCATGTACTGAAGCTTGTTCGTGACGGTTTAAGATATGCTCAAACCCTTCTTGTTTGTAAATTTCATCATAAACGTGCATGATAGCACCACCGGGGTAACCAAATACGGTTGTAACACCCTCAGCGATAATTGCTTCACACACCATTTGTGCACCAGACATTTGCATGATTACGTACTCCATTCTTATAGTTTTTCTGATTATAGCCAAATAAGATTAGAGTTTATCACAAAAATCCAAAGCCACTCCCTCACGAAGCCCATCATCGATGATGATACACTCATTAAAGGATAAAATTTTATAAATATGTTTATAAATTAATATCCCTGCTAAAATAAGGTCTGAACGTCCTATACCTACAGCTTTTTCACGTCCTTCAAACGACATGCAAAGAAGTTTATCCAAATAAAAGTCTAATTCATCTGCTAACAATAACGTACCATTGACTTGTGAAGCATCATAATCGGCATACTCATACCCTAGCTTCATAGATGCAATCGTAGTAGGTGTCCCTGCTGTCGCTACAAAAGCTTGAGAAATCCCTCTAGTAGCATACATTTGGGTACAAAACTTTTGCATCTCTATCATTTTATGAGGCAATGCATCTTCTATATCATTTAAATCCTGATAACTTTGGGCTATCGTTACTATCCCTATAGGAAAACTTTTACTGATACTTTTTTTGCCATAATTAAAGATAAGCTCCGTAGAACCTCCCCCAATATCAACCAATACAAAATTAGCAGAAGGATACACCAAACGTTGCAATCTTCTTTTCACTGCCAAAAGTGTCATCCGTGCTTCTTCTTCTCCTGAGATAACATCAAAAGCAACCCCCGTCACTTCAAAAATCTCTTTTAATACATCAGCCCTATTAGACGCTTGTCTAAGTGCTTCGGTAGTCACTGCTACCACACTGTGTTCTGAAAAATCTACTTTCATTTGTACCGTTTGTATTGCATTAATCACCCTACACACAGCCTCACTACTCACACGCCCACACTCCACCAATCCATCTGCTGTCTTGACCAATGTTTCATAGCTAAATGTAGATTCTTCTTCCACACAATCATACAGTAACACACGCAAAGTATTTGAACCCAAATCTATGGCTATCATTTTAATATTCCTTTTTACAGTAACGCTAAAGCATCACATCCGATATATTCCATCTTCATCAACATTACGCTAAGATACCATGTCTAGTTAGGCGATTATTATGATGTGCATTGTGAGGAGTTAGGTGGGACAGGGTCAGCCTTTAAAAAGGATGTAACAATGTACCTGAAAATACTAATTGTTATACTTTTGCTACTAATTATAGTAACAAAAGCATTCTAAAAGCATCAAGGGAGTACCAGCTCCCTTTTTGTCCCAACTAGGCAAATTATAACATAAAAAATCTAAAACTCATAGGTTCGATTTTATCAAACAATTACCAAAATACAATCATGCTTCCTTGTTCGATGAAATCGAACCTACATAAATATTACGCTAAAATACCATGTCTAGTTAGGCGATTATTGTGAGTTGCATTGTGAAGGAGAAGGTGGGACAGGGTCAGCCTCTTATAAAGGTTATAACAATGCTAAGACTAATTGTAATTGTTATTCTTCTGTTGCTTATTGCGACAAAAGCGTATTAAAAGCGTGTGAGAGAGTTCTACGCTCTCTCATCTGCCCCAACTAGGCAAATTATATCATAAATATTTTAAATCTAAAACACAAGTGACGCTGAAGCGTCACATCCAATATTCTGCTTTCGGACACGATGGCTTTAGCCTCGTTATCAATATATTCTATTATTCATAAAATTACGCTAAAATACCATGTCTAGTTGGGCGATTATTGTGAGTTGCATTGTGAAGGAGAAGGTGGGACAGGGTCAGCCTCTTATAAAGGTTATAACAATGAGACCACTAATCATAATTGTTATTCTTCTGTTGCTTATCGCGACAAAAGCGTATTAAAAGCTTGTGAGAGAGCGTCAACTCTCTCATCTGCCCCAACTAGGCAAATTATATCATAAATATTTTAAATCTAAAACAAAATCCGTAGGTCGGAGTCTCCGACTCCGACATTAACCCACACAAAAAACATAGTTTAAATCTCTCAAATATCTGTCGGAGTGAGGACACTCCGACCTACGAAAAAAAGAGCAAAGTGACTATTGTCCTGCTCTCACACAACGCACATACTTACTATTGAACTTATTGCTGTAGTACGTACTGCCATCGTAGAAATAGACATACCAAGCATAGCTAGGATAACTCGCATTACTCGTAGAACTCCAATAGTAGTAAGAGATAGTATTTTGAAATTGACTATCAATACTAGGATTATTTAGAGAATAATCCACAATAGAAATCAGTTCATTTTTATTCGGTAGTCGCCAGTCATCATGTGTGTCCAAGACAAGGGCTTCACATCGGTCTATTGCCCCTTGCCAAGTCGTCGTTGTGCCTATGGCATCGTCTTGCCACTGTAGCCCTGTACTGCTGTCTGTGACGATATTGCCACTTTTGCTAAAGTTTGCCATACTGAGGCTACTCAGTCCTATCAGTATCAAAAGGATTTGTATCATTTATTTTTCCTACCTTGTTTAGTAAATTGAAGCTATTGCAGTGCTTGATATGCCCTTCAAATGAAGCTTGGACAGATAAAAAGGCTTTTATCTCTTCAAGGCTCATCTTGCCTTTTTGGCTTTCGTATGCGTCTAGGTATTTGGCTTTTTTTTGTTTGTAGTTGTTGACCACTCTTTTGCGTGAAAGTGTATAGTAAGGACGGATAATATAGCCCAAAAAGTCCAAGCCCTCGCTATTGGCTTTGAGGATACTCTTCTCTCTTAGTTTTAGCTTTAAAGATTTGTCCAGATAGGCTACTATCTCTGTGTAGTGTTGCATCAGTTCTTCTTTGCTATTGGCAAACAAGACAAAATCATCGACATAGCGTAAATATCTCTTGACTTTGAGTGTGCGTTTGACAAAATTATCAAAATCATTCATATAGACATTGGCAAAAAATTGACTTGTGAGATTACCTATAGGTAAGCCTATATTTCTAGGGGCTTTGAGTAGGCTTTTGTGAGAAGGCAAAGCATCTATGGCTCTTTTATCCCCCTTGAAGATAACATCTTGGGTAATATCATGCCAAATGATGGTATGCACAACTTTGAGTAGTTCGTGCATCTCTATAGCACTCTTACTTATGGGTGACGCTGAAGCATCACATCCGATATGTTTTTCTTTTGGACACGATGGCTTTAGCCTCGTCATGAGCGACGCTAAAGCGTCACATCCGATGTACTCTTGCTTTAGCCTCGTCATGGGTGACGCTAAAGCATCACATCCGATGTACTCTTGCTTTAGCCTCGTCATGGGTGACGCTAAAGCATCACATCCGATGGACTCTACTTCGGATACGACGGCTTTAGCCTCGTCATAGGATGAGATAATCTTCTCTTTAATCTTCAAAAATAAAATATCTTTATCGATACTATAAAAAAAGCTCCTCACATCAAGTTGCAAATAATACTTACTTCCTCTCATAAACTTTCTTGCCCTCTTGGTAGCCTGATGAATACCTTTGCCTTTTCTATTGCTATAACTGTCATAGATAAATGATGGCTCATAAAGTTGTTCTAACAATGGCACAATAAGATGATGCACCACCCTATCAGAAAAATCAGAAGCAAAAATCTCTCGTAATTTGGGAGAACTTGTCAAAAAACAGACAAAGCGTTTGGGTTTATAGCGATTATTATTGAGAGAAGTTTGTAAATGATAGAGATTTTCTATCAGATTGGCTTCAAAGTGTTGGGTATTGAGGGTATTGCTCTTATGCTTCCTACACCTTCGGTAAGCTTGATAAAGCTCTATATATGTAAACATCATTTTCCTTTTTTAATTGTAGGTGACACTAAAGTGTCACATCCGATATACTCTACTTCGGACACGATGGCTTTAGCCTCGTCATGGGTGACGCTAAAGCATCACATCCGATATGTTTTTCTTTCGGACACGACGGCTTTAGCCTCGTTATGGATGACGCTGAAGCATCACATCCGATGTACTCTACTTCGGACACGACGGCTTTAGCCTCGTTATGGATGACGCTGAAGCATCACATCCGATTAAAACTCATCATATACACTATAAAATCGTCTATCACTATCTTCTAATCCTGCTTTCATTGCATTATTTTCTATATACCTATACACTACATCAAAATGATTTTTATCTCTAATACTTTTATCATAAAAATCTTTTGCCCAAAATTGACCTTTTTTACCTAGTGCTTTATTAATTTCAAAAGCCAAAGCACCTTTGAGTTTGCCTATCGCTTCACTGATGATTATCGTCTCTTTAAAAAGGATATGTATATGATTTGGCATAATACTAAAGCATACTACATCAAAAAGTTTCTTATCTTGTTTGATAATATATGCTTTGCATAACTCTAAAATAGTATCATTTAAATATCTACCATTTTTTGAACTGTCCAAATATTTATCCATTTCATATTGCTTTTTCTGGTTCTGCATTGGTAAATCTATCATTCTTTTTAAATAGTCATCTACACTATCTTCTGTTCTAAAAGTGACAAATTGATAAGAACCATCATTTGAGATATGTGGTAATTTTTTATACAAAAATGCTCCTTTTGGATGACGCTGAATCATCACATCCGATGTACGCTACTTCGGACACGATGGCTTTAGCCTCGTTATAGGCGACGCTGAAGCATCACATCCGATGTACTCTACTTTGGACACGATGGCTTTAGCCTCGTCATGAGCGACGCTGAAGCATCACATCCGATGTACTCTACTTTGGACACGATGGCTTTAGCCTCGTCATGAGCGACGCTGAAGCGTCACATCCGATGTACGCTACTTCGGACACGATGGCTTTAGCCTCGTTATAGGCGACACTAAAGCGTCACATCCGATGTACTCTACTTTGGACACGACGGCTTTAGCCTCGTCATGAGCGACGCTGAAGCATCACATCCGATGTACGCTACTTCGGACACGATGGCTTTAGCCTCGTTATAGGCGACGCTAAAGCGTCACATCCGATGTACTCTTAAATATTATCCTGCTCTCACACAACGCACATATTTACTATTGTTCTTATTGTTGTTGTTCGTATTGCCATTGTTGAAATTGACATTCCAAGCATTGTTAGGATTACTCGCATTACTCGTAGAACTCCAATAGTTGTTAGAGATTAAGTTTTTCTCTTTAGCTTCTATCATAAAAAGTGTTATGATACAAGTGTCAAAGACGCTATACCACTGAAACAAAGACGAGGCTAAAGCCATCGTGTCCGAAAAAACATATCGGATGTAACGCTTCAGAGTCACCCATAACAAAGCTAAAGCCCTCGTCTCCGAATTATTCAATGGTGGAAAAACTGCACAATATTTTGGCACTCTTTCAAAAGACAGTATCATTTTGAAATTCTCGCCGTTTGTTTGAGCCATCCTTGGGCTTGGATGACTACTGCCATCGTAAGCTTAGAAACCTCTGCAAATTGCTTTAAGCCCTTAAATGCCTTTAGCTCTTGGGCGACTCTGATGAGCATTTTTAACTCTTCACATTTATCTCTTAGGGCTTCTAGCTCCTTTTGTCTCTCTTTTGCCATATTGGCTCTTTGTATCAAAAACAATATCTCTTTGCTATAGACCCGTAAATCCAATCCTATACCATACTTCTCATACCTATCAAAGCCTTTGACTATCGTCTCTATATAGACCACCAAATTCAAGGCTGATTTAAAAATCGGTAAATTATCATAAAGCATACTTTTCCTTTAAAGTGATAAAGTGACTATTGTCCTGCTCTCACACAACGCACATATAGACTACTGTTCTTAAAGTTGCCGTACGTACTGCCATTGCCGAAAAAGACACGCCAAGCACGGTAAGGACTACTCGCATAACTCGTAGAACTCCAATAGTAGTAAGAGATAGTATTTTGAAATTGACTATCAATATTAGGGTTAAATTTACCATTATCCACAATATACAACAACTCTTTTACCGTAGGTAGTCGCCATCCTCCACCATTTAGATTGAGATTACTACAATAAGTCGTCGCTGTATCTCCTGAGGTATTGCTGTAGTCTCCTGCGTCATAATTGGCTTGTGTGAGCCATGGTTTACTTATGCTCTCATTGTCTTGCCATTCCAAGCCTGTGACATGGTCGGTAACTATGCCGAAGGCATCATCTCTACTGTAGCTAGGTGTTGCTCCTTTTTGGTAGTGTCCGTCATCGTAGGGGGTGTAGGTGGTGGTTTGGGCTGTTTTTTTGAGGGTACTCGTAGCAGTACTTGTCTGTGGCACTACATTGACTACAACAGAATCTACACTCTGCGTGATACCATCGCTTACTTTGAGATAAAAGGTGTAAGAGCCTTCTAGCATAGATATAGGTACTATCATCGTGGCTGTATTGCCAAGTACATTTCCTTCAAATGTCCATTCATAACTTTGTATATTTCCTGTACTCGCAGAAGCATCAAGGGTAATAACTTGCCCTACTTCTTTGATTTGGTATGCTCCTGCATTGGCTTTTAGTGGAGCTTCTAGGACAGTGACGATGACGGTATCACTGACTTCGACAGCATCTAAACCTTTTACAGTTAAAGTAATCGTATGTTCTCCTAATCCAAAGGTATTGAGAGCTAAGATAGGGCTTGTAGATAAGAGTGTATTGTCTGTATCAAACCATGAAGAAAGAACAATCATCGCATCAAGAGCCTCACTGTAACTAGAATTTATCTCTCTGTTTTCACCTAAATACATCTCTATATCTTCTCCTACATTGGCAAAAAGAGGAGTTACTCCATTCAGATTATCTAAAATGACTTTAAAAGCAACGCGATCAACAAGTAAAGCATTTTTGAATTCCATATTTTTCAATTTAGTATAATTTACGATGTATGGTTTTAGTATATTTTCATTGTCAAAAAAGTCATAAGCCAATCTATCGTAGAAATAAAAATGAATATCATTTAAATTACCTTCTGTATCTTTATACACATCAAGAGTATCCTTAAACGCTTCTCCTGCGTCAATACAAGTGACAAATTTATTTTTGGGTATATCGTTGAGCAAACCTACTTCATAATCATATTGCACATCATAACAAATAGGATATTGTCCTATATTTTTAATATTGACTGTACCTAAAACATCATCATTTTCTTTCCATATTATCAAATTAGTTCTGA
This sequence comes from Sulfurovum sp., assembly GCA_027062365.1. GTDB lineage: Bacteria > Campylobacterota > Campylobacteria > Campylobacterales > Sulfurovaceae > Sulfurovum. The sequence continues at coordinate 18,346 of JAMOTK010000016.1, forward strand.
TGACATCACTGTTATGGACATGATAGCCATAATAGGCTGTTGAATTTTGCTTAAGACTGTCTATAATAAAATCTGCACTCAAAGAAGGCATCATTTCTACATCTACAGATTCTTTAAAGATACCTCTATACTTATCTACTACTTGTAGATTGCTTCCTCTGTTTTTTTCCCATGCTTCTATAATATCAAGATAAGAAATATTATTATTTCCTGCTTTTAAGTCTGCTGAACGAATATCTTCAGAAGTAATACGATTGTTCGCAACCGTGGCTACAGGCACAAAACTATCTTGGTCTTCACTGTCATTTTGGGATTTCTCAATATTTAAATCAAATGCAAAAATAGTTTGACCGATATAGGCATCGGTTTCAAGTAAATCTTCAAAATCTCCATCAATCAATATACCATCTTGATTTGCTTCAGTAAAAAACATATCAAACTTTGGTCTATGATGAATATTGTCATTCACATCATCTACAGCGACAAGAAATCTTGTTTTACCTTCAAAATATTGTGAGATACTAGAAGTAGGTTTGATTTTGGCATCTGTAGCAATACCTGAAAAGCTCACAGGAGGGAGCGATATATCTACGACACCGTTATCAAAATCTACTTGAAAGTATTGTGCATTTGAAATCACTAGATTACCCACAAGGAAACTAGACCAATCATTGACAGCTTGAACAGCTTTTACCGTTGCCCCTGCTGGATTCATCTTATAAACAATACTCAAAATAGCATCTCCTGCTAACCCTTTAATATTTACCAATTGACCTTTAATGAGAAAAGTACCAATATCTTTCATGGCTTGTAGAGGGTCTTCTATTTTAAGAATAGTATTGGTATATTCTTTAATCTTACTGGTTGCTTTGGCTATTTGTGCCGTATTATCTGTATATTTTTCAAATATTTGTTTCACTGAACTAAGCAAAGATTTACTGATAAAGTTGTTACCATAATACAAAAGAGCAGGTATGATTTGCTCATCTACTTCTCTTGCTTCTATCAATTCATATTTTCTCAATGCTATATAGTATGCCATTTGAGAAAAAGAGATAATCGTTTCATATTTATCGTTAAATGCTTGAATCTTATCTTTTCCCTCTTGATTACTCTTAATCAAAGGTTCAATCACTTTATTTAGGAACAAAGCTGTAGAAAGCACTTTCCACTCTTTATTTTTATCATCAATCGTATCAATTTTATCTTGCAATATCTCTCTTGTTCTGGTATTTTGAGTATTTGAAGGTACAACAGCAATTGCTCCTCCTAAAAGTTGTTTCAATTGAAATATCTCTTTAAAGCTCTTTACATCAGGCGAATAGGCTTGAACATTGACTACACTATAGGCGTGACTTAAAGCACTTCTTCCTGTGTCCAAATATTTTCTATAAGGTTGAACATATTCTTTTGTCACCTCAGGATTTGCAAATTCTAAAATATCTAAGCCCAACTCAACCACTGTTATCGTGGCATCAACAGCATGGAGGGTACTTTCGTATTTGGCAAAGGCATCTTTTCCTTTCTTAATAAGAGATTCTAAGCCTTTTTGAAACTTATCACCTGCCCCACCACTTAAAACCGTTTTTAATATCAAAGAGATACCTCTTCCTGTATTTAGCAGTGAAGGCAGTCCTCCTTTCCATTTATAAATCTCAATCAATGCTTTATGTGTACCTGTAATATCACTAGAAACATCCAATAAATCATTATATTTTATAGTAGAGGTAGGGCTATAGAGTAAAGGCACTTGGTTGGTTGCCCAATCAAACAATCCTCCAACAGCACCCCCTTTGACAGGGTCAATCTGATGAAGTGTTTCTGTAGTAAACATAGGATAATCAAAGGCTTGTTCTACCCCATCATACCTATAAGTCCTTACCCCATAATAGACATCGGCATAATTTGAAAATTCTATTTCCTCATCGGATGATTTTATCTGCATCAATGCCATATTGGTAAAGAACTTGTCTTGATTGATATACTTAAGACTCTTTCTTACAGCACTTGCGATGCTTGTTGGTTCTGCTTCATATTTACTAAGTACAATATTTTGAAGTGTTGTAATCAAGTCATAATATTGTGGTGTAAAAAATGAACTTTTATTTGAGAGCTTTTGAAACCTCAACGCTTCATCATAATTTGTGATATATTCATCTTTTAAAAAGGCAATATATTCTATTTTTTTATCTTCTGCTATATCTACAAGATAAGGGTGCATAAATATTCTAGCCAGAAGCGTTGTCTCTTCATTGAGCTTACCTACCCATTCGCCTATATTAAAACTCCTATAGACAATGACATCTTTAATAATCTCTTCATTGTCACTATTGGTATAGGTGATTTGCTGATTTGCCACGACATCCGTCAAACCTCCGATACTCCCCACCTCTCCGTTACTGTCTTCAATAACACCGACCACAGTTAAGCTATCTTTCACTTCTTGTGATAGATTCAACTCATCAATCACAAAAGATAAATCAGCATCATCTAATTGAAGAATCTCTACAAGTCGTGTAGCTTCTATGCGATTATTTCTACTATCTACAGCCGAATAAGTCACACTATATTGACCTTCTATATTCGTATTGACCGTACTAGCTATGGAGACAGAAAGAGAACTATTACCCTCTAGTGCCGTAGCACCTAGTTCTTGATAGGCTGTACCCTTTTTGAGAATAAGTGGATTGTCTCCGATGATAGTAACACTTGAAGAAGTACTACGTGTAGAAGTAGTAGGACTATTGGATAAGAGTAAAAAGTTTGTGATGATGCTTAGTGTTGCATGGAGTTGCTTATCACTCAAAGCCGTATTTGCCGAAGCACTTTGCATCGTGAAGCCAAATAGAAAGAGAAGGGTTAAGAGTTTTTGAAGCGTATGTTTCATGCCTATCCTTAGTGGGTATTGTGGGTATTGTGGGTATTGTGGGTATTGTGGGTATTGTGGGTAAAATTGTAACATTTTTGTGCTTAAAACTTAATTAGTCTTAGACGAGGCTAAAGCCGTCGTCTCCAAAGCAAGAGTATATCGGATGTGATGCTTTAGCGTCACCCTTGACGAGGCTAAAGCCATCGTTTCCAAAGCAAGAGTATATCGGATGTGATGCTTTAGCGTCACCCTTGACGAGGCTAAAGCCATCGTTTCCGAAATGCTTAATGTTCTTCTTTAAATACAAAGCCATTTTCATTGAGTTTTTGGCGTATGAGGTTTTGGTGTTCTGTGCCTTTGGTTTCTAAGGATACCGAGACATGGGCATCGCCAAATGCTAGGTCGGTGGAGGTTCTGTCGTAGCCTATTTGTACGATATTTGCTGAAATATCTGTGAGGATTTGGGTGAAGGATTGTAATGCACCTGGTTTGTCTACGAGGGTGACTAGAAGTTTCATCTTTCGTGATGACTTCATCAATCCTTTTTCTATAATAAGAGAAAGCATCGTGACATCGATATTGCCTCCACTTAGGACGATGCCTATTTTAGAGCCTTGGGGTAACGCTATCTTGTGGTGTAACAAAGCAGCGACACCTACAGCCCCTGCTCCTTCTACGAGTACTTTTTGTTTTTCTAGTAAAAAGAGTATGGCAGAGGCTATTTCATCTTCGCATACGGTTTCAAAAGTATCTACATTGTGGAGGATATGAGTAAAGGTTTCTTCATAGATGTCTCTCACGGCTATCCCATCGGCGATGGTTTTTACATGTAAGGAGTCTAATGCTTTTTTGGCATGAAAAGAGTTTTTGAGTGCTGGAGCACCCTCTGCTGATATAGCGATGATTTTGGTCTTGGGGTGGAGAGCTTTGTAGGCTACAGACATACCAGAGATAAGCCCTCCTCCTCCTACAGGAATCACCACAGCATCCAAATCAGGCTGTTCTTCGTACATTTCTAGGGCAACAGTGCCTTGTCCTGCCATGACTTCATCATCGGTAAAGGGATGGACAAAAGTAAGGTGATGTGCTTTGGAGTAGTGTAACGCATAGGCATAGGCTTCATCATAGTTCGCCCCTTTTAGTATAGTGTTTGCTCCTAAGTCTTTGACCCCTTGGATTTTGATGAGGGGTGTGGATTCTGGCATCACAATGGTGGCTTCTATCCCAAAATGCTTGGAAGCAAAGGCTACCCCTTGGGCATGATTACCTGCTGAAGCTGCGATGACACCCCCTTTTTGTCCTGATTCTACCAAAGAGGCTATTTTGTTGAATGCACCTCTAAGCTTGAATGCCCCTGTACGTTGAAGGTTTTCTTTTTTTAAATATATTGTATATCCACTCATCTCACTTAAAATGGGTGCAAAACTAAAAGGTGTACGATGTACGACACTTGATACTCTTTTATAAGCTTTTTTTATATTGTTTAAGTCTAACATTAATCTTTCCTAGATATTATAATAAGGCAATTATACCAAAAGGATACATATACTATGGAATGTGAATTACCACGAATAAACTCAAATGCCCAAGAGATGAAACAATATTTTGAAAAAGCCAAAACGATTGCCGTTTTGGGTGCTTCTCCTGATAGCTCAAAAGCGTCTCATCGTGTGGCTAAATATTTGAAAGAAGCAGGGTATAAAATGATACCTATCTATCCAAAAGGGGATTTGATATTGGGCGAAAAGGTCTACAGAAGTTTGGCTGAGATAGAAGAAGCTGTAGATATGGTAGTCATCTTTAGAAAACCTGCTGCACTTGATGCCATTGCCGATGCTGTCATCGCTCGTGGTGATGTACAGACCTATTGGACACAATTACAACTTATCAACAATCAAGCAGCTCAGCGTGTCAAAGACGCAGGTATCAATGTCGTACAAAACCATTGTGCGATGGTAGAACATAAGGCACTCGTATGAATATATTAACACTTATCACACTTAGCATTTTAGGCTCAACCCTACTTCAAGCAGAACTTTTTACTGAAAAATTTAAAGATGATGTCATCAAATCAGAGATAGAGTACAAAGCAAACACCAGAACCGATACAGCTGAGGGTATCAAACATGGGATAGAAAAAGTCTATTATAACACAGGTGAGATTGCGTTTAAAGTCAATAATGTTGAAGGCAAACGTGATGGTGCGATGGATTGGTATGACCGAGAGGGGCATCATCTTGAACGTATCCATTATACTTTAGGTAAACGTGATGGGAATAATAAAATATTTTTTGACACAGGTGTATTGCGTATAGAGGTCAATTATGTAGATGACCACAAAGAAGGGGCTGAGAAGTATTATTTTAGTTCGGGGCAATTGGCTTCGGAAGTGACTTTTGTTCATGGACAAAAACAAGGTTTACAAAAAGAATATACGGAAGACGGAATGTTAAGCAATGATGTCACCTATAAAAATGGCTACAAAGAGGGCGAGAGACGTTGGTATGATGCAAAAGGAAAAGTCACAAAAACGGTGAAGTATAAAATGGATAGACCTATTGAAGTGATGAAAGCCGTCCAAGCCAAAAAACCTGATGTCACTATCGAGGCACTCAAAGGTTTAGACTTCAATCCTAACAATAGAAAAGTAGATTAGTTATGATAAAGATACTCTTATCTACAGGATTAGGACTTTTACTTTTATCCAATATACTTTTTGCAAAAGAGTATATCATCGAAGATGATGCCCAAAAATCTACCTATGTAGATGGCAAAAGAGAAGGTATGACATGGTGGTATAACGATAAAAAGGCTATCAAATCTAAAGTAAATTTTGAGAACGACAAAGAAAATGGTATTTATACCTCTTACTATGATAATGGTGTCACAAAGCTTGTGGTTGAATATGTCCATGGACAAAAACACAATGTTCAAAAAATCTATTTTGACAATGCTCAATTAGGCTCACAAGTTACCTACAATATGGGAAGACGTGAAGGACTTATGCAAGAGTGGGACTATGAAGGATTTAAACTTTCTGAGGTTTTTTATAAACATAATTATAAAGTAGGTATCAAAAAATATTTTGACCACGAAGGAAAAGTAACCTTTACACAAGAGTTTAAAATGGATAGAAACCCTCTCATGGTTAAACTACTCAAAGACAAAAGAGAAGAGACACTCATCGACCTTAGCAAATATGGATTGCTTCCAAAAAGTGCATCCAAAAAAGAACGTATGCGTTAAAAACCATACTTTGGGAAAAGTCTATTAAATCTATAGACTTTCCAAAGATATACACGTTTTATCCTTGAACTTATAACAAATATTCTTATAGACAATATCATCAAAAACTTTTTCTAGTTATCTCTCTAAATTTCATATTTTAGCCATTTTTTAAAGTAATCTTAATGAGCAAAATGAGAGAATAAAAGGCAATCAAAAATTCTAAAGGAGACTAAAATGATTTCAAAACTGATAAAAAGCACTATAGCAACCTCTTTACTTGCTACGATGTCCTTTGCTAATGCTGGGTATGATAAAACCCCACCATTTGGAATGGAGAAACTAGACAAAGTAAAAGTAAATGGTGCTGATGCGTACCAACCAAAGGCAGACTATAGCATGTTCGTAAACTACGAACTTGGTATGCACTGTGTTGGGTTTGATATGTCTTACTGTTGTGTGATTCCACCATACAACTCTATTCAAGCACAAGCGATAAAAGTAGGAAAAGGAAATACCCTTCCTAAATTACTTTCACCTAAAGACAATGTAAAGGTATTTGCTTACACAAAGGACAACTCGTTCTCTGAAGGTAACAAAATGAAATACTGGACTGTTTCTAAAGATGCCGATGGTGATGGTCACTTAGATTCAGCAGGAGACAACGTAGCAAACTACGTATGGACACACCTCTTTATCTACAAAGACCTTGAAGGTACAATGCCAAAAGGTGTCACAGGTAAAGACAGACTTAGAATCGGTCGTCAAATTCCTGTCAAAGTAGATCATGGTCCTTCTGGTGCGCCGATGACTGGATATATGACGTATGCTGGTAAACATGGTGGTAACATTGTATTTACAGATACGCTTGTACCTGCTGTTAAAGATGTAAAGCTTGTATTGACTGCATCTCACCTTTGGGATTCATTAGGTCTTCCTCTTACTGCATTTAATGATAGTAGAAGAAAAGGTTCTTTGCGTTCAGTGACTGAAAAAGATTTTCAACCATTCCAATACTCTACTGTTGAGCTACATACTCAAGATGGTAAGCAAATCAAACAGCCTGATAATCATGCCGTTTCGTACTTTGGTACAAACCCTGTAGATATTCCTAACTGTTATGCTTGTCATTCACGTACAGGTAAAGCTGCACAAATGGCTAGAGATGAAGGTCTCAAACAAGCAGACAAAGAGTATGCTTACTGGAAAACATATCCAGATACTTCAGAGTATATGGCTAGACTTTCAGAAGGTTCTATCAATATTCTTGCCCTTCATGACTCACACCATGGGACAACATTCCTTTCTAGCTATGATTCAAATGCAGCGATTAACAGACTTGGAAAAGTTGGTTTTGTAAACTGTACTGACTGTCATGGAGACAATGTCTCTGGTAACCTTCTTTCTCCAAGAGTGACAGCTTCAGGATACAAAACTGTTAAAGCAAAACCTCTTTCAGAAGCGATTCACGGATTCCACCTTGCGATGGTACCTATGCCTGATGCAGCTGGACGAAGTCAAGCATGTCAATCATGTCACCCTACGCACTTCCAAAATCCTAACATGAATGATGACACGAACCCGTTCCGTGTAACAGATAGATATGGTGAAGCTAGATTTGCAAAAGGCGATATTAGAAAATCTGGTGGTGGTTGTTATGTAAGACGTGATGCTCACTCTAACCCTAATGCTAAACCTCCGTTCTTCTTGAATGCTTATGGTAAATGGCAACTTGAAAATGTCTCTATGAAAGATGAGCATGGTAAAGACTCTGAAATGAGAGGACTCTACTGTACAAACTGTCACTCTAAAGTTGCACAAGCACTTTATGCCTATGACGACATCACAAATGATTCTAAACAAGAAGGAAAAACACTCAGAAATAAATCACTTAAAGAGCTTATCAAAGCTGTTGCTGATGGAGATATGAAAAAGTTTGTAGATATGGCTGATGCTAAAGCCACTGGTACCAATGAAGTACTAAGCTACTATATTGACCACAAATCTGCCGTATTGGTAAAAAATGTTGGAAAAGATGGTAAATTAGACTTAAAACCTTGGAACCATAAAACAGGTGGAGATGTACCTTATGCAGCTGCTTCAGGTGGTAATGACTGGTGGTTATCAGCTTCTGAACCTCACTGTGCAGATTGTCACTTAGCACCATTTGTAGAGCAAGAAACTGGTGGTAAATACTTCCCAATTGACCAACCAAACAAATATTCACTCTATAGATACTCAAAAGCACATGGAAGCATCGCATGTCAAACATGTCATGAATCAACACATGGTCTTTACTCTAGTAGATATGATGGTGATGAGCGTTCTGTAGATGTCACAACACACGAACAAGCACTTCAATATTCACCAGATGGTAAATATGCTGGACCTGTTACATGTTCTGCTTGTCATACAGTCAATAAAGATGGTGTACCGATTCAATTAGAAGGTACAGAGTATGCAAATGATTACTGGGCTTCAGTGACACTGGCACACTTTATGAGAGAAGGCGACCAAAAACTAGAAGTCAAAGCTTTAGTTAAAAAGTACCCTTACAAAACTTCTACAAAAGTAGTTACGGATGGTTGGAAGTAATTCTTCCCACTTCTCTATCTCATAGTATTTTACATACTATGAGACCACAATAATTTATTAATCTAATAGGAGAAAAAAATGATTTCAAAAATCGTAAAAAGTACAGTCACGGCTTCACTCTTAGCTACTGTTTCTTATGCGGCTACAAGCTATGACAAAAATCCCCCATTTGGCGTAGATAAGCTAGAGGTAGTCAAAGTCAATGGTAAAACAGCTTACCAACCCAAAGCAGACTATAGCATGTTCGTAAACTACGAACTTGGTATGCACTGTGTTGGGTTTGATATGTCTTACTGTTGTGTGATTCCACCTTACAACTCTATCCAATCACAAGTCATTAGAGTCGGTAAAGGCAAAAAGTTTCCAAAGCTTATGACACCTGATGACAATGTAAAAGTATTTGCTTACACAAAGGACAACTCGTTCTCTGAGGGTAACAAAATGAAATACTGGACTGTTGCCAAAGATGTAGATGGCGATGGTCATATGGATTCAGCTGGCGACAACGTAGCAAACTACGTATGGACACACCTCTTTATCTACAAAGACCTTGAAGGTACGATGCCAAAAGGTGTCACAGATAAAGACAGACTCCGTGTAGGAAAAGAAATTTCTGTCAAAGTAGATCATGGTCCTTCTGGTGCACCGATGACTGGATATATGACGTATGCTGGTAAACATGGTGGTAACATCGTATTTTCTGATACACTTGTACCTGCTGTAAAAAATATTAAGCTTGTATTAACTGCTTCTCACCTTTGGGATTCATTAGGTCTTCCTCTTACTGCATTTAATGATAGTAGAAGAAAAGGGTCGTTACGTTCAGTGACTGAAAAAGATTTTCAACCATTCCAATACTCTACTGTTGAGCTACACGATGGTCAAGGAAAAGCAATCAATCAACCAGATGGTGTTGCCGTTTCGTATTTTGGTACAAACCCTGTAGATATTCCTAACTGTTATGCTTGTCATTCACGTACAGGTAAAGCGGCACAAATGGCTAGAGATGAAGGTCTCAAACAAGGTGATGCAGAATATGCTTACTGGAAAACATACCCAGATACTTCAGAGTATATGGCTAGATTATCTGAGGGTTCTATCAATATTCTTTCTCTTCATGATGCACACCATGGTACAACTTTTTTAAGTGATTATCATGACAATGCTCCAAGCAAACGTTTGGGTAAAGTTGGTTTTGTAAACTGTACTGACTGTCATGGAGACAATGTATCAGGTAACCTTCTTTCTCCAAGACTTCATGCAACTGGATACAAAACAGTCAAAGCAAAACCTCTTTCAGAAGCGATTCACGGATTCCACCTTGCGATGGTACCTATGCCTGATGCAGCTGGACGAAGTCAAGCATGTCAATCATGTCACCCAACGCACTTCCAAAATCCTAACATGAATGATGACACGAATCCGTTCCGTGTAACAGACAGATATGGTGAAGCTAGATTTGCAAAAGGCGATATTAGAAAATCTGGTGGTGGTTGTTATGTAAGACGTGATGCTCACTCTAACCCTAATGCTAAACCTCCGTTCTTCTTGAATGCTTATGGTAAATGGCAACTTGAAAATGTCTCTATGAAAGATGAGCATGGTAAAGACTCTGAAATGAGAGGACTCTACTGTACAAACTGTCACTCTAAAGTTGCACAAGCACTTTATGCCTATGACGACATCACAAATGATTCTAAACAAGAAGGAAAAACACTCAGAAATAAATCACTTAAAGAGCTTATCAAAGCTGTAGCTGATGGAGATATGAAAAAATTTGTAGATATGGCTGATGCTAAAGCCACTGGTACAAACGAAGTACTAAGCTTCTATCTTGACCACAAATCTGCCGTATTGGTAAAAAATGTTGGTAAAGATGGTAAATTAGACTTAAAACCTTGGAACCATAAAACAGGTGGAGATGTACCTTATGCAGCAGCTTCTGGTGGTAATGACTGGTGGTTATCGGCATCTGAGCCTCACTGTGCAGATTGTCACTTAGCACCATTTGTAGAACAAGAAACTGGTGGTAAATATTTCCCAATTGACCAACCAAACAAATATTCACTCTATAGATACTCAAAGGCTCACGGAGACATCGCATGTCAAACATGTCATGAATCAACACATGGTCTTTACTCAACACGTTATGATGGTGATGAGCGTTCTGTAGATGTCACAACACACGAACAAGCACTTCAATATTCACCAGATGGTAAATATGCTGGACCTGTTACATGTTCTGCTTGTCATACAGTCAACAAATCAGGTGTACCTGTTCAACTAGAAGGTACAGAGTATGCAAATGACTACTGGGCTTCAGTAACACTAGCACACTTTATGAGAGAAGGCGACCAAAAACTAGAAGTCAAAAAACTAGTTAAAAAGTACCCTTACAAAACTTCTACAAAAGTAGTTACGGATGGTTGGAAGTAATTCCTCCCTCCCTACTTCGTAGCATAAACCTTATAAAGATTTTTTCTTTGTAGGGTTTTACTTCACAAAACTTCTACACATTTTTTACTAAAAATACGCCACTTTCAATATGTGCTGTATGAGGAAATTGGTCATATATGGCTGCTTCTTTTACTTCATGTGTTTGGCTTAATATTTCTAAATCTCTTGCTAGGGTGTCTGGATTACATGAAATATAGATAATATGGTCTATTTTGGAAATGAGTTCTATTGTGCCTTGATCTAGCCCTGCTCTAGGGGGGTCTACAAGTACGGTAGAGAAATGATATGATTTTAAATCTATCTCTTTTAATCTTGAAAATGCTCTTACACCATTGAGGGCTTGGGTCATCTCCTCAGAAGATAATCTTGCGAAAGTAATATTGTTTATTTGATTGATGGCACAGTTTTGAAGGGCTGCATGGATAGAGCGTTTACTTATTTCTGTGGCTAGAACCTTGTCAAAATAATGAGAAAGAGGCAAAGTAAAGTTCCCTAATCCACAGTAAGACTCTAAAAAATCTCCATAGCCTACTTTTTTGGCTTGGGTAATTGCCCATTCTATCATCTTGATATTGACCGTAGGATTGGGTTGGGTAAATCCACTTTCATATTGAAGATAGCTAAATATCTTGCCATCTATTTCTAAACGCTCTGTTACATATTCATCGGACAAAATCACTTTTTGTTTACGGCTTCTACCCATGACTTTACATTCTAAAAGTATCTCAATCTCTTTGGCTTCGATACTCCATATCTCATCTAATTTACGATGATAAAGCATGGTAAGAAGACATTCATCGGTGGTAGTTGCCAAAAATTCTACAGCAAACAACCTCTGTTTTAAGACTTTAGGTGAGGCATTGATTATCTCCAATAGTTTCCACATACGTTTTTCTATCGCTTCTATCACTTTAGGACATTCTTCGATAGTCATCGCACCCTTTTCTTCTAATTTACCCATTGCATAGTCACATCTATCCCCATCATGCCATATACGAAACTCTGACCTTGCTCGATAATGAGAGCTTGGAGAATCAAATATTTCTAATTTTTTATCATAAAAAGGAGATAAGAGCGTACACACTCTTTGCTCTTTTTGAGCCAACTGATTTTCATACTCTAAATCGAACAAACCACAAGAGCCACAAGAGCCAAAATGTTTACATATCATTGTTATTACCTTATTTTAAACTTCTAATGATGTATTTTATCTTAAGTGAGATAAAAATGACTACTATTTAGACTTTTTAACAGCATTCTTTGGTTATACTTTAGTTCAAATTATTGATTAGGTATATATAATGAATCAAACAAAAAAACGCTTACATATCATTAAACTCGCTATTTCTATCACTGATATAGAAACGATACAGCTTCAAATTCTCAAACTTACACCTATGCAAACAGACGCAAGTATCCAAGAGATTATTTCACTACTTCAAAGAGGTAGCTATGTTAAGTCACAAGAACTCATTAGTATCTATATGGATACAGCACCTGATGAGATATTACAAAGAAGTTCACAACAAGAATATCTACCTAGCGTCCCTAATGCTGAAGGAAATCTTATTGATGAATTTGAACTTTTTTTAACACCTTCTGTGCATAGTACACAAAATACAACGCAGATGGATGCCCATGATTTTGACACCCTATTGCATACAGATACAAGCAACGAAATTTTTGAGGAAGATACTTTTTTTGAAGAAGAAGAGATAGATCAGACAGATATTTCTACAGAAAAAGAGACTAACGAAGATACTTTTTTTGATGATAAAGAGAGTACAGATAAAGAAAATTTTGAAGAAAATCACAAAGAAGACAGTATAGAAGAAACACCTGAAAACAAAAATATAGAGCAAGAAATAGAAGAAAATACAAGCGAAAATACAAATAAAAAAACAGAAGAAAATAATAATGAAACCCCGACAACAGAAGCATCCCAAGACACAGTAGAAGAAGCTAAGAAAATAGAAACTAAAAAAACAGAAACTACCAAAGATACCGATACAAAAGACAATACCCATACACGTACCTATGAGCCTATGCCACATATTACACAAAAGCTTATCCACATGGAGAAACGTTATCCTTCACACGCACACTCTGATGAAAAATTTGAAACGGTAGAAACACTTTTAGAAAAAATATCTAATGAAGGCTATACAGAGAGTGATATAGAAGAAGTCATTCAAATGTCCAAAAAGCTCATCACGATAGAACAACCAGAAGAAGCAGCTGAACTTTTGTATATTTGTGCCTCAACAGAATCACAATTTGCACAATTTATGTTGGCTAGAGAACTCTATTCAGGTACATTGCTCAAACGAAATATTGAGTCAGCATTTATACTTATGAGTACATTAGCAAAAGATAATTATCCTGAAGCACTTTGTGATTTGGGTCAATTTTTTGAAAATGGTATAGGTACAATCCCTGACCTCATCAAAGCAGAAAGCCTCTATAAAGAGGCTATGATACTAGGCATTAAAAGAGCAGCCAAACACCATGCTCGTTTGCAAAAACAAAATAGAGGATTCTTTTAATCACGCCTCTAAAAGTTTATTGATGCCTTGATAGGCTACTTCTATCATCGTATCTATTTCTTCATAGCTAATAATGTAAGGGGGCATAAAATAAATAATATGTCCCAAGGGTCTTAATAGTACACCTTGGCTTAAGGCATACTCATAAATTTTTAACCCTATACGCTCTTCTGCTTTGTATCCTTGTAGCTCTATCGCTGTGACCATACCTTGTTGTCGAATACTTTTGATATTTGACAACGCTAAAAATTTGTCTAGCTTTACTTTGATATAGGCTGATTTCTTTTTATTTTCTCCTAAAATATCTTGGGTTTCAAATATCTCTAGTGTTGCCAATGCTGCTGCACATGCCAAAGGATTGCCTGTATAAGAGTGAGAATGTAAAAATGCTTTATGTTCATTATAATCACAATAAAATGCCTGATAGACATCCTGCGTAGTCATTACCACAGACAAAGGCAGATAGCCTCCTGTTAAGCCTTTGGATAAGGTCATAAAATCAGGAGAGATAGAAGCATGGTCACAAGCAAACATCATACCCGTACGCCCAAAACCTGTCATAATTTCATCGGCAATGAGATGTACATTGTATCGCTTTGTCAAGATTCTTGCACCTTTGAGATAATTGGCATGATACATGTGCATCCCACCTGCCCCTTGAATCAAAGGCTCGATAATAAATGCAGCAATCTCATGCCCTCTTTCTTTGAGTACACTCTCTAAGACATCTAATGCAATTTGGGCTTCTTGTGTACTTTGGTCACGAGGTACAGCCACTTGCATATTGTTAATCAACAGTGGTTTGTACGTCTCTTTATACAAACTCACATCACCCACACTCAATGCCCCTATCGTTTCTCCATGATAAGAGTTGCTAAGTGATAAAAAAATTGACTTACTTTCTCCTTTATTGAGATGATAATGGTAACTCATTTTCAAAGATGCTTCTACGGCACTTGAACCATTGTCTACATAAAAAACTTTTTTCAAATCTTTTGGCGTAATATTGACGAGTTTATGGGCTAGTTCTACTGCTGGTTCATGTGTAAACCCTGCTAATAACACATGCTCCAAGGTATCTAATTGGATTTTAATCTTTTCATTGATATGCGTATTACAATGTCCAAAGAGATTGACCCACCATGAGCTTACGGCATCGATGTATTTATTGCCATCAAAGTCATAGAGATAGACTCCTTTGCCAGAACGGATAGGAATCAAGGGTAATGTCTCATGGTCTTTCATTTGTGTACAAGGATGCCATATCACATCTAAGTCACGTTGCATTATTTTAGAATTTTTATTCTGCATATATTTCCTTAATATGTTACGTTATTTATTTACATAGACTCATTACAAGTTTATTTGGATAGAATATTATACAAATTTTTCGATAGAAGGTAGATAAAGTATGATTAGTTGGATGCAAAAACATAATAAGTATCTCGTATGGACGATATGGGTAGCAACTATTGCTTTTATTGGTGCAGGTTTTGTAGGTTGGGGAACACTTGATTTAAGTGGTAAATCTGGAAATGTCGCTAAAGTAGGTGATATTGAGATTTCACAAACCAAACTAAATATGGTATATAGCAATATTTATTCACAGTATAACGAAGCAATGCAAGGTAAACTTGATGACAAAAAAGCCAAAGAGATGGGTCTTGTCAAACAAGCATTTAAGCGACTAGAAACACAAGCTAAGATACTTAACTTTGCAAAAGAAGTAGGTATCATTGTCTCAGATGAAGAAATTTTAGAAAGAATACAAGCAATTGCTGGTTTTAAAAAAGAGGGTGTATTTAATCAAGATATTTATAATAATTATCTCTTAGGACAAAGAATTAAAGCCAAAGTATTTGAAAATACATTTAGAGAAGAGCTTATTATCCAAAAAACTATTGCCCTTCTTACTACAGAGGGCTTAGACCTCGAAATAGAATCTATTTCGGCAGCTATGAATGTAAGTGATAAACTAGCCTATATTGTATTATCAGAGAAAGACGTTGATTTTACATTAGATGAAGCCAAAGCAAAATCTTTTTGGGAGATGCAAAAAGAAAACTATATGACCAAGCAAAAGTATGACCTTTCTATCGTATGGACGGAGAGTAAAACAGCTGTAGTCACAGAAGATGAGATAAAAGCATACTATGAAGCAAATAGTTTCAACTATACCAATGCACAAGGCAAACAACTTAGCTACGAAGAAGCCAAAAGTAACGCGACCAATGACTTAAAACTCAAAAAAACAAAAAAATCTGCTCAAAAAGCATATATTGCTTTCAAAAAAGGAACACTTAATAGCAGTGAAAAAATTACACTTTCATTGGGTGATTTGAAGTTAACTCCTGATGTATGGAATGCTTTACAAGAAAAAAGTATTGGTGATATATTGAAACCAAAAGTAGTAGCTGATATGTATGCTACTATCAAAATAGAAAATATTGTCTTGCCAAAAGTAAAAACATACGCAGAAGCCAAAGCAGAAGTCACTACTTTATATACAGCTCAAGCCAAAAAAGAAGCCCTTTTGATACTTTCAGAAAAGACACTGAAAGAGTTTAATCAAAGTAAGCCTATCTTATCTAATTTTGTTAAACTTGAAGAAAATATTGATTTAAAACCTTTAAATAACCAAGAAAGTGTCACATTTCTACAAAAACTCTTTACATCTTCTAAAGAAAAAGGTATTATTAGCGTAATGGATAAAATCGTAGTCTATAATATTTTAGAACAAAAGTTAACTTCAGCAGATAAAAATGAGACTAAAAATATCCAAGAAACAGTTAATACATTAAAACAAAATACTTTTGAAACAAATTTGATTAAAATGTTGGATAAAAAATATCCAACAGAAACATACGTAACTGGTCTATAGGAGGGCAAATTGAGTGAAACAATTTTAGCCATAGATATTGGCTCTACTAAAATTTGTGTCATTATAGCTGAAGTTTCGGACTATGATGAAGTTACAATACAAGGTCATGGTATTACCAAATCCCAAGGTGTTAAAAAAGGGATTATTACCAATATCGAATTGGCATCTAAAGCCATTAAAAAAGCGATTAATGATGCAAAACGTATCGCAGGGTCAAATATAAACTCTGCTACGATTTCTATCTCTAATGCTTATGCAAAGAGTTTAAATTCTACAGGTATTGTCAATATACCTAACAAAGAAATATCTATTAAAGAGATAAATCGTGTCATGCAAACAGCACTTTATAATGCCAATGTACCCAATGAATATGAAGTAGTGCATGTACTACCTTATAACTTTAGAGTCGATGGACAAGACTTTATCGAAGACCCTTTTGGTATGAATGCTGGACGGATGGAAGTAGATGTCAATATCATCATGACACAAAAATCAAATCTTTCTAATCTCAAAAAAGCCATACGCTCTGCTGGTGTAGACATCAATGGTATCGTACTCTCTGGGTATGCTTCAGCTATTGCTACCATGCATGAAGATGAAAAAGGCTTGGGTGTAGCCATCATTGACTTAGGGGGTCAGACCTCCAACCTTGTCGTGCATACAGGAAACTCTATCCGATACAATGATTTCTTAGGTGTAGGATCAAACCATATTACCAATGATTTATCTATGGCTTTACATACCCCTTTACAAATTGCAGAAAATGTCAAAATACGCCACGGAAATCTCATAGAGAACTCTACTAAAATTATAGAACTTCCTATTATTGGGGATGAAGAAAATCGTAATGGTGTTTCGCTAGATATTGTGCATTCAGTAATATTTTCTCGTGTAGAAGAGGCATTGATGATTTTAGCAAAATCACTTGACAAATCTGGACTAAAAGAACAAATTGGAGCAGGTATCATTCTTACTGGTGGGATGACACAGCTCAAAGGTATTAGAGAATTAGCACAAGCTATTTTCTCTGGTATGCCTGTAAGGGTTGCCCTTCCAAAAGACATACATGGTCTTTTTGAAGAGTTACGAAACCCAGCTTTCTCGACAGTCGTCGGTCTAGTACTTTATAAATCAGGGAAACATACACAATATGAGATAGATTTTGAGCAAGAGTTGCTGCATTCAAAAAATCTAAATGATGAAAACTTAAGTGATATTAAAATAGCCAATACTATCAATGATGTAGAAGAAATTATTTTATCTAAAGTCAATAAAGAACCTAAATCACATAAATATAAGCAACATGATAGTTATGAAGATTCTGGTATATCATTTGATGATTTACCAGAACTAGGACATGATAAACAAAACCCACTTAAAAAAATTGGAAATTGGGCTAGACAGCTTTTTTAAGTGTCACTAAATAAGAGGAGAGAAGAATGGAAGAATTTCAGATAGATATTATAGAAACAAAATGTCAAACAAATGGTGCGAAAATTAAAGCAATTGGTGTCGGTGGTGGTGGTGGAAACATGATCAACTACATGATTACAGAAGGTATTGACAGTATTGACCTCATCGTAGCCAATACAGATGCACAAGCGTTAGATACCTCTTTGGCTCCATATAAGCTACAATTAGGACTCAATGCCACACGTGGTCTAGGTGCAGGTATGGTACCAGACAAAGGACGTGAAGCAGCACTAGAGAGCTATGATGACATCAAAGAGATGCTTGATGGTGCTGACATTGTCTTTATCTCTGCTGGTCTGGGTGGTGGTACAGGTACAGGTGCAGCACCAATCATTGCACAAGCGGCCAAAGAAGTTGGTGCTTTAACTGTTGCTATCGTAACAAGTCCTTTTAAGTTTGAAGGGCGTAAAAGAACAAAATTAGCAAAAGCTGGATTAGAAGAACTCAAAGCTGAGAGTGATTCTATCATCGTGGTACCCAATGAAAAACTTCTCTCTATTGTAGAAAAAAACCTTGGTATCAAAGAAAGTTTCAAACTTGTAGATGATATTTTGGCACAAGCTGTAGGTGGTATCTCTAAAGTGATTCTTTCTCATGGAGAAAATGACATCAACCTTGACTTTGCTGATGTGAAAACAGTTATGGCTCACAGAGGTCTAGCACTTATGGGTACAGGATATAGTACAGGAACAGCAGCAGCGTATGATGCAGCTAAGATTGCTATAGAATCTCCTTTACTAGACAATGTCTCTATTGATGGAGCTATGGGTGTATTGGTTCAATTTGACATCAACCCTGAGTATCCACTCAATGGTATCTCTGACGCTATGGATATTATATATGACAGTGCAGATGAAGATGCTGATGTTATCTTTGGTACAACAACCAACGAAAACATTGCTATTGATGAAGTTAAGATTACAATTGTTGCTACAGGATTTGAAGACAAAGAGCCTATTCCTAAAGAAACTGAACCTGTTATCCAAAAACAAGAAACACTTCTAAGTAGCAATGCTATCAATATCAATGCCATTAAAAGCAAAATGGTCGTTGGTGGATATAATGCTGATAGTGAAGATATATTAGATGTCCCTACATTTCTTAGAAAACAAATGGATTAATACAGCTCTCTCCCCCTCTTATTTATAAAACTTACAGTAGAGAAACTCTTTCTTCTCTACTGACTTAATATTTTCTACTACTTGCTTAATATTTTCTACACTTTACGCCCTAAAATTAACCATTTTTTGCTATTATATCCTTAAATATTTTTGAGGAGTCATGATGAAACATATCAAAACACTTTCCATGTTAGCGGCAACGGGTCTAAGCATGGTATTACTTACAGGTGTCACAGGATGTACAGGACAACAAACACAAGAACAACCACAAGCTGCCAAAGGTGCATTTGTCATCATAGAAGAGACAAGCAAAGGAAAATATCAGATAAAAGACGAATTTCCAGCAGAAGAAACCCGTATAGTACTCAAAAAACTTGATGGGACAGAAGAGGTTTTAACACAAGCAGAACTTGATGCATTGATTAAAGAAGAAGAAGCCAAAATTGACAATGGTACTTCTAACCTTACAAATCCTGCACCTCAAGCTAGTGGAGGTATGGGACTAGGTGAAACGATTTTAGCTTCGGCTGCGGGTGCGATGTTAGGTGCATGGATTGGAAACAAACTTTTTGGAAATCAAAACTTCCAAAATAACCGTAAAGCAGGATATAAATCATCTTCAACCTATAGTAAAAGTAAAAATAGTTTTAATAAATCTTCCAAATCAAGTAGTTCAAAAAAATCTGGCTTCTTTGGAAATAATAAATCTAGCTCAAAAAGTAGTGGGTCTTACGGTGGTTAATCTTAAAACCATAGCCCCATTAGATACCAAATACCTAGAGTCATTGGGCTTTGTATGGCATACAGATAGTGATGCATCTAGCTATATCTCAGATAGTTTACTCGTCTTATCTAGTGATGAAGCCAATGCCTACTATGAAGCGACCAATACACTCTACGATATGTATGTAGAAGCAGGGGAATATGTCGTAGAAAACAATCTTTTTCATGAAATTGGTATACCCTTTAATCTCATAGAAGCCATCAATGAATCATGGGAGAGTGATGTAAATTGGCATCTTTATGGGCGTTTTGACATCGCTGGTGGGATAGATGGTAACCCCATTAAACTACTAGAATTTAATGCCGATACCCCTACAGCACTCTTTGAAACCTCTATCGTCCAGTGGGCAATGCTCAAACAAAATAATCTTGAAGAAGCAAACCAATTTAACACTACCTATGAAGCCTTGGTTGATAATTTTAAACGTTTAGTTACCTTAGAAGAAGATGTATCAAGCTTTGAAGAAAATTATGATGGATGGAACTTTCTCTTTACCTCGGTAAAAGGAAATGCAGAAGAAGAAAATACCGTCAGACTCCTACAGCATATCGCTACAGAAGCAGGATTTAACACAGAATTTGCCTACATTGATGAGATAGAATTTTCAGATGAAGAGGGTATCTACTATAATGATGAAAATTATGAACTTTGGTTCAAACTCATCCCTTGGGAAGATATCGCCTTAGAGGAATCAGATTTAGCCATGATTTTAACCAATATCATCAAAAACCAAAAAGCTATTATCTTCAATCCTCCCTATACCCTACTCTTCCAAAGTAAAGGCTTACTCAAAATATTGTGGGATTTATACCCCAATCACCCTCTCCTG
This sequence comes from Sulfurovum sp., assembly GCA_027062365.1. GTDB lineage: Bacteria > Campylobacterota > Campylobacteria > Campylobacterales > Sulfurovaceae > Sulfurovum. Next base: position 39,126 of record JAMOTK010000016.1, read on the forward strand.
TTGGAGACTTCATTTGAGCCACTAGAAGGACAAAAACAAGTGCAAAAACCAATCTTTGGCAGAGAAGGTGGCAATGTAAGTATCTTAGATGAAAATGCTTCTACCCTAGAATCTATAGAGGGAGACTATGGCAACCATAAAATGGTCTACCAAGCCTACACAGAACTGGCTACCGACAGTAAAGGCAGTAGCTATCAAGCAGGGGTATTTTATGCCTATGAAGCCTGTGGATTAGGATTTAGAAAAGGTGGTAAAATTTTAGATAATATGTCCAAATTTGTAGGGCATATTGTATCATAGTATCTATGAAGATAGGAAATAAAGGATAAACATGCATGAGTTTTTTAAATACGGTGAAAAAGTAGATGGCTATGAAATTAGAGTCATCAATGAAAGAGAAGCCAGAGCTGGGGCGGGGATACTTTTTGTTCTTGGTATATTGAGTCTTTTAAATGCCACGATGTTAGGGCATCTCTTGGTTACCAAATACTTTATCAGCTTTTTTACCCTTGATTTTTTGATGAGAGTAATTAATCCTAACTACTCTATGAGTCTGCTTTTAGGTCGTATATTTGTTCAAAATCAAGTACCAGAATATGTAGGGGCTACACAAAAAAGATTTGCTTGGGCAATAGGTTTGGCGTTAGCCATACCTATGTTTTATTTACTGGTTATCAATGTCCAACCAAATCCTATAAAAATACTAATATGTATGATATGTTTACTCCTTTTACTCATGGAATCAGCATTTTCAATATGCTTAGGCTGTAAGATATTTAATCTCGTCATGCCAAAACCTGCGACACATTGCCCTGCTGGTGTTTGTGAGATAAGAAAAAAAGATAAAATCCAAACGTTTAATACGATTCAAAAAGCTATCGTAGCGATAAGCCTTGTACTTTTATTTACAGGGATTTACTTTTATCTCTACAAACTAGAAAATAATTCTTTTTTTGGAAAACGTGTTACCATGATGATGTTAAGTCCAGAGAAAAAACAAGCTATCAAAGATGCAAAACTAGCACAAGCCTATCAAGACTTTGATAACGATGATGACTTTTGATAGTAGCAAAGTCAAGAGGCATAGGAAATAGGGTCAACAACCCCTGCTTCGGCAAAACCTTTGAGTCTTAACCTGCACGAATCACAGACACCACACGCTTTTTCTTCTTCTTTGTAGCAACTCCATGTATTTTCTAAAGATACACCTAGTGCTTTGGATTGTGTGACTATTTGACTCTTTTTGAGTGCAACAAGAGGCATCCTAATCTGTAGATTTGTCTCGTCTTTAGTGCCTAGGTTAATAGCCTTTTGCATTTGATTGATATACGTTTCACGACAATCAGGATACCCAGAGCTATCTTCTTCTACTACACCGATAAAGAGTGCTTCTGCCCCATGCTTTTCTGCTATTGCCGAAGCAATAGAAAGAAATATACCATTCCTAAAAGGCACATAGGTAATAGGTACACCCTCTTCTATGCCTCCTGTAGGGACATCTATACTTTTGTCTGTCAATGCCGATGCACCAATGGCTTCAAAAAAAGGCAAATCAATCTCATAATGATGTACAGCCCCCACAGAATGAGCCACCTTACGAAAACAATCCAATTCTTTGGCTTCAGTACGTTGTCCATAGTTGAAGTGCAAAGCTACAATCTCATAGCCATCTTTTTGGGCTATCTTAGCACTCAAAGCACTGTCCATGCCACCTGATATAATACATACTGCAATTTTTTTCATATTCTTTACCTCTGTTATAGTTCTTGATTGCTATTTTAGCAAAATGAACAAGTAAAATAACTAAAAAAGTGAAAGTCTATCATCAACTACTTAAAAATGCTTTTAGTATATGTCAATAAAAAGTAAAAAGCGATAATAATCAAAAGAAGGATAAAAAAGTTATTAATTCCATAAAGACAGATTACTTGCCAACAACATTGTTGCATCCTTTTTTTAGTGATGGAGTGTTGAGTTCGAGATGTTTTATCTCTTCTAAGATGGATTGACGAAAGCTATCTAAAGGAGAGCGTATGGAGTAAAAAGCCCAACGCCCCTTTCTTTCTACCTTTAGAAAACCTCCATCTTTTAAGATTTTTAGATGACGAGAGATACGAGACTGAATCATACCAAAAGCGTTCTCTACATCACAAACACAGACCTCTTTATGAAGGTTAATAAAATTTAAAATGCGTAGGCGAGTCTCATCGTTGATTGAGCCGATGGTTTTTAAAAAAATATCCATTATTTTTTTGGATTATTTAAAACAGTAGAACGAGCAAGTGCTAATTCTATCTCCTCTTTGCTAATGTCTCCTGTAAGGTTAAGCTCAATATCACCATCTTTTCCCTCTACTTCCATATTGGTCATCTTTTTCTTAGTCTCATCGGACATACAAGCACATGAACCAGTGGCACAATTTTCTACCATTTGCATAATATGCTGTTTTTTCACTGCTCCTGTGAAGTTGATTTTTACACCTTGGGTTGTTTTAAATACATTTTTGTTCATTGGTTTTCCTTTTAATTAGGTTAATTTTTTAGTTTGTTTCTCTTCTGAAAGTATCGCTTTTACTCTTGGTAGAAGTCTCTGTTCTATCTCTTTATAGGTTGATTCAAAAGCTTCATACTCTTTCCCATCTGGGTCATCAAAACCGATATGAATAGTAGGGGTGGTTTTTGAAAAGGTGGGGCAACTCTCTTTTGCATGGTCACAAACGGTAATGACCAAATCAAACTCAATATTTTCTAAAGTATTAAGCGTCTTAGAGTGATAGCTTTTATCCCACAGATGATGTGCCTCTAAAACCTTTTTGGCATTTGGATTAACCCGACTGCTAGGATTGACACCTGAACTATAAGCCCTAACATTCTCTATCTGAGCGTTAATCAATGCTTCAGCAATAATGCTACGACATGAGTTACCTGTACAGAGTATCAATACATTTTTATTCATTAGCTCTCCTTTGTTTTTTGAATTATATCCATTATAATCTTATATCAAGATATATTGATGTGTTTAATGCTCCCCACTTAAATGCAACCCAACCACACCTACAATAATAAGTGCGATACTTCCAATTTTAACTACCGATACAGGCTCCTTGAAAAAGTAAATTCCAACTACAGTAATGAGTGCTGTACCAAAACCTGCCCAGATAGCATACGCCATACTCATATCAAACTTTTTCAATGCATAAGTTAATGCCACAAGTGACAATATGTAAAAAACAAACATTAATACAGATGGTACTGTCTTGCTAAATCCATCTGACATCTTCATGGCTGTCGTTCCTGCCACTTCTAAAGCAATAGCTCCTATCAAAAATAACCAGTGTTGCATATTTTTTCCTTTGTTTAAATTATAAAATTGGCTCTTCCATTGTATAGAGCACCTCTTTGAAGAGATCCATTTGAGATTCAATCGCCCCTTGGGCATCTTGTAGTCCACGGTTATAAAAGTGTCCACCTATCTCTGTTGCAAAAAAATCCAGTAAAAACTCTGCATCAAACTGACCTATCTCATCGTTTAACTCCTTTTCAAAATAGAGCTTTATCTTCTGTACGATATGCTCTTTTTGGCTGTTTGTAAATTCTATTTTTTTCATTTAGTCCTCTTTATCTGTAGTCTCTCTAGCGATATAGTTTTTTTATTGAACATTTGCTTTTCCTTTTAAAGTGCTGTATATCATAATGGGTACTATAAACAAAGAAACCCCATAAGCCAACAGAGTTCCACCAATCAAAGCAATTCCTAGTCCACCAAACACAGGGTCGGTCGCCAAAAGCATACTGGCAAATATAATTGCCAGTACCGTAAGTAAAATCGGTTTGGCTCGTGTCTGAATGGAGATAGCTATGGCTCTTCTTGCGTCGATACTTCTCTCCTGCATCAACTGTTGAGCGAAGTCTATGATGAGCAGGGAGTTTCTGGAGTTAATCCCTATGAGGGCAATGAAACCAATGAGTGAAGTTCCTGTCATATAAAAGGTATCTGATGTAAATATATCATAAATAAAGTGGGCATAAATAACCCCTGCCACAGAGATAAAACTTGCCAATACAATAGCTCCTGCCAAGGCAAAACTGTTGTAGTAGATAACCATCATGAAAAAGATAATTCCAATAGCCACACCCATCGCCATACCAAGGTCGGTTACGGTATCCATAGAGACTTTTTGTTCCCCCTCCCAATGTAAAAAGTATCTGTTTTGTCTCTCTTTATTGAGTAGCGATAAATCTAACATTCCTACTTTCTCAACTTCATAGGTATCAGAAAAATCATTCAATATCTTATCTCTTATCTTCAATAGAGGATAGATTTGACTCTCCATATCGGTCTGGGCTACTACAGCTATCATGGGAGAGAGGTTTTTAGATACGATGCTTGGATTGCTTTGTTGGACTTCTACATTTACCACTTCAATCACAGGGACTGTCATACCCTGTGTGTTTAATAACATAAGTGATGAAAGACGCTGTTCTAGCATCTCTTTAGATACTTTTTTCATTTTTTTACTACTTTTATTCAGGGTTAGATGTATAGGGATTTGGTTTTGTGCATTTGCATCATTGTCATAAGAAATATCCATACCTTTGAATGCCAAGTAGAGTATTTTTGTCACTTGCTCTACTTGCAGTCCTGATTGCATTATTTTATGTTCATTTAGGGCAATGCCGTACTTCTCATAGGGTTCATCACTCAAAATGTCAAAATCAGCCAACCCTGCTGTCTCTTTAAAAAGTTTTAAAAGTTTTTTAGAGAGTTTGAGTCTATCTTGATGGCTCTCTGCTCCTGTCACTTCAAGTACCAAAGATGCGATATCTGGTGGTCCAGCAGGAGACTGTACCATTTTTATCTTATTGTCGTACATGGTACAGTTGGTATTAATAATGGGTCTTACTCTATGTACAATATGAATAGAAGTCTCATCTCTCTCATCTTCTCTTTTGAGATTTACTAAAATGTTGGCAATATTCTCCCCTTGTGCAAAAAGCCTACCTTTTATCATGGCAGAGAAATCAATAGGAGCAGATTCGCCATAAAACACTGACATATCTGTAATACTCTCTTCATCTTTTAGCTGATTTAAAATACACTCTGTAACCTCTTTGGTCTCATATACAGATTTTCCCTCAGGTAGGTCAACATAGATGCTAAAGTTATCGGCTAAGGGATTGGGTAGCAGTTTAACCTTGACGCTTTCACTGGTCACAAGCCAAATAGAAGAGACCAAGATAAGCAACATTGTTAGAAGGAGTATAGCTTTTACAAAAGGACGCTCCAAAAAGTAGTAGACAAACTGTTCTATGATATGTGGTTTCTTTTTCATCTTAATCCTCTTTCTTCATAAGTTTGTTTACCAAATAAGGCGTAAAAATATACGCTACAATAAGTGACGTAAACATCGCTATAGGAGCATAAACAGCCATAGGTCGTATGTATTGTCCAACTGTACCTCCTACTAAAAACATCACAAGAAAAGTAACCATTATGGCAATGGTGGCAACATTGGTTGGATTGCCTACTTCATTGGTGGCGGCTATGGCTATCTCTTTAACGGTCTTATCTTTTGCATCATGGTCATGAAAATGACGATGTATATTTTCTATGACGATAATAGCTGCATCTACCAACAACCCCAAACTAAGCAGGAGTGCAAAAAGTGAAATTTTATTGATACTCTGCCCCAATAAATACCCTGTTAACAGGGTAAGTGAAATAATCATAGGCACAGTCAAAGTGACAATAAGTGCCTCTTTAAATCCTAAAGTAAAAACCAATAAAACCCCAATAATAATAACAGAAATAATAATGTGCATTACCAACTCATTGACGGAGTGGTTGGCTGTATAACCATCATCTCTTGTTATGATATACCCTATGCTCTCTTTGCTTAATTGGGGTTTGAGTGACTCCATGAGGGCAAAAACGTCTTTATTTACATTCACCACATTTGCCCCTCTTTTTTTAGAGATAGTCAGTGTGGTTTGAGCTCTTTTTTCTATTTTCCCCTCTTTTTTATAGGTAATGGTTGCCGATTTCATATTTTGCATATCATCGCTCTTTTTTACTGTGGCAATATCTTTGATGTAGATAGCCGACCCACCATAAGAGGCAATCTGTATATCGCCTATATCTTTACTGTTTCGTATGGCTCTATCGACTCCAAAAACCACAAGCTTATGGTCATCACTGTGAAAAGAGGCATCAGGTGTTTTAACCATAATCCCTTCAACGGCTTTGACTATCTGCCCCAAAGAGATGTGATATGCAGAGAGTTTAAAGGTATCAACTTCAATGGTATACTGCTCTTTTCGCTCTCCTATAAGGTCTGTTATGGCTACATTCTCTATTTTGTTGATTTGGTTCTGTATCTTTGAGACTTTTTTATAGAGTTCTGTCATAGGAAGCGTTTTATCTTTAGGGTAAAAGGCTATGGAAGCTACAGCTATATCGGTATCAATATCCATGGTCTTTACAATAGGTGTCATAATCCCTTTGGGCAGGGCATCGACATTTCTCATGACACTGTTATAGAGTCTAAAGTTGGCTTGGTCTCGCTCTTCTCCTAGAAAAAACTGTATGCTTAAGATTGCCACATCATCTTTGGCTATTGCAACGATATTCTCTACCCCTTCTACCTCACGAAGTCGTCTCTGCAAGGGTTCTACTATCACTTTTTGAATCTCACTTGCTTTAACCCCAGGGTAAGGAACAATCACAGCTCCACCAGCCACCACTATCTGAGGATTGGCTTCTCGTGGAGAAATTTGCAAAGTAACATAACCCATTGCCAAAATAAAAATACTTAACATCAATGTCAAAGGGTGGTCGATAAATACTTTGGCAAGTTTACCTGCAATATTGGTTGGCTGAAATTCTGACCTATCCATGATTATAACCCTTTACCATCAGAAGAAAAAGCTCACAAGCCTCATTGGTTTTACTCATCAAATCATCTTGCACCTCAAACCAGCGACTCACATAGCCATCGGTAAAGCCATTGAACAGATACGCCATCTCCATTGCACTCTCTTGACTTATATTTTTATTGATGGCTCTAAAAGCATTGGCTTGAAAAAGAAATATATTTTCCAAAGGGTGTAGGTTCTCTTTGTAAAAGGTGTTAAAGAAAAAGGGATTATTTTTAATACTATGATGTAGTGCTTCACGCTTAGAGCAGTAGTAAGAAAATTTAAGCTCTATAAAAACTTTTAATCTCTCTTCGGCACTATCAAGCAGAGCCGTTCTCTCTTCAAGCTCTTTAGTAAAAGTATGAATTTGATGCTCAATATAAGCCATATAAAGCCCCTCTTTCGAGTTAAAAAAGCCATAAATAGTACCAATAGAAACCCCTGCCTTCTTTGCAAGAGTAACAAGTTTCATCTCTTCATACCCCAACTCTTCAAAAAGAGTAGAAGCCTCCTCTAAGAGAAGCTCTTTTTTTAGAGTATTCATTTTTTCTTTTATATTTGTTGACATAATCCTACCTTTCTATGGGGCTTTTGGGTTGGAGTATAGAATATAAATACTTAAAATGAAATTTTATTTTTAAATTTGAACTCAATTACTTCTTTAAAGTTTAGATTAGGCTAACAAAATAAAATAAAGTACATAAACTGACCATTTTTCCAAGATAACAAAATGTTGAAGAGAATAAGAAGCAAGTACACTCCTAGTATACGGCTATGGTGTAATTTTTAACACCATTTTACCAACATTTGGGTAAACTTCCAAGCATGATAGACTTAGATAATCAAAGCAACTTAACCATAGATATGATAGCCATAGAAAAAATCGCTTCTTCTCTCTCTAGTAAAGAGGTAGAACTCATCATCACCGATGATAATACTATGCAATCTATCAATTATGAGTATAGAGGGCAAGACTATAGTACAGATGTACTCTCTTTCCCTCTTGAGAGTCCTTTTATAGGGCAAAATATGTTAGGTTCTATCATTATCTCAGCATCCTTTGTTACTAAAAAAGCAACACTTTTAGGGCATAGCATACAAGATGAGTTTTCTTTGCTTTTCATCCATGGTATGCTACATTTACTAGGATTTGACCATGAAACCGATAGTGGAGAAATGCGACAAAAAGAAAAAGAGACTATAGAAGCATTTGATTTACCAAAAAGTTTAATCGTAAGAACAGAGGAGTATTAATTTGAATTTTGTTATATTTGTTATCGCCATGGGTGTGCTTATTTGGGGGGCTGACCTCATTATAAATCAGAGTGAACGTATAGCTCTAAAATTTAAAATCCCTGAGTTTATTATAGGTGCAACACTCATCGCACTCGGTACATCGCTACCAGAAATGGCTGCTAGTATCGCTGCTAGTTATGCGAATAAGCCTGAGATTGCTGTAGCCAATGTCATAGGTAGTAATATCCTCAATATCACTTTGGTTCTAGCCACTGTCTTTCTCATAGCCACAAAGATTAATCCCAAAAGAGATTTCTTTGCCAAGGACAGCACATGGGCATTGATACCAATACTCATCTTTGTTCTCATGATTATTGATGGGGTTATCTCACGTTTTGATGCGACACTCTTGCTCTTGCTTATGGGTGCATATCTTCTTTTCTTGCTACAAGATGCCAAAAATATGCCAGAAGATGACCTCATAGATTTTGAAGATGATGATTTTTCATGGGCTAAGACTGTTCCTATGCTCTTAGGTGCATTTCTTTTGGTTGTTATCGGTGCACATTTTACAGTAGAGAGTGCTTCAGAGATAGCCAAAAGCTTTGGTATATCTCAATGGATTATAGGAATTATCATGATTTCTTTAGGTACATCTTTGCCAGAGCTAGTCGTTAGTATCTCAGCAGCTATCAAAGGCAAAGTAGATATGGCAATAGGAAATATCATTGGTTCAAACATGGCAAATACCACCGTAGTCTTAGGCGCAGCAGCCCTTACCAACCCCCTCACGGTCGATGCTTCTGCCTACCTATTTGATATAGCCACCATGATAGTAGCCACCCTACTCTTAGTCTTCATCACAGCCAATAAACTCTACAATAAATCAGCAGGAATAAGCCTACTCATTATACTAGGACTCTTTTTGAATAATACTTTTCAGAGTATGTAGAAAATTTTAGTAAGAAACCATAGAAACTCAGATGAATCACTTTTCATCTGTTTACTTTTCTAAACCCAATCTATGCTAAAATAAACAAAAAGAGAAATTATGTGCCAAGTATCAAAATATATCAACCCTTTTACAGACTTTGGATTCAAAAAAATCTTTGGAGAGCCTAATAGTACGGAGATTTTAAAAAGCCTTTTAAATGATATTCTAAAATTTGAGGGCGAAGATAAAATCAAAGAAATTATCTTTAAAAATGGAGAACTTCTACCAGAAGCCCCCGAAGAGAGAAAAGCGATTATTGATTTACTTTGTGAAGATGAAAAAGGTTCATTCTTTATTGTAGAACTGCAAAAAGTATCACAAGAGCATTTTCAATCTAGGGCTTTATATTATACCTCTTTCCCCATCCAACAACAAGGACTTAAAGGAGGATGGAACTTTGAACTTACCCCTGTTTATTTTATAGGCTTACTTAACTTTGAAATAGAAAAATTTAAACATACCAAAAACTATCTTCATCACGGTAAAATTACTGATATTTATACCAATGAAATCATGAGCAATACTCTAAATATGGTCTACCTAGAAATCCCAAAACTCAAAAAAACCAAAGAAGAACTCTCCAACCATTTGGAATGGTGGATATATATGTTTCAAAACCTTCATCTCATGAGTGATATACCCCAAGAGTGGAAAAGTGATGTCATAGGCAGAGCCTTCAAAAAAGCCGAATTTGCCAAAATGCCCAAAGCCCAACAAGAGAATTATCATAAAAACTTAAAGACTTATAGAGATTTGGTTAATTCTATGGATTTTGCGATTAAGGAAGGGATGAGAGAAGGGATGAGAGAAGGCAGAGAAGAAGGCAGAGAAGAAGGGCTACAAGAGGGGCTACAAAAGGGGCTACAAGTAGGGAAGAAAGAAGGGTTGCACGAAGGAGAAAAAAATAAAGCTATTGAGATAGCCAAAAATTTATTAGATGTTTTAGATGTAGAAACTATTGCTATAAAAACGGGATTGAGTTTTGAAGAAATCAATCAATTAAAATAGAATACTTTGCGTTTTTGGAAAGTAGGAAAAATTAAAGACACCTATGAGCAGGGTATCTTTCAATTATTAAAAAACGACTTAAAGAAGTTGTTGTCAGTACAGGTAATTATGAAATTAGTAGATATATTATGCAATATACTCAAGAAGCAGTGGCTCAAAAACGCTCTAGGATTAGCTCTATTGTCGAAGAAGTCAAGGGTTTGAACGGGAAGACTTAAAGCTATATCCATTCACTTTTAGTCTATGTTCTATAGTAGAGTTTGTGGGGGATAATTAGAATTGTTGGCTGGAGTACAATTTAATTAATTTACAATTTATATATTTTATGCTATATTTGTGATTAAACATTCTTCAAAGGAACCCTATGAAAACTATCATTAACAAACTCCTCTTTATCTTATTATTTCTTTTCAGTTTTAATAATTTTGTTTTAGCTGACAACACACTTGAAGATAATGAGCTTCACGCTGTATTGAGTATTATTACCAATTTTATTTTAGACTCATCCTACACTCTTAGTCCTCCAACTTTAACTTCTGATACCCCGACACAAACTATTGAAGACAATACAACCATAGAAGTCAATGGTGCAGTAGGTTCTACTGTATATTTGAATGGTGAATATGTAGGCATTATAGGTGAAAATGGTACTTTCAGCATAGTACTCCCTTTAATTATGGGAGAAAACAATTTTGAGTTCACACTTAAAGATGCAACTGATAGAGAGAGTGAAGCACTTCATATCTCAATCATAAAACTAGATGCTATCAAACCCTTAATTGTACTTAAGGGTTTAAATCCTCAAATAATTGAGTTTACTACACCTTATGTAGAATTAGGTGCTAACGCCTATGACTATACCACTTCAAATCTTGACTCTTCTATCAAAATTGATAGTACAAGTGTTACTACCAACATAATAGGTGATTATAATGTTACTTATGATGTAGAAGATGAAGGTGGCAATCAAGCTGATAGAGTCACACGACTTGTACAAGTAAGAGATAGAATAGCTCCCGTATTTACGAATGAAGACAATGTTAGCGTAGCAGAAAATCAAACAACTGCCATTAGATTAGCAGCCACAGATAAGGCAAATGATTTAATCTATAGTATTGATGATAATGACTCATTTGATGTCGATGAAACAACAGGGGTAGTAACCTTTAAAAATCCACCTGATTATGAGCAGAATACAAATTATCATTTTACAGCTACAGTCACAGATGGAAGTAATAATAAAACTGAGCAAAATGTAACTATTAATGTGACAAACCTAGATGACACAGCACCTATATTTCACAATGATGATAATGTATCAGTAGAAGAGAACCAACAATTTGCAATTGAATTAAATGTAACAGATGCAAATTACATTACTTATAGTATTAGTGGTGTAGATAGTGGAAGCTTTGACATAACAACTACAGGAGTAATAACCTTTGTATCTTTCCCTGATTATGAAGATAAAATAAGTTATACCTTTACAGCTACAGCAGATGATGGGATTAATACAACAGACCAAAATATTACGATTAACATTATCAATATTGATGATAGCGACCCTATATTCCATAATTCAGATACTGCAACAGTAGATGAGAATCAACGTGATGCGATTAACTTAAATGCAACTGATGATTTTGGTACTGTTATTTATAGCATAGCCACTGGATATGATAGTGCTTATTTCACTGTTAATACTAGTACAGGAGTAGTAACATTTAAGCAAGATGCTGATTATGAGCATAAAGTAACGTATACTTTTGTAGCCATTGCTAGTGATGGAACAAATAGTGCCAACCAAAAGGTTACTATTACCGTTACAAACCTAGATGATACAGCACCTGTCTTTACCAATGGAGACACTGTTAGCGTAGCAGAGAATCAAACAGATGCTATTGATTTAGATGCAACAGATGACTTCAACAGCCCTTTAACTTATAGTATTTCAGGAGGTGATTATGAATCATTCGAAATCAATAGCTCTACAGGTGTAGTAACCTTTCTTACAGCACCTGACTTTGAAAGTGGTATCACGCAATACACATTTACTGCTACTGTAAGTGATGGATTTAATGAAGCACATCAAAATGTAACTATTAATGTGACAAACCTAGATGACACAGCACCTATATTTCACAATGATGATAATGTATCAGTAGAAGAGAACCAACAATTTGCAATTGAATTAAATGTAACAGATGCAAATTACATTACTTATAGTATTAGTGGTGTAGATAGTGGAAGCTTTGACATAACAACTACAGGAGTAATAACCTTTGTATCTTTCCCTGATTATGAAGATAAAATAAGTTATACCTTTACAGCTACAGCAGATGATGGGATTAATACAACAGACCAAAATATTACGATTAACATTATCAATATTGATGATAGCGACCCTATATTCCATAATTCAGATACTGCAACAGTAGATGAGAATCAACGTGATGCGATTAACTTAAATGCAACTGATGATTTTGGTACTGTTATTTATAGCATAGCCACTGGATATGATAGTGCTTATTTCACTGTTAATACTAGTACAGGAGTAGTAACATTTAAGCAAGATGCTGATTATGAGCATAAAGTAACGTATACTTTTGTAGCCATTGCTAGTGATGGAACAAATAGTGCCAACCAAAAGGTTACTATTACCGTTACAAACCTAGATGATACAGCACCTGTCTTTACCAATGGAGACACTGTTAGCGTAGCAGAGAATCAAACAGATGCTATTGATTTAGATGCAACAGATGACTTCAACAGCCCTTTAACTTATAGTATTTCAGGAGGTGATTATGAATCATTCGAAATCAATAGCTCTACAGGTGTAGTAACCTTTCTTACAGCACCTGACTTTGAAAGTGGTATCACGCAATACACATTTACTGCTACTGTAAGTGATGGATTTAATGAAGCATATCAAAATGTGACTATCAATGTTTATGATGTACCAGAAGCACAAGCACCTAAGAAAACAGGACAGACAGTAAGTTATGATGAAAATGGTCAAGTAATTGGTGATAATTCACTAAAAGATGATGGTTACTATAAAGCAGGATTTGAATATAGCTACACAAGATATGATGATGGCACAGTGCTAGATACAGTTACAAGTCTAATGTGGGCAGACGATGATGCTGTAAAAACTGTAACAAAACCATGGATAACATCAGAAAGCTATACTGATGGAAATTATCATAATACAGCAGGTGATACAGCTACTAATTACTGTGAAGACTTAGAATTATCTACTTATGTAGACTGGAGACTCCCAACAAGAAAAGAACTGCAAGAAATCAATTTGGCAAGTACACATGCACCTTCGATAGATGGTGAGTTCCAAAATACAGCAGATGCTTACTATTGGAGTTCCACTTCTCGTGCTTCTTCTGAGAATAATGCATGGTATGTAGACTTCAATGAAGGGTCGTCAAATAGTGTAAGTAAAGATGCAGAACACTACATCCGTTGTGTAAGAGTTTCAGAATAAGTGACACAAAAGCATTCTCTTCCTTTTATGGATGAGAAGCTAAAATTATATAATAAGGTAGGAAAATTTATGAAAAAAAATATATTGATTTTAATAGCTATGAGTAGCCTTAGTTTGGCAGTACCAACAACAGTGCCAGACAGTATTACTGGTCTAGAATGGCAAAATACAACAGCAACAAATCTTACTTGGACAGAAGCTATAAGTAGCTGTGAAGATGTAGGATGGAGACTAGCAAACAAAAATGAGTTATATACGCTTGTAGATGATTCAAAATACAATCCTAGCATCAATGATGCATTTGTTGCTACTACTGAATCTAATCCATATTGGACAAGTACAACTTCTTCTAAAGATAAAAACCATGCATGGAGCATTAACTTCTTGGATGGCAGTAGTAGTAAATTAAATAAAAGTTCTACTGCGTCAGTTCGTTGTGTAAGAGATTAAGATATTGGCAGTGGTTAGTGCTTATGTAATAAAAATTTTCGGATGAGCTGGCTATAGACGAGGCTAAAGACATCGTTTCCGAAATGTACTCCTTTTAGGACTATAACAAGGATAGGTCATTTTCATACAATATAAATCCCTTTATGTAACCAATCTACCCAAAAAGTGAGGGTTATTCCCACAACTTTTAAAAATACCCGACATATTGAGGCTTTTGTTCTTAGGCTTATGCTTGTTTAGGTGAAGTTGTATGCAATTAATGACAAAACTCCTAAGAATAGCCAAACCAAAAGGATTAACTGATATTTTACAATCATCCTCTTTTGTTAATCTGTCTTTATAGTAATGGTAGGTTTCACAACACCAATGGTCTTTGATTCCCTCTTTAAAGTAGCTGGGGCTTTCTATGAAATTTGCAATTAAATATTGCTCTTTTACTGTTGTTTTGCCCTTCATATCATTTATATGTTTTACCTGCTTGATGATTGATTTTGTATGATTAAAAGAGCTATTGCTTATCAGTAATTTATCACTTTTTACACTTAAAACATAAGTCTCTCTTTTTACCCATTTGTTCCCCTCAATAGACTCTCTTTTATCTTTCTCTTCTACTATAGTATGCACCTC
>JAMOTK010000017.1 GCA_027062365.1 Sulfurovum sp.
AAACAAGTAAGTGAAGCCTTTGAAGAGGAGTATGCAAAAGAGGTGCATACTATAGTAGAAGAGAAAGATGAAAGAGAGTCTATTGAGGGGAACAAATGGGTAAAAAGAGAGACTTATGTTTTAAGTGAAAAAAGTGATAAATTACTGATAGATAATAGTTCTTTTAGCCATATAAAATCAATCATCAAGCAGGTAAAACATATAAATGATATGAAGGGCAAAACAACAGTAAAAGAGCAATATTTAATTGCAAATTTCATAGAAAGCCCCAGCTACTTTAAAGAGGGAATCAAAGACCATTGGTGTTGTGAAACCTACCATTACTATAAAGACAGATTAACAAAAGAGGATGATTGTAAAATATCAGTTAATCCTTTTGGATTAGCTATTCTAAGGAGTTTTGTTATTAATTGCATACAACTTCACCTAAACAAATATAAGCCTAAGAACAAAAGCCTCAATATGTCTGGTATTTTTAAAAGTTGTGGAAATAATCCTGATTTTTTGGGTAGATTAGTTACATAATGGAATTTATATTGTATGAAAATGACCTACTTGGTACTCTAGCACCCCAAGGGCATTTCCTCGCTTCGCTTACAGCACATTTAGATAACATTCGTGTTCAAAGAAGTTTAAATGTTTCCATGTTTTATCACTTGTATCATAAGCTTTTAATCCCACAAGTTCTTGCTCTTCTTCCTCATCAAAAAAATCAAAGACACTTCCTTTTTTAAAGTCCAAATAGACATCTAATCTTTTGGACTCTACATCAAACTTCAAGTCACTTACAAACCACGGTTCTGTTACATTTAATGCCATTTGGAATAATTCTTTTGTCATCTCTTCTCTTTTAGTGAATTTTATATTTTGATTATAGCTGATTTTGGATTACCCACAGTTTTTTAGAAGGAACCTTCTTTTTACTTTTACTAGAAAGAGATTACTCGCTCTATAAGCCAAAAAGAGGACAGCCCACCTATTATGTAGACTACATTACTTTCTAGCTTATTTAGCAAAGCTGGATAGTTTAAACGCTGTAGTATCACGATTATCAATACAATCGTTGCCACAAACATGAGTTGTCCTAACTCTACACCGATGTTGAAAAATATAAGGGCTAGGCTAATAGCGTGTTGTGGTAAGCCTATTTCAGCCAATGCCCCTGCAAAACCAAAGCCGTGTAATAATCCAAAAATGAATGCTATAAGCCACGGATACAGTGAGGTTAATCCTACTTTTCCTTGCTTCTCATGTATAATCTCCATAGCCAAGAAAACGATACTTAAGGCAATAACTGCTTCTACAGGGGCTTGAGGGACAGTGATTATTCCAAGTGTTGCTACTGCCATGGTGATAGAATGGGCTAAGGTAAATGCAGAAATTGTCCAAAGTAAACGACGTACACTTTTGACGATAAGGAGCAGTGCAAAGACAAAAAGAAGATGGTCAAACCCTAATAAAATATGTGTAACCCCTAACCATGTATAGGTTTGGACTATCTCAAAAGAAGAGGTGTTTTGAGGGATATGATAGGATGGCTTTGAAGGACCTAATAGTATCGAATGAGAGATACCAGAAAGAAGCTCAATACGTAAGAGTAGCTCGGTATCGGTACTTTTTAGACCTTTGATAACAATGCTTTTATTTGTTAATCCCTTGTCACACTTTGTCTCCCAACGGTCTAAATAGGTACTTTTAAGTAAGTGACTTATTTTACCTAAGATTGGCATACATTCCTTTGGCATGATGAGCTCAATAGGTAACTTTTGATTTTTTCTTGAAGAGCGTTTTAGTAACATGGAGTAGTGATGGGGAGTACTCTCTTTGATTTCTAAATAGGACAGTTTAATCTCATCTGCGATACAAAAGAGACTTGACAGGAGGATAAGGAGTAAAGAAAATTTTATTTTCATGCTTAAAGAACACGCATATTTAATGATTTTCGTACGTCATTGTCTATCATAATTTTATAATGGCTTTTTAAATTTTCATAAAATATTTCATTCTCTTTTTTGAGTTCTTTACTTATCCATTCATTTTTGAGTTGATATTTAATTTCATCAAATGGTTTGTTAAATTTTTTAGGATTTTCTTGAAGGTATTTCTTTAAGACTTCATCCTCTGGTTCATCGATGATACTAATATCTTCAAAAAGATATTGCATTTTTTGTGCTAGATGATGTCGTATGACAATATTGTCTTTATCGAGTCCTAGGGCTAAGGCTTCATGATACAATATCTCTTCTTTGATGTCTCTCTTTACACGCTCTTGTAGCTCTATGTCTGTGCCTTTTCTCCCATTTTCTTCTATAAAAGCACGACTAATCCTATCTAATTTAGAGGTATTAATAATGATTTGTTGCATAGTGTTTTCATCTTTTTCTTTATTTAATTGTGAAGAAAGATAGAATAGCCCAACGCCAATAAGTAAAAAGTGTAAAAGAGGTTCTTTGAGTAGTTTTGAAAATATACTATTTTTATACATGAATAAAGTGTCCTTGATGAGGGGTAAAATATACGTTAAAAAAGAAAATTATACTACAGTGAACTTAAAGATAAGAGTACTCTTATAAACCAAAGATAATAGTATTTTAGCTATGATAGCCCATTAAAATAAAGATAAGGAAGTAAAATGAATTTTAAAACTTTAGTAGTCGTACTCGTCTTGGTGTTTGGATTAAATGCAAATGCCTCACAAGATATTCGTATATTTACAGCAGACAATAATGGAGGCAAAATTACAGCCAAAACCATTCAAAAAGCATTTAAAGATGCAGGATTTAGAACGATAGCCAATAACAATATGAACAAAGCATTTGACGCTAAGTTCAAAAAACACACACATGATGCGTATAACTTAATGATACTCTATAAAGAAAACAGAGTACAAAACTTGCTCAAAAAGTATCCAAAAATTGCATTGTTCACCCCTCTAAGTATGTCAATTTATACAAAAAAAGGTGAAAAAACTATTTCTGTATCATCTATGGATGTAGCAGGTATTGCTAAAGTGACAGGTATCCCTGTAGATAATGTGGAACTTATTGCATATATGAAAGATGTCGCTGATGTTTTTGCAAAAGCACTGCCTCATGGAAAATTTGAAAAAGTAAATTATACAATAGCAAAAGCAGAAGGGGAGCTTGTTAATTATTTTACCATGAGTATGGATGTAAAAGATGAAGAGATAGAAGACGAAGTTGAGGGGATTCAAGAAGAGATAGAAGCTGGACTTGCTACTTCAGGATTTGTAATGGCAGGGTTTAGTAGCATTGGAAATAAGACCTATGATTTTTTTGATGTCTATTCTATTTGTAAAGTAGCGGTCATCTTTGAAGTCTCTAAAACCCACCCAGAAGCAGGAGCATTTGCCCCATGTTCATTTTATATGTATAAGAAAAAAGGTGAAAAAGTAGTACACCTTGCCTATCCATCAACCTATAACTGGTTTAGTTCTATTGATGTAGTAGACAAAGAGTCCAAAGCTGTTCTTGTCAAAGCACAAAAAGATATGAACGCTGTGATTAATGAAGTGACTGAGGAGTAAAAAGAACAGGATACTTTTACACATCTTTTCTAGGTCTTCCTCTCTGATTTAGTGTAGATAGCATAGCATATTTTGTAGTAATCTATACTTGCCACTCCATGTAAAGATGATACGATTACGTTCACCTGAACCATATGCCTCATTAATATGATAATATTTAAAAAGGAGTTACTATGCAATTAACTATAGATATACCAAATCAACCACTATATGATAAGATATTATGGTTTTTAAATAAGCTTAGAGATGATAGAGTAGAGATAGTTACAACGAGTAAAGAGAAATCTAATATTGATGATTTTAAGAGTTTAGATAAAAATTTAGAGCTAGACCCATACTTCTATAAACGCCAAGATAGAGTAGTGAAACTAAGAGAAGATATAAAATCAGATAATATGCCTTTGGTTGATTTTGATAATTCTATAGAACATTTTAAGACACTTCAAGGAGTGGGAAAAGAGTTGAGAGATGAGTGATAAAAAGGATAATCTTAATTTCTCAGCGAAAGAGCCATCTTTAGGGTATTTATATCAAATACAATATGGATTATTATTGTTATTAAATTCAAAACAAGAAAGTAATTCTAAACTTTTGATAGAAGCTTTAGATGATATAGAATTACAAATAGAAAATAGAGCTCAATTATATCAAACAAAATATCATTTAAAACGAAGTACAAATCTTAGTGATAGAAGTTCAGATTTTTGGAAAACTATACGCGTTTGGTGTGAGCAAATTAGTGAGAATACTATTGATATAGATAATACAATTTTTACATTAATAACTACCGAAAATATTTCTAAGGATTCTGTTCTTTTTAATATAAAAAATAAAACAGATATTAACACTATCATAGAAAAATTAAATTTCATAGCAAAAGAAACAGAAAATAATGCAACAAATAAAAAAGGTTATATAGCATTTAAAGCACTATCTTTTTCTCAACAAAAAATACTTATTGAGAATATACATATTATAGATTCTTCTTTAGATTTTAAAGATATAGAAGAAAAAATACAAAAGGAATTACGATTATCAACAGAACCATCTAAAGTAAATGCTTTGTTTGAAAGACTTGTAGGGTGGTTTTTAAATAATTCTATTTTACACCTGCAAGGTAAAAAAGAATTTATTAGTTTCAGTGAACTAGAAATACAAGTGAATACTATTAGCTATACTTTAAAAAAAGATAATTTACCAATGGATTTTTCTGAGAAAATTTCACTTACTACCGAAGAATTAAAAAAAGTAAAATCCTTGAATTTTATTAAACAACTTCAACTTATAAATATTTCATCAAGAATGGAGAACACAGCTATTAGTGATTATTATAGAGCATTTAATCAAAAATCTAAATGGTTAAGAGAAAATTTATTAAATCCACAAGAAGAGATAGATTATGATAACAGATTAATTGATGATTGGGATAGAAAGTTTGATTTACTACTAGATGATAGTGAGACTGTATCTGATGATGAAAAGAAAATTAAAGGCAACAAGTTTTATAAAAAATTTTACATTGAAACAAAACCAAGAGTTTTTATTAGAGAAAGGTTTGAGGAGACTTATTTGATAATTGGTAGTTGTCATATGTTAGCAAACAGATTAAAAATTGGATGGCATCCTAATTTTGAAAACTTATTGAAGGTTGAAAAATGATACCTAAGTGGGAAGATAGACCCGTAGTCGTCGCAAATCTTTTAAATCCTGCTTTTTGTGGAGAGATTCTAAGGATTGCTATTAAAGCATATACAAAAGAAACAAAGCAAGGATTACCTTTTAGCCTTACATTTTTATTTTTACCCATATTATTACATGAAGAGACAAGAAATAGACTCCCTAAATCAGTAAGTAAAAATTTTTATGAATGGTTTGAAGAGAATGCTATTGTGAAAATTTTCATAGGAAATAGAATCAAAAATTTTGTGCCATATACAAGAGAAAGTCTCCAGTTTTTGATTTATTATGAAGCTATTAAAATAAATAATCAAGCAGAATTAGAACTAGTTCCCTATAGCAGAAGAAAAATAGGATATAGAAATAGTAATGAAATAGATGATATATATAAGAAAGCAGAAATGCTCGGTAAATGGCTTGGAAGAAGTGGAAATATCAAGACAATTTATTCTTTACTTGGAATAAAGCCTTAAAAGGAAAGTTAGTATGCAAATAAAAAATATAGTGCTTTATAAAGATGAGTTTTTTGACCCAAGAGTATTAAAATTTAATATAGGTAAAACAAATATTATCAGTGGAAAGTCAAGAACAGGAAAAACAGCGTTAATTGAGATTATTGATTACTGTTTAGGGCGTAGTAAGTTTAATGTAAAAGGTACAGAAATCAGAGCAAGTGTTACTTGGTTTGCAATAACAATACAACTTAAAAATAATCAAGTTTTTATAGCAAGAAAAAATCCTATATTGATAGGTCAAAAAACTACAAAAGATATTTTCTTTTTAAATAATGATAATGTAGGTATTCCTAATTTTAATGAACTAAAAGAAAATAGTAATACTGTAGCATTAAATCACTTTTTTTCTAATATGTTAAATATAAGTGATAATTTACATATAGCAGATAATAATACTCGGAGTTCAGTAGAAGCAACATTTAAGCATAGTAAATATTATTGTTTTCAACCACAATATATTATTGCTCAACCTAAAAACTTATTTTTTAAACAAGATGAACCTTTTATTCCTCAAAGTATCAAAGATACATTACCTTATATTTTAGGTGCAATTCGAGAAGATGAATTATTAATTCAAGAAAAAATTAGAATAAAAAAGAGGAAATTAAATAAATTTTTAAGAGAAAAGAAACTTGAAGAATCTATTTATTCTCAAAGTATTAGACAATTAGCTTTAATATTAGAAGAAGCTAAAAATTTAGATTTAATTAAACAAGATTTTACTTATATAGAAGATTCAGAAGCTATAGTAGAATTGAAAAGAATTTTAGAACATATAAAAACACCTCAATATATATCCTCTGAAAATCAATTACTAAAACAACTAATTGAAGAAAGAATAGGATTGAAGAAAAACCTTACTTTACTTCAAAATGAGATTAATGCAATTAAAGACTTTAGTAAGGATAGTAATGATTTTACAAATGAGGCAGAAAATCAATATAATAGATTGTCATCAATAGGATTATATAAAAAACCAACTGAGCATAAATATTGGAACTCTTTACTCGGAGAAGAAGTTAAGAGTATTACACCTACTATAGAATTAATTAATCAATCATTGATAGAGTTAGAAAATAGTTTACATTTTACAGAAAAAGAAAAGCCAAAAATTAATAAATTATTAATTGAGTTAGAAGATAAAAAAGATACGATTAAAAACAAAATTAATGAGAGAAGAACAAGTATAGAAAATATTTACAAGCAAGATGAAGAGTTAAAAAAATTGAAAGATATAAGTGATAAGCAAAATCGTTTACTTGGAAAAATTACTTTATTTTTAGAAAGCTTAGATACAACAAAAGATAATTCTAATTTAAATATTCAGATAGAAGTATTATACAATGAGATTGAAGAGTTAGAATCTCAAATTAGTAAAGATGAAAAAGAAAATAAACTTAGTGCTATATTAAATAGGATTAATATTTTAATGAGTTCTTGGAGTGGTAAATTAGAGTGGGAATATACAAATCATAATTTAAGATTTGATAGTAATAAATTAACTGTTTTTGCAGATTCTATAGATGGAGAAACAGAAGCTTTATATGATATGGGAAGTGGTGAAAATTGGTTAGCTTGTCATCTCTTTATTCATCTTGCATTACATCAATATTTTATAGAAACAAAACGACCTGTCCCTAATTTTATTATTTTTGACCAACCAACGCAAGTACACTATCCTACTGGTACAAAAAACTTTGATAATTTAAAAAGTGATGATGAAAAATCTGATGAAAAAATGTTTGAGTTTATTTTTGAAATTGTAAGATTGCTTTCTCCAAATTTACAAGTTATTATTACAGACCATGCAAACTTTGATAATGACAATTTTCAAGATGCTCTTATAGAGGTTTGGAATGATGACAAGAAGCTTATTCCTCTTGAATGGATTAAATCATGACAAAATCCCAAATAGGTTCACTTACAGCAAAAGGTGGTTTTCTAAATGAAGCTGATATTTGTCAAAAAATAATAGACTTTAAAAATGACAATGAATCTAGATTGTGGTTAGAGATAATGGGATACAGTCCTGAAAAAATTGATTCTATAGAAGCTATCCAAATACCAGTACGCATCAATAAGAGAAAAGCTATAGGTTTGGGTGTAACAGAAGATAGGTATGAAGAGACTATTAGATATAAAAAAGCTGATGTTCAAGTACGCATAAATATAATTATTGATAATGTAGTTTATATAGAAAATATCTCACTCAAAAAAGCCAATCGTTCGGCAGGATTTAATCAAATAGATAAGCGACCCATATCTACTTATAAAAATATGTGGGGATTTGATGATGAGATAGAGTATTGGCTCAAACTCTTTACTGGTGAGATTTTACCAAAAGATATTTTGGGTGAAAAAGAGTTATCAATTTTAAAAGACAAAGATAAAAGACGACTTTTTTTGTATGAGATGCCTAGTAAGATTGTAGAGAAGATAAAGAGATTTTTTGAAGAGAACAAATTTTTGATTATCTCTGATATGATAAAGGGTAGAGGTGGACTCTGTGCAGAGTGGTTTTTGGTGACACGCAAAGATACTAAAGATAGGAATAAGATAGATTGGATTTTGAAAGATATAAATACCACTTGTAACTTTTATGCAAAAGGAGAGGTGCAGATGAGTCCAAGAGGAAGTCTAAAAATAGGCAAAATAACAATGCAACGAAAAGGTGGTACTCCTGACCCAACAAGTTTGCAGTTTAAATTAAATCCACTAGAGATATTTGAAATCGATGAGCTTAACTAATATAAAATATATAGACCTCTTTGCAGGTATAGGTGGGTTTCATCAGGCTATGAGTAGCTTTGGGGCGCAGTGTGTTTTTGCTTCGGAGTGGGATAAGGATTGTCAAGATACTTATGAGGCTAACTATGAGATGAGACCGTTTGGAGATATTACACAGATAGAGGCTGATGAGATACCCTCTCATGATATAATCTGTGCAGGTTTTCCTTGTCAGGCGTTTAGTATATCAGGTAAACAAAAAGGCTTTGAGGATACTAGAGGTACGCTCTTCTTTGATGTGGTGAGGATAGCTTCTTATCATAAACCCAAAGTGATGATACTTGAAAATGTAAAAAATTTTGAGAAGCATGATGGAGGGAAGACTCTATCTGTGGTCAAAGAGACACTACAAGAGTTGGGATATACAATCTTTCATAAAGTCCTTAATGCCTCACATTTTGGAGTGCCTCAAAAACGAGAAAGGATATTTATAGTAGCATTTAGAGAAGATTTGGGTATTCGTGATTTTACTTTTCCTAGCTCTTATGGTGGGGCTACGACTCTAAGTGAGTTCCTATTATCAGCAGCTGAGACAGAGAGTTTAGTTATCAATAGAAAGGATATTATACTTAAAGAAAAAGTAGCGATAGGCACAGATATGTTTGGAGAGTATCCACAAAAACCAATAAGAGTAGGTATAGTCAATAAAGGTGGTCAAGGTGAGAGGATTTATAATCCACTCGGTCACGCTATTACTCTGTCTGCTTATGGTGGAGGAGTGGGTGCAAAAACAGGGCTATATATGGTAGATGGAGTGATACGACGACTTGCACCTAGAGAGTGTATGAGGATTACTGGGTTTCCTGAAGATTTTATCTTGCATCTAAATCGTAATGTATCTTATAGGCAGTTTGGTAATAGTGTAGTCGTAAATGTACTTAAGGCTATTATACAAGAGTTATCTAACACACTAAGGCTAGCCAAACAAAATAACCCATAAACTTAATCATATAGGGTATGAGCTTGATGTGAAGGTTTTAAATCCATTTGTTGGCTAAACTTTTAATAGACTTCTTGTAAAACACGTAAATAATTCTTTAGCATCACCTTTTGACGAGGCTAAAGTCATCGGGTCAGATAGATTTACAAGATGTATAATATTCGATAAAATCGAACCTACAAGTCACTCACCTCAAAATAATAAACCACCTCACGCACAAGCGTAGCCTCTTCTCTTCTTTTAAAGTGCTCACTCAAATCTAAGCCATTTTCATAGCCTTCTTTATATTCTTTGATGAATGCATTATAAAGGTCTTCTTTCATGGCTGTGATTTTGTAGGTGACTTTGTCATAGAGGTGTGTATCTTTTGTGATGCTTTCTCTTGCTACTTCATTAGTATTGATTGCTCCATATCTTTCTTCTTCTTTTCGTGTGATATTCATCTCTAAGTGGCTACGCATGGTGATGAGCATGTGTTGGAGTTGGTTGCGTGGCATGTTGTTGGCTATAGCTTTTATGAGGGTAGCTTCTTCTTGGGTATATCCCCATGCACCTTCTATGGTTAATTCCATATCAAAAAGGTCATGGATGCTTTGCGAAATATTTTTTGGTTTTTCTAGGTTTTGAAAATCTGTCATTTGTTGTCACCTTCTTGGAGTAATTCTACTTCGTCTAGTATATCATACCAGCCCTCTAGCTCTCTGCTTCCTTGTCCATCGGCGATAATCTCCCCTTTGGCATTGAGGAAATAGTGCCGAGGTGCACCTTCTACTTCAAATTTCTTTGGTACAGGGTGACGGTCTCTTGACATATAAAGAAGCACATAGTCTTCTTTCATTGTAGTGATAAGCTCTTTATTGGAAAGGGTTTGTTTTTTAAATCGTTCACAGTGCCTACACTTATCAGCCCCAATCATGAGATAGATGAGTTTTCCCTCTTTTTGGGCTTGGAGGAGGGCTTTGTTGTAGTCATGTTCCCAATTCAATTCTATGGCATGAAGAGGAATAAAAAGAGAAAGAAGCATAAAAATTTTGAGTAAAACTTTCATCTTAGAGTCCTGCTTCTTTAATCGCCTCTGTTTTTGCATGTGCCATGAGAGGTTCAAATACGAGTTTGAGATTACCATTTTGCATAATATCATCTAGGGCATAGAGTGTTAGACCTATACGGTGGTCTGTGAGTCTATTTTGTGGGTAGTTATAGGTACGAATTTTCTCTGAGCGTGAACCTGAACCAACTTGTAATTTACGTTGGGTAGATGATGCATCTAGGCTTTCTTGTAATGCAGCTTCATAGACTCTAGCTTTGAGTACTTTCATCGCTTTGGCTTTGTTTTTATGTTGTGACTTTTCATCTTGAATGGCGGCCACTATCCCCGTAGGAATATGCGTAAGCCTTACAGCAGAATCGGTGGTATTGACCGATTGTCCACCACAGCCACTCGAACGATAGGTGTCCATTTTGATTTCATTGGGCTTAATATCAATCTCTACATCATCTACTTCTGGGATAACGGCTACGGTGATGGCAGAAGTATGTACGCGTCCTTGTGTCTCTGTATCTGGGACACGTTGGACTCGGTGAATACCTCCCTCGTATTTGAGGATGGCATAGACATTTTCTCCTGATATTTGGGCAATAATTTCTTTGTATCCCCCTGCTGTACCATCAGAAGAAGACATAATCTCTATCTTCCAACTGACTTGTTCTGCGTAACGTGAATACATACGAAAGACATCTGCGACAAAAAGAGCAGCTTCATCGCCCCCTGCACCTGCACGAAGTTCTAAGATAATATTTTTGTCATCATTTTTATCCGTAGGTAGCATGAGTACTTTTATCTCTGCTTCGAGTTGAGGAAGCATCGGTTCAAGCTCTAAAAGCTCTTCTTTGGCAAGGTCACCCAACTCTTCATCGCCTAAGAGTTCTTTATTTTCCACGATAGCATCAGCTGTTTCTATATAAATAAGGGCTTTTTCTACCAATTCATTAAGTCCAGACTGCTCTTTGCTTAGTTTGGTCATTCTCTCAATATCAGAAGCAATATCTGGTGCACTCAAAAGGGTAGTAATTTCATTGTGTCTATTTATAAAAGGTTGTAGTTTTTCTTTGAACATAGGCGTTCTTTGTGTTGGATTGTTTGGGATATTATAAGATAACTAGCCTTTGAAGGCTAGTAGGTATGGAGAAATAGAGAGATTAAGCTTCTATTTTGTTTACCATTTTGTGAAGACGGCTTACTTTTCTAGCTGCAGTTGTTTTTTTGATGAAACCTTTGCTTACTAGTGAGTGGATACTTTTATTTGCTGTTGCCAATGCAGTTGTTGCTGCTGTTTTGTCAGACGCTTCTACTGCCTCATGTACTGATTTAACAATATTTTTGATTCTTGTTCTATAATATCTGTTTCTTTCTGTTTTCTTAGCAGTTACTAATATACGTTTTTTAGCTGACTTGTTGTTTGCCATGGTCTTTCCTTTTGTGTAGGTTATGTTGTTATCATTCTGTTTAGAGTGAAAATAGTTCGCGAATAATAGCTAAAAGAAAATTAAAAGGGTATTAATTTATAGATAGAAAGGGTATTTAGTCTTATATATTAGCAATATTTAGTTAAAATGAACATAATTTATTTTAGAGGAATGACCTTGGAACTTTTTGGAACAGATGGTGTACGTGGTAAAGCAGGGAAGAAAGTAAGTGCGATGAATGCAATGCGTTTAGCAATGGCTACAGGAATTTATTTTAAACAATTTGCAAAAAATAATAAAATTTTAGTAGGAAAAGATACAAGACGCAGTGGCTATATGATAGAAAATGCTATTGTGTCAGGACTTACTGCTGTGGGGTTTGATGTGATACAAATTGGCCCTATGCCTACCCCTGCGATTGCATTTTTGACTGAAAATATGCGTTGTGATGCTGGTATCATGATTTCGGCATCACATAACCCTTATTATGATAATGGTATTAAGTTTTTTGATGGCAATGGTAATAAGCTAAATAGAAAAGAAGAAGAGCAGATTGAGCTTATTTTTAAAGATACCGAAGCATTAGAATCAGCACAAGCGACCGATAAATCTATAGGTAAATCAAAACGTATTGATGATGTGATAGGACGTTATATTGTACATATCAAAAATTCTTTTTCCCAAAATATTAGTCTCGCAGGAAAAAGAGTGGTCATTGATTGTGCCAATGGTGCTGGATATATTGTAGGTCCTACCATACTACAAGAACTCGGTGCTGATGTGGTGGTCATTGGGGATACTCCTAGTGGGTTTAATATCAATGAAGGATGTGGTGCGATGCATCCTGAAAACCTAGCCAAAGTGGTACTAGAATATCGTGCTGATATTGGTATCGCTCTTGATGGTGATGCTGATAGAGTGGTCATGGTCGATGAAAAAGGGGATGTCATAGATGGAGATAAGCTTATGGCAGTACTGGCAGTCCACCTTAAGAATGAGGGGACACTCAAAGGTGGTGGGATGGTGGCTACTGTCATGAGTAACCAAGGATTGGATGAATACCTTGAGAGTGAAGGACTCACCTTGCACCGTGCTTCGGTAGGGGATAAAAATGTCGTAGAGATGATGCACAAACATGGTATTAACTTTGGAGGTGAGCAGAGTGGGCATGTGGTATTCTCCGATTATGCGAAGACAGGAGATGGTATCTCTTCAGCGTTACAAGCATTGGCATATTTGGTCTCGACTGGCAAAAAAGCCAGTGAAGTTTTTAATCCTTATCACTCTTATCCACAACTTCTTGTCAATATCTTAGTCGATGAAAAACGTGATTTAGAAAGTATTGAAGGGTATGATACACTGATAAAAAAGATAAAAGATGCCAACATGAGACATCTTTTTAGATACTCTGGGACTGAAAATAAAATGCGTCTTTTATTAGAAGGTAAAAATGAAAAATCCTTAGAAGCTATGATGCAAGAGTGTAAAATATTTTTTAAAAGTGCTTTAGCCTAATGAGAATGTTTGCTATTTTCTTTTTTGTCCTTTTAGGGACATTTATTATTGACCAAAGCATCAAGTCACTTTTTGTGGATGGATATTATAGAGCAGGAGAATGTATAGACCTTGTGCTTCATTATAACAAAGGCGTGGCATTTTCGATGTTTGCTTCTTTGGGTATCTATCTTAAGTGGATACAAGCTATGTTGGTTGCTATCATCTTTTATGTGGTTCTAAAAGAGGGTTATATCAAGCGTTATGCTTTTCCTATAGGGTTACTATTGGGTGGAGCATTGGGCAATGTCTATGATAGATTTGTACATGAGGGCGTGGTTGATTATGTAGCATGGCATTGTGGCTTTAACTATGCAGTTTTTAATTTTGCTGATGTGGCTATTGATATTGCCGTGGTTTGGCTCTTAATCATGCTTTTTTTCTTTTCTGAAGATGAAAAAATCACATAAAAATAGAAGGGTAGCGAATGAAAGAAATATTTGAAAACAATAAAAAATGGGCAAAAGCTGTGATAGATGAAGACCCTAATTTTTTTAAGAGGTTAGTTTTACAACACGCACCCAAATATCTTTGGATAGGCTGTTCTGATAGTCGTGTTCCTGCCAATCAAATTGTAGGCTTACCCCCTGGGGATATTTTTGTACATCGTAACATTGCCAATGTTATTGTACATACCGATCTCAATGCCCTTTCTGTGATAGAATATGCTGTTGAGGTACTAGAAGTTGAACATATTATCGTGAGTGGGCATTATGGCTGTGGAGGTGTCAAAGCGGCGATGGGGACAAAAGAATATGGTCTTATTGATAATTGGCTAAGACATATTAAAGACGTGCAACGATTTCATAAAGATACACTCTGTAAAATCCAAGATGAAGAAGCATATTTTGATAGATTATGTGAACTTAATGTTCAAGAACAGGTGAGCAATGTTCTCAATACTACCACTGTGAAAAATGCAATGAAAGCAGGAAAAAAACTTGCTGTACATGGTATGATTTATAATATCAATGATGGAATACTCAAAGATTTGAAGATTACAGAATAATCTATAATATATGCGAAAGTCTTGACTTTCGCTCAATGCCTACCCTAAGAAAAATCAAAGACTATTTAGGTATAATGTTCCCCAAAAATATTGGTGTTTAAATCAGATAAAAGTATTTGTAATAAATATTTTTATGTGGTGTAAGAACCCAGATTCAAGAGAGATGATCTCAATTCAAACTAACTGACAAAGGAAAGAATTTGCCTACAATTAACCAATTGATTCGTAAAGAACGTAAAAAGCAAGTGAAAAAATCAAAATCACCTGCACTTGTAAAATGTCCTCAAAGAAGAGGCGTATGTACGAGAGTATATACAACAACTCCAAAGAAACCTAACTCGGCACTTAGAAAAGTTGCTAAAGTAAGATTAACTTCTGGATTTGAAGTAATTTCATACATCGGTGGAGAAGGTCATAACCTTCAAGAACATTCAATCGTACTTGTACGTGGAGGTAGAATTAAAGATTTACCTGGTGTTAAATACCATATCGTTCGTGGTGCATTAGATGCTTCAGGTGTTCAAGGTAGAACAGTTGCTAGATCTAAATATGGTACTAAAAGACCTAAAAAATAATTCTATTTTTTAGTTCATGTGTGAGCTACAAGCTCATTTGAGTTATTAGACGTAACGTCTATTTAAAGCAGGTATTGTCATTTAATCAAAATAAAGATTAACCTTAGGGGACAAGACTTGAGTAAATTTATATAAATTGAAGGAATCTCTATGAGAAGAAGAAAAGCTCCCGTTAGACCAGTATTGCCAGATCCAGTACATGGTTCTAAAGTATTAACAAAATTCATCAATGCTATCATGCTTGGTGGTAAAAAATCTGTTGCACAAAAAGTAATGTATGCTGCGTTAGAAAGAATTGAATCAAAATCTGGCGAAAAAGGTATTGAAGTATTCAACAAAGCGATGGATAATGTCAAGCCTGTGATGGAAGTAAAAAGTAGAAGAGTCGGTGGAGCAACCTATCAGGTGCCTATCGAAGTAAGACCAGTAAGACAACAATCTTTGGGTATCAGATGGATCGTTGATGCTGCTAGAAAAAGAAATGAAAGAACTATGATGGAGCGTTTGTCAAATGAATTGATGGAAGCTGCAACAGATAAAGGTTCTGCTTTCAAAAAGAAAGAAGATACTTATAAAATGGCTGAAGCAAATAAAGCATTTGCTCACTATAGATGGTAAGGGATTAAGTTATGGCAAGAACGCATAAACTTGGAGATGTAAGAAATATTGGTATTGCTGCACATATTGATGCTGGTAAAACAACAACAACAGAAAGAATTCTTTTCTATACTGGTGTTGAGCATAAAATCGGTGAAGTTCACGATGGTGCTGCAACAATGGACTGGATGGAACAAGAGCAAG
This sequence comes from Sulfurovum sp., assembly GCA_027062365.1. Lineage (GTDB taxonomy): Bacteria > Campylobacterota > Campylobacteria > Campylobacterales > Sulfurovaceae > Sulfurovum. The sequence continues at coordinate 15,872 of JAMOTK010000017.1, forward strand.
AAAGAGGTATTACAATTACTTCTGCGGCTACTACTTGTGAGTGGAACAAAAAGCAAATTAACATTATAGATACTCCAGGACACGTTGACTTTACTATTGAAGTTGAACGTTCTATGAGAGTACTTGATGGTGCTGTATCTGTATTCTGTGCTGTTGGTGGGGTTCAACCACAATCAGAGACTGTATGGAGACAAAGAAACCGTTATGGTGTACCTTCAATCGTATTTGTAAACAAATATGATAGAACTGGTTCTGACTTTTATGAAGTTGAAAGACAAATTAAAGAAAGACTCAAAGGGAATCCTGTACCTATTCAACTTCCTATCGGAGCTGAAGAAGACTTTGCTGGTGTTGTTGACCTTGTCAAGATGAAAGCAATCGTTTGGGACAAAGATGCCGAAATGGGTTCTAATTATCATGTAGAAGAGATTTCTGAAGATATGCAAGAACTTGCTGAAACATACCGTGAAAAAATGATTGAAAGCATCGCAGAAGTAGATGGTCAAGAAGAGCTTATGGAAAAATTTTTAGAGGGTGAAGACATCTCTGAAGAAGAAATCATGGCTGGGATTAAAGCTGCTACTATTGGTATGCATATTGTTCCTATGACTGTGGGTTCTGCATTTAAAAACAAAGGTGTTCAAACTTTACTTGACGCTGTTGTTGCTTATCTTCCATCTCCTCTTGAATCAGCTGCTATCAAAGGTACGATGATGGATGATGAAGAGAAAGAAGTCATTGTTGAATCTACAGATGATGGTGCATTTGCATCATTGGCATTTAAGATTATGACTGACCCTTTTGTTGGACAGTTGACATTTATCCGTGTATATCGTGGTTCTTTAGAATCAGGGTCTTATGTGCATAACTCAACCAAAGACAAAAAAGAAAGAATTGGTCGTATCATGAAAATGCACGCGATTAAAAGAGAAGAAGTAGCAGAGATTTACGCAGGTGAAATTGGTGCTGTTGTTGGTCTTAAAAATACTACTACAGGAGATACACTTTGTGATGCTTCTGATAAAGTAGTCTTAGAAAGAATGGATTTCCCAGATCCAGTTATCTCTGTAGCAGTTGAGCCAAAAACAAAAGCTGACCAAGAGAAAATGGGTGTTGCACTTTCTAAACTAGCAGCCGAAGATCCATCTTTCCGTGTCTCTTCTGACGAAGAAACGGGTCAAACTATTATTTCAGGGATGGGTGAACTTCACTTAGAAATCCTTGTTGATAGAATGAAAAGAGAATTTTCTGTAGAAGCTGAAGTTGGTGCGCCACAAGTTTCTTACCGTGAGACGATTAAAGATGCTGTCAATCAAGAATACAAATATGCAAAACAATCAGGTGGTCGTGGACAATTTGGACATGTTTATCTTAAGATTGAACCACAAGAACCAGGATTTGGTTATGAATTTGTGGACGCAGTTAAAGGTGGGGTAATTCCAAAAGAATTTATCAAACCAATTGACAAAGGTATTCAAGAAGCCATGGCTAGAGGTATTCAAGCAGGGTATCCTGTAGAAGACTTAAAAGTCACAGTGTATGATGGTTCTTACCATGATGTCGATTCATCTGAAATGGCATTTAAACTAGCAGCGTCAATGGGTCTAAGAGAGGGTTGTAGAAAAGCAAACCCAATTATCTTAGAGCCTATGATGAAAGTTGAAGTAGAAACTCCTGAAGATTACATGGGTGACGTGATTGGTGATATCGCCAAAAGACGTGGACAAGTATCAGGAATGGACGAAAGAGCAGGAAGCAAAATTGTGGATGCATTCGTACCACTTTCAGAAATGTTCGGATACTCTACAGACCTACGTTCAATGTCTCAAGGACGTGCAACGTACGCTATGGAATTTGACCATTACGAAGAAGTGCCACAAAACGTAGCAAAAGAAATTATCGAAAAGAGAAATAGCTAGTCTTAGCTTTTTTCTTTTTAGGCAAAGGGTTCTTGCCCTTTGTCTCTTTTATCCCTTAATTTATCCTCCCTCTCATTCTTTTTAATATACGTGTAAGGAATTTATTATGACCAAAGATAAAATAGAAGTACATTGCTACTGTGGTGAACGAGACAAGCCAAACATGAAGAAATTCTTTGAAGATATACCTATGGGGTATTGTGGATTTTGTGATATATGTGGGGAAGCAGGGCATTTACAAGCTCACCCACGTTCTCCTACTTCAGGTGTATGGTGTGACACACACTATAAAGAGCTTGTTTCGTATAAAATTTTTACACTAGGTGATATTATCCCTCCTCTTTTTATGTTTATTATTGTAGGGAGTTTTATCTATAATATATTTACACTTTTATGCTAAAATAATAAAATGAATAAAACATTAATCTTACACGGTTGGGGTGGGTCAGATGCACCTCATTGGCAAGCTCAATTGGCTTCTGAAATAGCTCAAAATTATGGTACAGTTTGCTTTCCTTTGCTTGATAATTGTCATTTTCCTTCTAAAAATAGATGGCTTAAGCAAGTTAGACAGATACTTCAAGAATTTAAGCCAGATACAGTGGTGTGTCACTCTTTGGCTAATACACTGTGGTTTTGGCTATGCCAAGAGGAAGATATGATAGAGATAGAACGGCTTTTTATGGTATCTATCCCTAGCCTTAATACCAAAGAAAAGATGATTAAGACCTTTTTCCCTTGTCCTAAACCTAGCAATATCCATGCCAAAGAGGTACATATCTTTGTCTCAGACAATGACCCATGGGTCAAGATAGCAGAAGTAGAAGAGATAGCACAGTATTATGATGCTTCACTTGATGTCTTAGAAAATGCTGGGCATATCAATGCTGATAGTGGGCATGGTAAATGGGATATGATAGAAAAACGAATAAGGGAAAAAACATGATACTAAGCATCGAATCAAGCTGTGATGATAGTGCTATTGCTATTACAGAAATAGACACCAAAAAGATACTATACCATAAGAAAATTTCACAAGAAGCAGAGCATTGCGTCTATGGAGGGGTTGTGCCTGAGTTGGCTTCTAGGCTTCATGCTGTGGCATTGCCTGAGATACTAGCTGAGACAAAGCCTTACTTTTCCCAACTCAAAGCTATCGCTGTGACCAATCAACCAGGTCTTGGCGTGACACTTTTGGAGGGGATTGCTATGGCGAAGACATTGGCTGTGCTGCTAAATATCCCTTTACTTCCTATACACCATTTAAAAGGGCATATTTACTCGTTATTCATCGAGAAAGACTCACTCTTACCTTTGCTCGTGTTGCTCATCTCTGGGGGGCATACACAGGTAATACGTGTGGAGAGCTTTGAGCGTATGGAAATCCTTGCTACGAGTATGGACGATTCTATAGGAGAGAGCTTTGATAAATGTGCCAAGATGATGGGATTGGGTTACCCTGGTGGACCATTGGTGGAAGCCCTTGCCAAAGAAGGAGATGAAGATCGTTTTGATTTACCTGTACCTTTGCGTAATTCTCCTCTCATTGCCTTTTCTCTCTCTGGGCTAAAGAATGCTGTACGTCTCAAAGTAGAAGCCTGTGGAGGTAAAGAAAACATGAGTCATCAAGATAGGGCTGACCTCTGTGCTTCATTTCAAAAAGCAGTGAAGCTTCATCTACTCCAAAAAAGCAAAAAAATCTTTGAAAAAGAGGATATAAAAGACTTTGCTATCGTTGGGGGTGCTTCTGCCAATCAGTATATACGTGATGCCTATCAAGGGCTATGTGCTAAGTTTGGAAAGACGCTTCATGTAGCACCGTTGGAATACTGTTCTGATAATGCTGCGATGATAGGACGTTATGCCCTTGATGCGTATGCCAAAGAGCTGTTTATAGACCCTGATATAATAGACATTGTAAGTACCAAAAAACAGTGTTCAGGGATGCTTTTGTAGGTACTTATCACAAGAGAGTATTGTAGTTTATATCTATCTCTTTTTAGACACCCATTTCTAAGCCAATTTTGGGTAAAATAGTTACCTTATAGAAACCACAAAATGGAGTAAATCATGGCAGAATATGGTGCTAGTAATATTAAAGTCCTCAAAGGGCTAGAAGCAGTTAGAAAAAGACCAGGAATGTACATTGGTGATACTTCGATAAGAGGGCTTCATCACCTCGTTTATGAAGTGGTAGATAACTCGATTGATGAGGCTATGGCAGGATTTTGTGACACGATTAAAGTCACACTTACCAAAGCAGGTTCAGCAATTATTGAAGATAATGGTCGTGGTATCCCTGTGGCACTGCATCCTACAGAAGGTATTTCAGCAGCAACGGTGGTTATGACTGTCCTTCATGCAGGTGGAAAGTTCGATAAAGATACCTACAAAGTCTCTGGTGGACTTCATGGTGTGGGTGTTTCTGTGGTCAATGCCCTTTCTAAAGACTTACATCTTACTGTCTTTAGAGATGGCTCTTCTTTTGAACAAGATTTTAAAGGAGGTATCCCCCAAGAGCCATTGGCTACCACAGGAAACTCTCGTAAAAAGGGTACAAAAATAGAATTTTGGCCTGATGATTCTATCTTTACCGAAACGACAGATTTCAAAAAAGAAATCTTGATGAAACGTTTTAAAGAACTCTGTTACCTTAATCCTAAAATTAGCATTGACTTTAGAGATGAGCGTGATGGTACAAAAGAGGTCTATCACTTTGAGGGTGGGATTAAACAATTTGTAGAAGATATGAATAGTAAAGAAGCGCTTACCTCGGCACAGTTTTTTCAAGGTAAATCTGATGATATAGAAATTGATATTGCCTTGATGTATTGTGACGCTGATACTGAAAAATCTCTCTCTTTTGTAAACAATATCAAAACAGCCGATGGTGGTACACATGAAGCAGGGTTTAGAGCAGGTCTGACACGTTCTATGTCTAGCTATATCTCTAAAAATGCTTCTGCCAAAGAAAAAGGTACAAAGATTACAGGGGATGACTGTAAAGAGGGTCTGATTGTCATTGTTTCTGTACGTGTACCAGAACCACAGTTTGAAGGTCAAACCAAAGGAAAACTAGGTTCTAGCTATGTACGTCCGTTGGTACAAAAGTTTTTCTCTGAAAACTTCAATAAATATTTAGAAGAAAATCCGATTGAAGCCAAAGCAATTATGGCACAAGTTCTCCTTGCTGCTCGTGGACGTGATGCTGCCAAACGTGCCAAAGATTTGGTCAAACGAAAAGACTCTATGAGCATCGGTACCCTACCAGGGAAATTGGCTGATTGTCAGAGTAAAGACCCTGTTCTTTCTGAAATATATCTGGTCGAAGGGGATTCTGCTGGGGGGTCTGCCAAACAAGGACGTGACCGTGTTTTTCAAGCCATTTTACCACTAAAGGGTAAGATTCTTAATGTTGAAAAAGCAAGATTAGAGAAGATACTTAAATCTGATGAGATTAAAAATATGATTACAGCATTAGGGTGTGGTATTGGTGAAGAATTTAACGAAGATAAATTGCGTTATCACAAAGTAATTATCATGACCGATGCCGATGTAGATGGTAGCCATATCCAAACACTTCTTATGACGTTCTTTTTTAGGTTTTTGAAGCCTATTATCGAAAAAGGGTATCTCTATTTGGCACAGCCTCCACTGTATCGTTATAAAAAAGGTAAAAATGAGATTTATCTCAAAGATGAAAAGTCTTTAAATGATTATCTTATTGAAAATGGTATTTCTGCCATTGAAAGTACGAGTATGGGGCATAATGACCTTGTCGAACTCTTTAAGCTTGTAGCCTATTACCGTATGACACTCAAAGAGATTGAAAAGCGTTTTGCTTTGCCTGAGATTTTGCGTTATATGATAGAAAACCCTGACATCGCTGGTCAAGAAATATCGGTACTTTCTCAAACGATTGAAGCATATATTGCACAACTAGGGTACAATATTTTAAATAAAAGCACCACCGAAGAGAGTATTCATCTTTTTGTCCAAACCAATGATGGGCTTGAAGAATTGATTGTAGATGATATACTTTTTAGTAATCCTCATTTTAATGAAGCGATTCATATCCATAAAAAAATACAAAAATATATTACCGATGAGTTTAAAGACCAAGATTTGATTGCTCTGTTTGAGCGTGTGGAAGCTTCTGCTAAAAAAGGTGCATATATCCAACGCTACAAAGGGCTAGGAGAAATGAACCCAGAACAACTTTGGGAGACTACCATGACACCTGAAAACAGAAGACTCTTACAAGTGAAGATTGGAGATGATGAAGAAGCCTCTGATACTTTTGTCTTATTTATGGGAGATGAAGTAGAACCTCGAAGAAACTACATAGAGAGCCATGCCAAAGATGTCAAGCATTTGGATGTCTAATGTTAACATCACAAACAGAAGAACGAGGTAGAAGGTTTATCCTTTCTCTTCGTGCAGGGATTCCTGTGCTTACCCTTATATTTTTGGTATTTATCACCACTATTTATAAAGGTGACATTCTTGTCCTTAGCATTAAAGATGGGGTGTTACTCACAGCACTTACCTTTATCACTATTTACTTTATCTATTTTTTGATGAACCTTTCTGTACAAGAGACTATCTTGGATGCAGCCACCCAAGGCTTTAATAAAAGAGCATTTGTCGCCAGACTTCCACAGTATAAACCCTCCTCTTTGGCGTGTCTTAGTATCGAAAATTTACCAACACTCAATGAAAATTATAGTATTGAACAAATTGATAACTTGCTCTATACACTGACCCAAAAGCTTCATCTGCTGTTTAAGCAACATGGCTTTGAAAAGACACTCATCGGACGAAACAGAGGGTCTGAGTTTTTAATCGCATTTAAAGAAGAGCCTCAGGATATCCTGAGTATCTTAGAAAAAATGGTCAAAGACAATAGCCATATTAATGATTTGGAAGTGGAGTATAAATTTTCACTCATTACCAATAGCAACAATGATTTTGATAAAATGATTGCACAACTTAGGGATTTGATTCATAGTCAATCCATAGATAAAAATAAAAAAATACTTACAGACAGTAAAAAAGATGCCAAAGAACTCTCTCTTTTAGAAAAAGATATTATTACTTCTATCCAAAATAAGAATTTATTATTGTCATTTCGTCCTTTACTAAATACTCATAGTGATACTATTGATACCTATGAAATTGCAGTCAAATTAAAATCAGCAGGTAATCCAGATATCTTACCCCGTGTATTTTTGCCTATTGTCAACCGTTTAGGATTAGGAAGAGAGTATGATTTTATGCTGATGGAGCATGTGATAGCCTTACTTCCACTTATAGATGAAAACATCTCTTTTACCTTTAATCTTTCCCCTTTTTCGCTCAGAGATAAAGGGTTTCAAAAAAATCTCTTTACACTACTCAAAGCAAAATCTGTGAATCCTTCTAGGCTCGTGATACAACTCTATGAGAGAAAAACACACCATGATTTGAGTGGATACCTCAAAACTCTCAAAGATTTTAGAAGCAAAGGAATGCGTATTTGTATCGATAACTTTGGTTCATCCAATGCTTCTATGGAGTATATCAAACATTTTAAGTTTGATATGGTGCAATTTGATAGAGATTATGTGACCAATTTAGAAGATAAAACAACGTATGCTATGCTAGACTCCCTTATCAAAATGTCTAAAGATTTAGAAGTAAGTACCGTAGCCAAATGGGTAGACAATGACCCTCAAAAGAAAAAGTTACGTCAATTAGGTATAGACTATATACAAGGGTTTGGTGTGAGTAATCCTATCAATGAAACCGAACTTATCAACAGATACAACTAAAGGAAGAATATGAAATACGGAGAAAAAGAGATACAAGCATTTGACATTCATGCCAAAGAAAATTTTTGGCCCAATGAGCATAAAAAGAATTATACTATTAAGATAGAATTACCTGAATTTATGTGCCTTTGCCCACGTTCAGGATACCCTGATTTTGCCACACTACGGCTCTCTTATGAGCCTGATACATTGGTTATAGAACTCAAAGCCCTCAAACTCTATATCAACTCCTTTATGATGAGGCATGTCTCTCATGAAAATGTTGCCAATGAGATTTATGATGCACTCTATACAAAGCTCTCTCCTAAGTCTATGAAGCTTGTAGCAGACTTCAATCCTAGAGGGAATGTCCATACCGTGATAGAGATAGACAGCACCGACAACTAAAAAAGTATGTCAATATGACATACTTTTGAGCTTTATCCCAAAAATATACTATGATATACTTTACCATATCAAAGGATATCCATGATAGATTTCGTAGAAGTCATGCAACGAATGAAAAGTATTTTACTACCCCAAAGTACCAGCAAAAAAGTCTTAGACAAAGATGTAGCCATCGCACTTGAACTCGACCCACTCTATTATGCTGTCATGAAAAAACGCAAAAAAATCCCTTATGAGTCATTGGCGTATTTTTGTAAAAAAGAAAAGATTAGTATCAATTGGATGCTGTTAGAACAAAAACCTCAATATTTGACTTCATAACCCTTTCTAGCTATAATAAAGCTCAATCAAAATTAAAAAGGAAAAAACATGGGAAAAAGAGATGATAAAATTGCACAGTATATCACTGTAGCAAAAGAATTAAAGCTAAATCTGTCTGATGAACTTATCAACAAAGTAACGGTAGGATTAGGCCCTTCTATCTATAAAAAAGATTCAGAAACAGTTTCTTGTACACAAAGTTCAGAACTTGACACAGTTAAAAAGAACTTTTTACAAAAAAAGCTTGGATTAGAGTTGAGTGAAGAAGAGATGAATACAGCCATCAAAAAAGTATGTGAAGCAATGGGAAAATCAAACCGAAACAAATACAGAGCATTGTTTTATGCCCTCCTTGCACAAGAGTTTAACAAAGAATCTATCTACACATAGTCTCGATATATCTCAAAATAGAGTGTAAGCAAAGCACTCTATCTTTTACCCTACAAATCCATACTTTTTTAAGATAATCTTTAACGCAGCCTTTTGATAGGCACCTGTATGTTAAAAAATATGTGTAGACATCTCTAATTTGACGAAAAAACTATAATAAACCTTGACTTATTTCATCAATATGGCTACAATGACGAGATAAACAAAGGATTTTAATGGTGTATTCATATTCATATCGGCGACAAGTCCCTGGGTTTCCTTCTTTGGTGACACAACAACACGAGATTCATCTTTTAGCAAGAGAGCATTCCTTGACTATAGATAAAGAGGTGGTAGAGTATGCTACCAAAAATTTACAGCTTGAAGATAGGACAGGCTTTGAAGAGTTTTTGGCTTCTATGAAAGAGGGAAATACTGTAATTGTCTCTGACTTAGCTATATTGAGTGATCGAGCAGAAGAACTTATCAAAGTGATTAACTGTATGTTGACACACAATATAGATTTGTGGATAGCTTCTAATGGTATGTGTATCAATAGAGAGACAAGTATGGTAGAGATTTTTCCTTTGCTCAATACCCTTAGAGAAGAAGGGAAAGAGAAAAGTACCAATATTGGTAGACCTAAAGGGAGCAAATCGACTTCTAAGTTTGATATTTATCATGGAAAGATTATTAATCTTTTGTCAGAGGGGATGTCAGTATCGGCTATCTCTCGTGAATTAGAGGTGAGTAGAAGCTCTTTGAAAGATTATATTGAATCTCGTAATATTAAAGAATTAGCAGAGAGTATGGGGCATGTTATCTCTTCGGAACATGTAGAAAGAGGTTTGGATAATATCGTATTGATATGTCCCTTTGAAGAAGCATCTAAACACAATCAAATGAAGGCATAATCATGGAAAATAAAACAAGCAAAATAGCATATCTCAAAGACTGGGTACCGTATCGAATCAAGAGATATTGGGCCTATGTTATTGCTACTGTGGTATCACTGGCTTTTCCATGGATTACCATAGGAGGAAATCATCTTTTCTTACTTAGTTTTGACCAAAAAAAGCTACACTTAGCAGGGGTAGCATTTGATATGCAAGAGCTGTATCTTATGCCATTTTTACTTATGCTTCTTTTTTTAGGGATATTTGCTGTGACAGCTTTAGGTGGTAGAGCGTGGTGTGGTTGGGCTTGTCCTCAGACTATCTTCCGTGTGATTTTTAGGGATGGGATAGAGACAAAGCTTTTGGGCTTACGCAAACGTATCAAAAACAAGCAAAAAGACCCCGATATGTCTAAGATGGAAAACAAAATGAAATACCTTGTGGCTATTTTACTTTGGTCGGTATTGGCTTTTGTTGCATCGGCTAACTTCTTGTGGTTCTTTGTGCCTCCTGAAGACTTTTTTGTATATTTATCAAACCCAGAAGAACACATGACCTTGGTCTTGATGCTTGTAGGTGTAGCACTGTTTATCATCTTGGATGTGGTATTTATCAAAGAAAACTTTTGTGTGTATATCTGTCCTTATAGCCGTGTTCAGTCGGTACTCTATGATGAAGATACTATTATGGCAGTCTATGACCCTATCCGTGGTGGTGATATTTATCAAGGAAAAGGGTATGATAGAGAGAAGAAATTTGAGAAAAAGAAAGCACTTCTTGAAGTTGATGCCTCAGCTGAATGTACGACCTGTGAGTCTTGTGTAACGGTTTGTCCTACGCATATAGATATTCGTAAAGGGTTACAGCTTGAGTGTATCAACTGTTTGGAATGTGTGGATGCGTGTACGACAGTGATGGGTGCGTTAGGCAAACCTTCGTTAGTGCGTTGGTCATCAGAAAAAGAAGCTTTACGTCATGAGGGGAAGACCAATTACTTTAGAGGAAAGATTATCTCTTATGGGGTTGTTTTATTGATAGTGCTTATTTCACTGTTTGTCATGGGAAGCAAAAAAGAACACATGTTACTAGATATTAACAAGTCTCCTAGACTTTATAAAGTCTTAGACCATGGTGTGGTACAAAATGATTATATCTTTATGTTTGCCAACACAGACAGAAAAGCCCATAGCTATTATTTTGAGATTGTAGGCAATGATAAGATTAAGATTAAAAGACCATCTGAAGAATTTAAAATTGGTGCAGGGAAAAAGAAGAAAAAGGTTGTGGTCTTAGAATCTACTGAAGCATTGAGTAAAGATGCTCAAAAAGATACGCCCGTACCTGTCAAGATTTTGGCGTATGCAACAGATGAAAAAGAGACTATTATTATAGAGAGACAAGCAGTGTTTATCTACCCTAGAGCAGACTTGCTTAAAAAATAGATTATTAAGAGGATAAAATGATGGCTAAAGTATTGGTATTAGGTGGTGGGTTTGCAGGTGTGGAAGTGGCTATTTATTTGCGTAAGCAAAAGATAGACGTGACCTTAGTGAGTGATAGAGATTATTTTTATATCTATCCTACTTCTATTTGGATACCTACAGGAGAAGTGACACGAGAAGATATTTCTATCCCTCTTGTTACCTTGGCAAAAAATCATGGTTTTGAGTGTATTATCGATGCTGTTGAGGCAATAGATGCCACTCAAAAGTCTGTGAGATTAGAGAGTGGATGTATTTTAGAGGACTTTGATTATATCGTAGTGGCATTAGGTCAAGACAAAATAGCACTCAAAGGGATGGAACACACACTGTCTATTTGTGGTAAACCCCAAGAAGCTACAGAGCTTTATGAACGATTAGACAAGCTCATCAACGAAGGTAATGGAAAGATTGCCATGGGCTTTGGGGGCAATCCTAAAGACTCATCAGCTGTGCGTGGTGGTCCTGCTTTTGAAGTACTGTTTAATGTGGATACCTATCTAAAAAAAAGAGGTGTACGCGAGAACTTTGAACTTACCTTTTTTGCACCGATGGAAAAACCAGGTCAAAAGATGGGAGACAAAGCCCTTGTAATGATGGATAAAATGTTTAAAATGACCAATATTACCAAAAAAGTAGGCTCTAAAATTACCTCATTTGTAGAAGATGGTATCACCTTTGTAGATGGGAGTAAAGTAGAATCAGATTTGACTATGTTTATCTCAGCAGGGACAGGTCATCGTATCGTAGCTGATTCAGGATTACCTTTGAGTGAAGCAGGATTTATCCTAACCAATGAATACAATGAGATAGAAGGCTTTGAGGGGATATATGCCATCGGAGACACAGCCTCTCTCATGGGTCCAGAGTGGAGAGCCAAACAAGGGCATGTTGCTGAGGTCATGGCAAAAAATGTAGCCTATAATATCGCTATGGATATACAAAAAAATCCTAAAAAGAAAAGCTATATGGAACATCTCAATATCTTGTGTGTCATGGATACAGGCAATGGAGCTGCTTTTGTCTATAGAAGCAAAAAAGGTGGGGTCATGATACCTATGCCATGGGTCGGTCACTGGATGAAAAAAGGGTGGGGCTGGTATTGTCGCCACTCTAAATTAGGACATATCCCACGTATCCCAGGGATGTAGGTAGAGATGTAGGTTTAATAGGTTTATGCTATATTGTATTTTTACTTCTTCTAAAGGCAGATTATGAATACACTTAAAAACTATATCTTATATGCACTACTCTCTTTTTTGTTGATAGGAATGGTGTTTTTTGGTATCAAAGCCTATAGCCATGCGATTACGTATGAAAATATCACCACCGAAATAGTCGCCCTTCAAGGGGCAGAAGAACAAGCCAAACGACAATTAGAGATATTTGCTATGAATCTAGTAGGAGATGTCTTTGGTACAGAAAGACAGCACAATTTTACAGCCCTAAACACTAAAAAAATCCATGCCATGCAAGAAGCCCAAGCCTATACACGCTACTTTATGTATCTTTTGGGTGGGGTACTTTTTTCTTTTTTCTTTCTCTCTTTACAAGCCTATACCTTTTTTGGTGCAATGTCTGCGATGATTACGCTCATTTTTGGGCTAATTACCCCTCTTTTGATGGTGACTATCCACAAAGAAGTAGACTATCTAGGCGATATAGTCCTCTCTTTTGAGTCCAAAGGAGTCCTAGGCTCTATCCTCAAACTTTTTGAAAATGGGGATATTGTTGTAGCCTTAGTAATCGTACTCTTTTCTGTCTTTGTCCCTATACTCAAAGTAAGCACACTACTTTTTGTCTCTATCTTTATGAAAAGTGATTTTGCCCATAGTCTGGTAAAATTTTTTAAATTTATTGGCAAATGGTCGATGGTCGATGTCTTTGTAGTAGCTGTTTTCTTGGTCTACCTGACTGCCAACAAAGGAGACGTAAGCCGTGCCGAAATAGAAGTAGGGCTTTACTTTTTTCTAGCGTATGTGTTGGTCTCTATGCTCGTAAGTTTGAGTGCAGATAAAATGTTACATCAAAAAAATAATAATTTAGGCTTAGCTCTTTAAAAACTTTTTTAACCCTCTTTTGGCTTTCCAATCTAATTTGTAATGGATGTATTGTAAGTACCATGTGAGTTGAGCAGGGGTGATATTTCTTTTTTTTGCTTCTTTTTTGAGGATATATTGAGGGATTTTTACTTTTTTTTGGGTAAAGTTTTGGGCTAGTTTTTTGATGGCCTTGCCGTGTTTATTGTAGCATAGTCTAGCAAACACAAAGGGTAATCCTGTTTTTTCATGCCATGCTTGGGCTAAGTCGATGCCTTCTCCTCCTTCTAGGTAATATTTTAAAGCTGTATCGCCTATGAGAACCTTGCCTTCTAATTGCAATACTTTGGCTAGTTGATTGGAGGTGGCTGAAGCTGGGTCACTTTGGGCTTTGCCTTTGAGGAGTAAGACGCTATAGACTTTTTGGTGGGCGATAATCCCTGCGTTGGTACATTGATGTTTTTTAGAAGCAATAGAAGAGATGAATCCTGCGTTGATGGCTCTTCTTTTGAGGGCTTTATTGATTTGTGAGGGGACAGCACGTTTGTAGTGTAGGGACATCTTAAAGGCATTGTTAGAGATGGCTTTTTTGAGGAAAACTTGAAACGGTAAGAGGTTAAGATAACGAATACTTCCAAATAACATGACACAACCCCTTTGTATATTAAGCGTAATTATACCAAACAAGAATTATAATCGCGTAAAGGATTTATATAGATGATAAAAATAGAATTTTTAGGCCCTATAGGGAAAGCATCCATTCAGATGGAAGCCGATACGTTAGCAGATGTTTCTGCGAAGCTAAAAGAAGATGCTAGTTTGACTCAATGGCTAGATAAATGTGCTGTAGCACTCAATGATACGATGGTCAATGATTTAAGTATTGTTCTAAAAGATGGAGACAAAGTCTCTATCTTACCTCCTGTGTGTGGTGGGTAAAGGTGGAGCTTTATCAAGGGTCACTCGATACCAAAGAGATTTTTGGTAGGTGGCTAGACGAACAAGCGTCTTCTAACTATGGAGCATATATCCCTTTTGTGGGTACAATACGTGCCGAAGATGGGATAGAAGCACTCAGCTTTGACATTTATGAACCTGTGCTTCAAGCATGGTTTGACAGATGGCAAGAGAAAGCTCAGGCATTGGGTGCTGTGGTGAAGATGGCACATGCCCTAGGAGATGTACCTGTACATAGCTCTTCGTATATCTCGGCTGTGTTTTCGCCCAAGCGTAGAGTTGCATTGGAGTTGATAGATACTTTTGTAGAAGATTTTAAAGCCAATGCCCCTATATGGAAATATGATGTAATCAATGGAGAACGTATGTATGCAGAAAATAGAAGTACACCAATGGATGGTTCAGGATTGTTAGCATGATACATTTTGATACATCCATACAAATGATACAAGATTTAGAGATAAAAGAGTACCAAACAAAAATGCTTTATCTCGTAGATGCTTTGGGGTATGTATTGGCTGAAGATGTGATAGCCGACCACAACTCTCCTGCTTTTCCTACCTCGGCGATGGATGGTTATGCCATTATACATGAAGATATGGCTTTGGGTACACTCCATGTGGCTAGTGTCAATCCTGCTGGTTCAGCGTTGCAAGAAGAGGTCATAGGAGGTACATGTATCAAAACCTTTACAGGCTCATTGATGCCCCATGGTGCTGATACGCTTATCCCTATTGAAAATGTAGAGATACAAGGCGAAGACATACTCATCAAAGAAGAAGTACCACAAGGGTTTTCTATCCGTGAAATAGGTGAGAATTATGCCAAAGGACAATTACTCATTGCCAAAGGCACAAAGATAGACTTTGCTCAAATTGGGGTCATGAGTTCTCTAAATATTTCTCATGTCTCTGTCTATGAGAAGCCTATTGTAGCCATCATTTCTACAGGTTCTGAACTCCTTCAACTAGGCGAAGAGCAAACCAATGATGCACAAATTCGTTCTTCTAATAACTATATCTTAGAAGCAATGGTACGCAAATATGATGGGACTGCTTTACAATTGGGTTGTATTAAAGATGACAAAGCCACTATTACCAAAGAGATTTCACAGGCATTAGAGAAGTCTGATATTGTTGTGACTACAGGTGGGGTAAGTGTGGGTGATTTTGACTTTGTCAAAGATGTTATTGATGCATTAGATTGTGAGATTATCTTCAAAGGGGTACGTGTAAAACCAGGTCAGCATATCATGGTTGCACGAAAAGATGATAAATTTATCATAGGATTACCAGGATTTGCTTACTCTTCTACGGTGACAGCACTGTTGTATCTTGTCCCCTTGATAGCAAAACTCCAACATGGCAAATGTTCTTTACGCAAAGTCAAAGCCAAACTCACAGAAGCCTTTGTAAAACGTGCCAAAAAAGCAGAATTTACAGCCTGTAATATATCTTTGGTTCATGGAGAATATTATGTAGACTTCAAAGACAAAAAAGTAGGTTCTTCTGCAATTTTGACCAATATGTTAGGAGACATCGCACTACTAGTCACTTCTGAAGATGATACGTCTAAAGAGGTAGGAGATGAGGTTACTCTCTTACTTTTGTAAAAAGAAAGCTCTTTTTAGCGTGATGATTTAGAGTGAGAGGATAGACTCTCTCACTTTTAAAAACATTGCAAAATCAGAGACGGCTTTGCATCCCATTTTTATCGCACAACTTAATAACTCTTTGTTTAAAACTTTCATATTATATATTTTATTTGTACTTATAATTATAAAATATTCTAAATTGACATATTTTAAGATTTTTTATCTATAATAAGATATAAAATTTAAAAGGATTCATTATGATAGGACTGAATGATATTGTCGATAAACTAAAAGATGTACTCTCTCAAACTACCATTAGCAAAAAAGTCTTTGACAAAGATGTAGCCAAAGCACTCAATATCCCTCAAGGGACATTTGCTTCTATGAAAAAAAGAAATTCTATTCCGTATGAAGAGATATTAGAATTTTGTGCGATTAAAAAGATTTCGGTTAATTGGCTCTTTTTTGACCAAGCTGTAGATATGCTCAAAGAGGAGACTGAAAAGTTTTTTCATGTGCGTTATTTTTCTGATATTCGTGCTTCAGCTGGTGGAGGTGCGTATGGATTTGATGAAAAAGCATACCAAACACTTCGGATAGATAGGACTATTATGGACAATATGGTAGGACTAGGCAATACGAAACTAGAAGCCATTCATGTCAATGGAGAGTCTATGGAACCTACGTTACGAGATGGTAGTATAGTATTTTTGGATAGAGAACAAAGAGATATTACAAAAGATGGTATTTTTATTGCTGCAACTACCACAGGGCTTTTTATCAAACGTATTAGACAACGAGCCGATGGGATGGTAGAATTGATTTCTGATAATACCATCTATACCCCCGAACTCATCTCATCAGATGAGATAAGCATCGTAGGTAAGGTAGTAGGCAATATCGAGAGTATTTAAAAGGGATTAGCCTTTTTGTGTCTCTCCTGAGAATCCAATGATACCAGGGCGTAGGTTAGATACATGTTGGAAACCTAGACCTTTCATCGCATGTTGGACTTGAAAGCTTCTACTTCCTGAGTGACAGTATACGATGATAGCTTCATCTTTTTTACCTGCTAACTCTTCTTCTACTTTGTTATAAAACTGTGAGGTAGGTACAAGGGTATCTGTCCCTACAATATGACCCATTTGAAATTCCATAAACTCTCTAGTATCTACAAGTGTAAAGTGTATCATTCCTAGTTTTTTGGCTTCGATGAGTGCTTCTAATTCATCTCCATCTAATTGCTCTTCTTTGAGAAGGACTTCGGCTTGTTCTTTAGAGAGTCCTTTGGAGTGTGTATGCACCACTTCTTCTATCGTATCATGTTCATCTTGTGATGCTGCATACTCTGGAGTACAAAAGATACCACAGTGACAAAGACCATCTTCTGGTATCTCTTTTTCTATGGCAGGTTTACAAGGACATATACGGTTGTCTGCTGCTTTTTGCTCTTCTTTTGTTTCACCAATCACCATAAAACAAGGACAAAACTGTTTGCCGTAGATAAGCTTATTTCTAGCCAATCCCATGGTCACACCTTCGTTTACCTCTTCATTAGGGTTTTGTACCCAACCAAATTGTTTATTGACTTTTTTTACAAAAGCGGATGTTTTTTCAAGCTGGGCTTGAAACTCGTCTGAATTCATATCTATTTGTTGCACTAGTTTTCCTTACTTATGTTACTGTCTGTATTTTGTGTGATACTATCAAACTCTTTTACAAAGTTTTTTATTTTTTTATCCCATGTTTTGAGAAGATTTTGTGTTTGATTCAAATCAATATGAATAGTTTCGCTATTGATGTCAATACTTGTCTCTATATCATGAGAGATTTTTTTCATTTGTACTTGCATTTGTTGACTAAGATTATTGAAAAACTTTTTGGTTTTATTGGTATCAATAACTATCGTACCATTCTCCATGTCAATACCTAATTGATTTAACTTAGTCATCGGCTTTTCTGAAAGTTTATTTTCAGATGCTTCTACACGTGCTTTTGCAAATATTACTGCATCTTCAGCTTTTTTGGCTTCAAATTCTGCTAAAACTTTGGCACGTGTTTGGGCCACTATTTTTGCATCATGTTCTTTTTGCCTTTGAGCATCATGTTCTTTATCTTGACATCCTGTAAAGGCAAGAAGTAACATAAATGTGATAAGTAAATATTTCATAATTTATCCTTTGTGCTTATATTTTATTAGGTACAGTATACAATGATTGATAAAAAGAAGGTAAAACTCCTATATCTTTAGATATATAGGAGTATAAAAGGAGGGTATTGAGTAAATTATCTACAGTTTAAAAGAACTATTCACTTTTTGCTGGTGTTTCTTTTGTATCTTTTGTAGCAGTTTCGCATTTCCCAGCGTTACATTTTTTATCTGTAGCTTTAGAAGCATTACATTTTTTCTCAGTTTTTTTAGCATCTCCACATTTTCCTTCTCCACATTTATCTGCAGCAGTCGCAAGAGTAAGTGTAAGTGCGATAGCACCTAATAATGTAAGTAGTTTTTTCATAGTTTATTTCCTTAATTGTATAAAGTATAAGCTTCAAATGAAGCAAAGAATGTCAAGTAGTCTCTGTCTAGCAGTGTAACTATACTATGAGGTTTGTGTACTCTATGTGTACTCAATACACAAATCTCATCTAAATAAAAATATGTTTACTTACCTCCACATTTCCCTGTACTACATTTCCCTGCTTCACATTTCATAAAAGGTGCAAGTTTTTCTTGTGTGTATGTTTCTTTGCTATCAAATGCCCCTTCGCTATAAAGAAGGTATGCCAAGAGTGATAAAAGTATTAAAAGAGTGACCAAAGTCCAAAGTAGAAATTTTTTCATAATAATATATTTCCTTAGAGAAGTGAGTTAAAAAGAAAGTATAACATAAAAGTAAAAGAGTAGGCACTCCTCAAAAAAAGAGTGTAGTCTCATCCTCTTATGGTACACTTAGACTACACAAAGTATGACTATGATACGTTAAATCTAAGCCCAAGGATATGTAAGATGAAAATAAAAAGAAGAGCATTTTTAGTATTAGGTTCTTTATTGGGGTTGTCTCCTTATCTCAATGCCCAAGTCATAAATGGCTTTCAAAAAGAGTTTAAAGAAGTAGAGAAGACCCTGTATGCTGTCCAAGACCACATGTTTCCTGAGGGTTGTCCTTTACCGTCTGCTCAGGCTATGTATATGACACAATTTTTATATGATACCATGCAACATCATAGTTTTGATAAAGATATAAAAGCCTTTGTGATAGAGGGGGCAAAAGAGTTACAAAAGAGAGAAAAAGGAAAATTTAACACTATGTCAAGCAAAGAAAAAGAAAAAGCCTTACGTGCGTATGAAGAGACACGATATGGAAGTTCATGGTTATCACGTATTATGACACTCAGTATGGAGGGGATGTTTTCTGACCCTATTTATGGTTCTAATACCAAAGAAGCAGGGTGGAAAGCATTGGGTAGTTATGGCTCATTTCCTCGCCCAAAAACAAAGTATTTGGAGTCTTAGATGTATGATGTAGTGATTATAGGTTCAGGAGCTAGTGGTGGTGCTGTGGCATATACTTTGTGTAAAGCAGGGTACAAAGTCGCTGTATTAGAAAAAGGTCGTTTGATGCGACGTGAAGCATTTTCTAAAGATGAATTGGCATATTGTCGCAGAGACTTAGTCACGCCCAATCTCTTTGATGAGTATCATACCATAGAAGAAAAGGTTGAGGGTAAGTGGGTGGCTACCCCTACACATGAATCAGGATGGAGCTTTTGGAATGGCAATATCGTGGGGGGGTCTTCTAACTTGATGTCAGGGATGTTTCATCGTTTACATCCTGATGACTTTCGGCTCAAAAGTAAGTACGGAGCGATAAAAGGAGCCAATATCGAAGATTGGCCTATCTCTTATGATGATTTGGAGCCGTATTATACTTTGGCAGAAGAGCTAGTAGGTATATCAGGACATCATATACCCCATCGGTATGAACCTAAACGAAGTACCCCAAACTTTAGCCAACCTCCTACAAAAGAAAATGCCGTAGTGAAGCTTCTTGATAAGAGTTGTGAAAATTTAGGATTTACCCCTTTGGTCACGCCTCGTGCTGTGCTGTCTAAAGATAGCAATGGACGCAAGGCTTGTTATTATTCCAATTTATGTGGTAGCTATGGCTGTAGCTCAGGAGCAAAAGGTAGTGCAAGAGAATCACTTATCAACCCTGCTTTAGCCACAGGTAACTTGACCCTTCTTACGAACAGTCATGTCAAGAGACTACAGAGTGATAGCCAAGACAAAGTCCACGCAGCACTCGTAGTCGATACCATTACAGGCAAAGAAAGATATATCAAAGGCAAGATTTTTGTGGTGGCGGCTCAATCGCATGAGAGTGCAAGACTACTCTTAAACTCTAGCAATCAATACCACCCTAAAGGACTGGGTAATAGTTCTGGAGAATTAGGTAAAAACCTTATTTTTTCAGGGGGAGGGGCAGGTCAAGGAGAATTACAAAAAGAGAATTTAAAGCAGATAAAGTTTGAAGACCTCATGACCACGGGGCTTTTTGTTAACCGTTCTATTTTAGATTGGTATTTTATTGACCATTGGTGGGATGGAAAGTTTAAAGGAGGTTCTGTAGAATTTATGTTTGAACACCAAAACCTCATAAGTAGAGCCAGAAAAGACAATGAAGTAAAAGGCAAACTCGTATGGGGAAAAGCGTTAGGCGAACGTGTGGAAAAACGTTTTCAAGAGCAAAAAAGTATACGTTTTGAGATTTTTAATGATTGGCTTCCCAATGATGATTGTTTCGTGAGCTTAGACCCTACACATAAAGACAAATACGGGATGCCTGTGGGTAAACTACGTGTAGAGGGACATCCTCAAGATATAAAAGTAGGTAAATATATCGCAAAAAAATGTGAAAAGATATTGGTAGAAATGGGTGCAAAAGAAGTCTATTCTAGTATTTCTTCGTCACCTTCTACCAATCTAGTGGCAGGAGGATGTCGTTTTGGAAATAATCCAAAACATTCTGTACTCAATAAGTATTGTCAATCACATGATGTCAAAAATCTCTTTGTGGCAGATGCTAGTTTTATGCCTACAGGAGGTTCGGTAGCCTATACATGGACGATTTATGCCAATGCTTTTAGGGTAGCAGACCATATCATAGAGCAGTTAAATATCACAAAAATATGACAACGTGTTAGTCATGTGTTAACCAAATATTGATGTTGTATTAATCGTCAATTGTTATAATATACTATAAAGACATAGCCTTTAATTACGAAGGGTATAGATAGTCGTATAGGAGTATATATGAAAAAATTTTATCAGTCACTGCTGGCATTGTCTCTCATGGCAGTATTTTTAAACGCAGAGGCAACAAAATTACAAAAAAAGAGTGCTGTGGTTGAACATAGTATTCAATCAGGGGATACACTTTTAAGCTTAGCACAACAGTACCACAGTACAGTGTTAGAGATTAAAGCCAAAAATCATTTAGAAGAAAATGAAATATTGAAACTTGAGCGTGTTTTAAAGATACCTACAAATACCTATGTTCCAAAGAAAAAAAAGGTGATTACTTTGGCTAAAAATGCCAAAAGTAAACATTCTAATGCCAAACTTGTAGTCCATACGATAGGCGATGGAGAGACACTTTTTACGGTAGCCAAAAAATACCATAGTACTTCAAAAGAGATTCAAAAAGAAAATGGTTTGGAAAAAGACCAAATGTTAAAGATTGGGCAAATGATTGTAGTGCCTATTGATATTTATTTTCCTAACAAGAAAAAAGTGATGACATTGGCAAAAGATGCCAAAAGTAAACATTCTAATGCAAAGCTTGTGGTGCATACCATAGGCGATGGAGAGACACTTTTTACTGTAGCCAAAAAATATCACAGTACTTCAAAAGAGATTCAAAAAGAAAATGGTTTGGAAAAAGACCAAATGCTCAATATTGGGCAAATGATTGTCGTGCCTATCAATACATACTTTCCTAAAAAAGACAAAGTCGCTACTGTTACTAAAAAGACCAAGAGTAAATACTCTAATGCTAAACTTATCGCCCATACGATAGGGGAGGGAGAGACACTTTTTACTATTGCCAAAAAATACCATAGTACTTCAAAAGAGATTCAAAAAGAAAATGGTTTAGAAAAAGACCAAATGCTCAATATCGGACAAATGATTGTCGTGCCTATGGATACCTATTTCCCTACAAAAAAAGAAGTCATTACTTTAGCCAAAAATGCAAAGAGTAAATATTCTAATGCTAAACTTGTCACGCATACAATAGAAGATGGGGAAACACTTTTTACTATTGCAAGAAAACACCATACAACTATGGATGAAGTAGCCAAAGAAAATAGTCTAAAAGAGGGAGAGGTTTTGAAACTAGGACGTGTACTCATCGTACCTACCAATACCTATTCACGTATCAATAAAAAGTCTCTTATCGTAAAAAAGAGTAGCAAATCCAATCCTAAAAAAATAAAATTAGTCAAACACTCTATTAAAGATGGGGAAACACTTTTTATTATTGCTAGAAAGCATCATACAACGATAGCTGAAATTCAAAAAGAAAATGCCTTAAAAAAAGGTGAAGTACTAAAACTAGGACGTATCCTTATCGTACCAAAAGATACCTATTCACCTAAAAAAATAGCAAGTATCAAAAAAGCTAAACAAAAACCTAAACTAAAGATAGTCAAACATAAGATTAAAGCTGGAGAGACACTGTTTACTATCGCACGTAAGCACAAGACTACCATATCTGCTGTAAGAAAGAAAAATAATCTCAAACAAGGGGCTGTTTTAAAATTAGGTTATATATTAAAAGTCCCTAGCAATACGTATAAAGTACCCAAAATAAGAATTGCTAAAAAAACCCATACAAAAAGAAAAACCAATAATAAAATAACAAAAAGAAAAACAACAAAAAGAAAAGTAACTTCACTGGCTAAAATAGATAAGATTATTGTGAAGAAGAACAATATAATCATACATAAAAGAAAAAATTCATACCGTTCAAGACAATCTAAAATTACATCTATCGCCAAGAAAAAGCTAGGACGAAGATATGTATGGGGTGCATCAGGTACTAAAAATACCTATGATTGTTCAAGTTTTACAAAATATGTATATCGTAAAAATGGGATAACCATACCACGTACTTCTATCAATCAATCTAAGTTTGGTAAACATATAAAAAGAAATAACCTTAAAAAAGGTGATTTAATTTTCTTTGATACTTCTAAAAGACACAAAGGATATGTCAATCATGTTGGGATTTATCTAGGTAATGGAAGGTTTATTCATGCAAGTTCAGCCAAAAAGAAAGTAGTTATCTCTAACTTGTCAAGATTTTATGGTAAACGCTATAGGGGTGCAAGAAGACCTTCATAGTAGACCTTCCTAATAGACCTTCCTAATAGCCCTTTCATAGAAGAGAGTCATAAAGACCCTCTTCTATGACTATTCTGCTTCGAGTACAGCCCCTGCACTTGCATTGGTGACCAATGCTCTATATTGTCTAAGCCATTTACTTTTTAAAGGCTTTACAAGAGGGCTAAAGTCTTTACTTCTTTGTGCAATGATAGTATCACTAAGTTTTGCTTCTAAGATATATTGGTCTACATCTATATGTATCTCATCTCCATCTTCTAGTAATCCAATAAGCCCACCTTCAGCTGCTTCAGGACTCACATGACCGATACTCGCCCCTCTTGTAGCTCCTGAGAATCTACCATCGGTAATCAAGGCTACTTTATCACCTAATCCCATCCCCATGATAAGACTTGTAGGACTAAGCATCTCTTGCATACCAGGCCCTCCACGAGGTCCTTCATAACGAATCACGACTACATTACCTGCGACTACTTTTCCTGCTAAGATACCTTCTATACATTCATCTTGTGAGTTGAAACATACAGCAGTCCCTGTAAAGACTCTCTCTCCGATAATCCCTGCTGTTTTTATCACAGCACCTTGCTCTGCTAAGTTCCCATAAAGAATAGCCAATCCTCCTACTTCTGAGTAAGGGTTTTCAATGGTGTGAATGATATTGGTATCAAGTATCTTTGCATCTTTTACTTTCTCATACAATGTCTCCCCTGTCACAGCCAAAGCATCAGCCAAGATGTCATCTCCACGCTTCATCATCTCATGCATCACAGCGTTTACCCCACCTGCTTTGTTGATGTCTTCCATGTGTACTGTTGAGAGTGATGGAGAGATTTTGGCGATATGTGACACACGTTTTGAGATAGCATTAATGTCACTAAGATTAAAGTCAACATCAGCTTCTTTGGCGATTGCCAACATGTGAAGCACCGTATTCGAGCTTCCACCCATTGCCATATCAACAGCAAAGGCATTGCGTACAGCACTTTCATTGAGGATATTTCTCATTCTATATTTTTCACGTTCAGAGGCTTCCATTTTGGCTATCTCACAAATGCGTCTTGCTGCTTGTCGATAGAGTTCGTGTCGTTCAGGGGTGAGTGCCAATATAGTACCATTACCTGCTAGGGCAATACCCATAGCCTCCATGAGCGTATTCATAGAGTTTGCCGTAAACATACCAGAACATGAGCCACCACTAGGACAAGCATTACACTCAATGTCTAATAGCTCTTCATCGCTTATCTCCCCTGTCTCATGTTTGCCAACGGCTTCAAATGCTGTAGCCAAATCAATCGGTGTACCATCTTTGGTATATCCTTTTTCCATAGGCCCCCCAGAGACAAAGACAGTAGGTACATCCACACGCAATGCACCCATTATCATCCCTGGTACGATTTTGTCACAGTTTGGTATGGCTATCATCGCATCAAGTTTATGTGCATTCATCACCGTCTCGATAGAATTGGCAATAATCTCACGTGAAGGCAAAGAATAAAGCATCCCATCATGCCCCATAGCAATCCCATCATCCACCCCAATGGTATTAAACTCAAAAGGCACACATCCATTGGCACGTATCTCATCTTTGATAATTTCTGCTACTTTATTGAGAAAAAAGTGACCAGGGATAATTTCGATAAAAGAGTTGGCTACCCCAATAAATGGTTTTGCAAAATCTTCATCTTTTACACCAGTGGCTCTCAATAGGCTTCTATGAGGGGCTCTTGAAAATCCCTCTTTTATTTCATTACTTCGCATCTTTTCTTTTCCTTTTTATAGATAAATTTTTAAGAATTTAAGAATTTTAAAGATTATATCACAAATATTATTTACTTCTAAAGAATTTTAGGATATAATCTCATTCCGATTTTAAGTGAATACTTAGAAGAGGGATATGGATGCGCGGGCGTAGCTCAGCGGTAGAGCATAACCTTGCCAAGGTTGGGGTCGACGGTTCGAACCCGTTCGCCCGCTCCATATATACCAAAGTTGTAAAAACTTACATAACCCATGCCCGGGTGGTGGAATGGTAGACACAGGGGACTTAAAATCCCCCGGTCATTGCGACCGTGCCGGTTCAAGTCCGGCTCCGGGTACCACCTTGATAAAACATCAATAAATTATTTTTTATGTTTCATCAAACCATTTATTCATGGAGCCATCGCCAAGTTGGTAAGGCCGTAGATTGCAAATCTGCTATTCACCAGTTCGAGTCTGGTTGGCTCCTCCATTATTCAGTTAAGATTTATCTTTTTGAGATATAATTTCAACGCTTCATTGTCGGGAGATGTCAGAGTGGTCGAATGTGCCGGTCTTGAAAACCGGTGAGGGTCATACCTCCGGGGGTTCGAATCCCCCTCTCCCGGCCATACCTTAATTCAATAACATCCAAAACAATCCAATAACCCCCTTAAATACGATACTTAATATTTGCTTATGCATCTAAACGTAGTTGATTATTATCGTTTAACTAAAGAAAATGTATAGTGTTTTACTAAAAATATTTATGATAAAAGAGGTTATATGTCAAACACACAATATGTATTTATGAAAAAAGAAAAGGTACCAAATAGAGAAGCTCTCCAAGCTACAATAAATAAGCTTGGCTTTGACCTTCAATTAAATTCAGGGTTTACTCCATTTATTGATGAAGGCTTTTCCCCATGTAACTTTTATGGAGAAAATGATATTGGGTTTGAAATATATTATTTTTCGGCAGATGAAATAACTGAAGATGATGAAGATTTCAAAAAAATATCTGATGGTAATGATTTCTGTATAAGTATGTCTTGGGGTGGGAGTATGAAAGATTATGCATCTGTTATGATTGTATGTTCTGCACTTGCTAAAGATTTTGGAGCTATAATATCTTATGAAGGTGACAACGCTGATTCTTTAGAAAAAATAATTTCTGATACAAAATTAATTATAAAGGATACTACGGTAAAAAAAGTAAAACGAGTAAATGTTTATAATAAATTTCTAAAAAAAGTCAAACTTAACTTAGCAGAATATTTGAAACCTTATGGCTTTAGATATATTAAAAGGGACAAAATATTCATTAGTTTTTATAATGAATTAGTTTTTACAATCTCTTTTGATAAAGCAGGATATGGTTCCCGAATAGAACTTCAGTTTAATGCGTATATCCCACTACTTGGAATAACTTACAATATTTATTCTGGGAATAGTATGTATGGTGGAGGCGAGATAACAAACTTCAAATGGAAGATTCAGCAAACAGAAATGAAAGATGTAAATAAAGAACTAGATGAATATATTCAAAATATACAATATCTTTTCAAACACTACATATATCTTTTCAATTCAGAGATAATTAATTCCTACAATCTCGATGATTGTATTTTTCAGGAGTATAATAATCGGTATCATTGTGACTCTAAGGGTGCAAGTGAATATTTATTAGAATTTTTGGACAGTGGCAAACCTCAAGAAGATTGGGGAGATGAAGATACAAAAATATGCCAACAATTTGACAAAATAGCTATGGAAAAAGAGTTTCCTTTTGCTCCTATAAAGCAAGAACTCTTGAATAACATTGAAAAGTATAGACATGAGTATAAAAAATCAATAAGTGAACATTTACAACTTGGCTATACGCAACTACAGTTTGATGCAGATGTACTATCAGTTAATTTACACAATCTTCTTTTTATTAATTTGGAAGGTAAAAAAATTACAAAATTATTAACTTCATGGGGATATGTATATACTGATGATAAAAATATGATGGGAGCTTATCAAGCAGCAAACTTCAAACATAATTTAAATAATGAAAAAGTAATTAGAGTATTATTACAAGACAAACTTTTTATAAAATTTGAAGTATATGATAAGAATGATTATTATAAAAGGGTATTGTTTTATAATGAAAGTCCTTTACGCTTTGGTTGGTTTGTAGGCACAAATAGTAAGCTTCAAGCTAATATTGAACTGGCTATTGAAAAACTTAAACTGACCCTAAAGCTTTAGCTAAAAGCAGAGAAAGGAATAGAAAGTAAAGATGGGGACTTAAGTCTATCATCACTCTTAATGAACAAGAGTGTTTAAAATTCTGTGTCAGTCAGAGAGAGTAACTTCATTAAGGTGATAGGAATATCTATCAATGACCTACAAACTTATTTTAGCTAGGGTTTATTTTAACCATTTAGTATAATCACTACACTTTAGACAAAAAAGAGGAAACAGCTAGAATTTAGGAAAAAGATGATTCTTATGAAGTATGCATATACACATAAGAATCATAGAGATTATACTAAGAAGTATCCAATATAAAAATAAAGAGTTGCTACTAAATTTAATAAAAGCAGAATTGATAAGTAGAAGTGGGTATTTAACGGAACTAGCAATGCTAGTAAATCCGAAAAAGTACCATAGTATCCATAAGCTATTTAGTCGAGTTAAATTTGATTATGTAGGCATACAGATAGAAATCATTGTGATGATACTATTATTTTTTAAAATCAAAAAAGTATCAGTATCTATAGATGACAGTATCGTGTATCGAAGCCGAAAGAAGAAAGTGCCTCATGGACATAAACAGTTTGACCATGCACAAAAGGCGAATCGTTCAAGCTTTGTGTTTGGACAGAAGTGGTTAGCGTTTGGATTGATTATTAAAATTGGTAAAGTGAGCATAACACTACCTCTCTTTATCTATTTAGTCAAACCCAAAAAAAATCTTATCTCAATGACCATTGTGATTCAAAAGATGATAAGAGATGTTATCACAAAGAGAGGGCTACAGATAGAAGTAGAGATGCTAACAGACAGTTGGTTTGCACGAGGAAGACTAATATTAAGGGCAAAGCATCGATATAATTTTTCAACTATTAGCATGGCAAGAAAAGATTTAGTTATTTGCGAAATACCTAAGATTTCAAAACAGAAAAAAGTGGGAAGACCTAAAAAGTATGGAGCGAGAATCAAGCCCAATTTGGAAGATTTAACAAGTGAGACAACCTTGTGTATTTATGGAAAAGAGGTAAAGATTAAATATAAAGAAGCCGTAGTTAAAGCAAGATTTCTAAAAGGAGAGGTAGTAAAAGTTCTATGGTTAACCTTTGATGATAGTCAATCTATACGCTTACTTATTGCAACAGATATAGAACTTTCAGCCGAGGAGATTATTAGAAGGTATTCCAAAAGATGGGATATTGAATCCATGTTTAATGAGCTAAAAAATCGTTTTAGATTCAAAGATATTATGATGCATACTTCACAGAGTTATTATCGCTTTCTCTATTTTAAAATTTGGTGTTTCATCATCATAAAACTCTCCTCTATCCAATTTGAAAAGAAAATTATGGACTATATTGAAGATTTTTTACCTTGGAGGATTCATTATAAAAAAGGAATCATTATTACCGCTGGAAGTACTAAATTAGCCTTACAAGGAGTTTTTAGCACTTTACATATTCGCTCATTCTTCCCTAAAGTCACTATAAATAGACTGAAGAACTTTGGGGATGATGGTAATTTGGGCTTTGATTTAGATACTGGATGTAAAATTATGGGGTAATTTGTCTAAAGTGTAGTATAATCAAAAGATGGTAGCTTAATATTTGATGATAAATACCTAAGCTAAATTAAACAAAAAGTGAGGCTAAAGCCATCGTTTTACAGTTATTTTATCTCTCTTTTACCTGCCAATAGTCCAATCCTTTGTATAGCATGGATAATAGTGTAAAAATAATCATGGTGCTTCCCATACAGTAGGGGGCTTGTTCTGCAAATGGGGCTTTGGATTGTGCTATATTAAAAATGATAGTGAGCCATGAGATGGTAGCTATGATAGCGAGGATTCTTTTGAGCCAAGTGATAATTGTTGTGTGTGTTTTTGTATTCATAGCGTCATTTTATCCAAATTCGCTATAATTTTACCAATAAAAATCATAAGGTTATCATGCAACGGTTTGAAACATATTTATCAGAAAATTTACCCAAAGCACCAAGTTTTCATCCTGTCTATGAAGATGCCTTAGGGGTCATGCTTTTAGCAGGAGGAAAGCGTTTTCGTCCTTTGTTGCTTTTGAGTATCGTTGACGCATATCAGCCTTTGCTTTATGAGGGTGCATTACCTGTGGCACTCTCTTTGGAAATGTTTCATACTTATTCTTTGATTCATGATGACCTCCCTGCGATGGATAATGCTGATTTACGCCGTGGGCATACAACGTTACATAAGCGTTATGATGAGGTCACGGCGATACTTGTAGGAGATGCACTCAATACCGATGCCTTTTTACGTATCGCCCAAGCACCTTTTCGTGAAGATGTCAAGATACAGTTAATTACACTTTTGGCAATAAATGGAGGAAGTGCTGGGATGGTTCTAGGTCAGTCTATTGACTGTTATTTTGAAAACAAACCTCTTACTCTTGCTCAAGTTAAAACATTACACCAAAATAAAACAGCCAAACTTATTGCCACTTCTTTACAAATGGGTGCCGTTATCGTAGGACTCGATACCCCTACCCAAAAAGCCCTTTATGATTTTGGTATTGATTTGGGCTTACTTTTTCAGATACAAGATGATATTATAGATGAGACACAAAGTGAAGAAGAAGCAGGAAAACCCACAGGCAATGATGGCGATAAAAATAGCTTTGTCAATCTTTTGGGATTAGAGCAAACTGTGATAGAAGCAGATACTTTGGCAAAAGATTTACAAAGACGATTTGAAGACTTTGATAAAAAGCTACAGATGGCTTTAGACCCCTTGATGAATAGATACTTAAACAGACACAACTAAAGGAAAAAAGATGGTAATGACAGAACAAAACAAAATGCGTAGAAAAATGGCAAATACCATTAGATTTTTAGCAGCAGATATGATTCAACGTGCAAATTCAGGACACCCTGGCGCACCTATGGGGTTAGCTGATATTGCAGTGGTATTGGGCGAAAAATTAAGCCACAATCCCAAAAATCCAAAATGGCTAAACCGTGACCGTTTGGTTTTTTCTGGTGGGCATGGGTCTGCGTTGATTTATTCGCTTTTACACCTTTGGGGCTATGATTTGAGTATAGAAGACTTAAAACAGTTTCGTCAATTGGACTCCAAAACCCCAGGGCATCCTGAATATGGGCATACCGAGGGCATAGAGATTACAACTGGTCCATTGGGGCAAGGGATTGCCAATGCTGTTGGTTTTGCTATGGCAGAGGCATATACAGCCAATCAAGTCAACTCTGAGACCTGTGAGCTTATCGACCACAAAGTTTATTGCCTTTGTGGTGATGGCGATTTACAAGAGGGTATTAGCTACGAAGCTTGTGCGTTGGCAGGACACTTAGGACTCAAAGATATGGTACTTATCTACGATTCTAATCATATTACGATTGAGGGTGATACGAGTATCGCATGGAGTGAAGATGTACAAAAGCGTTTTGAAGCACAAAATTGGGATGTAAAAAAGATAAATGGTCACTGTTATGATGAGATAGAAAAGGCTCTTGATGAAGTAAAGTCTGCTACGAGACCTACGATAATCATCGCCAATACTATCATTGGTAAAGGGGCTATGGAGCTAGAGGGGACGGCGAGTACACATGGTTCGCCACTAGGAGAGAGAATCATTGCTGAATCTAAGGCAAAAGAGGGCTTTAATCCTGATGAGACATTCCAAATCCCTGAAGATGTATTGCTTCGATTTAGATGTGCATTAGAAGAGGGAGAATTGGCTGAAAAAGAGTGGATTCATAGACAAAAAGAAGCCCCACTTGTAGAACAAAATGTGGCTTTGGAAAAACTACTCAATCCAGATTTTACAGCGATTGAATTTCCTGACTTTTCTAATGATAAAGCCATGGCTACAAGAGATTCTAACGGTAAAATCCTCAATGCCATTGCCAAGGCTATTCCAAGCTTCATCGGTGGGTCTGCTGACCTTTCTCCGTCCAATAAAACCGAACTCAAAGGCTTAGGAGACTTCCCAAAAGGAAGAAACCTGCACTTTGGTATCCGTGAACACGCCATGGCAGGTATTACCAATGCGATGGCTCTTTATGGTACGACCATTCCTTTTAATGCGACATTCTTTGTTTTTTCTGATTACTTAAAGCCCTCAGCACGTATCGCTGCCTTAACAGGTATCCAAAATTTCTTTGTATGGACACATGACAGTATCGGTGTAGGAGAAGATGGCCCAACACATGAGCCAATAGAGCATATTAGCCAATTTAGAGCCTTACCAAACTTCTATGTATGGAGACCAGCTGATGCCACTGAAAATATCGAAGCATGGAAAACAGCCCTTAACATCAAAGCACCACATGGTTTTGTATTGAGTCGTCAAAAACTAACAACACTCAAACCAAAACGTGACTTTGGAGAAGTAAGTAAAGGTGCATATATCGTAAAAAAACGTAAAAATGCAAACTTTACTCTCATGGCAAGTGGTTCTGAACTTATGCCATGCCTTAAAGCTGCCTGTCATTTAGCCGTACTTGGCATCAAAGCAAACGTGGTCTCTGTACCTTGTCTTGATCTCTTTAATGAACAAGACAAAGCCTATAAACAAACAGTCATTGACCCAAGCACCAAAGTTCTCGCCGTAGAAGCAGCGACAGCTACGGAGTATTACCGTTATGCAGATGATGTACTAGGCATGGAAAGTTTCGGAGCATCAGCCCCAGCAGATTTACTCTTTGAAAAATTTGGATTTACACAAGTTGGCATCATGAAACGTGCTTGTGCATTGATGGATGTGGAGTATAGAGAAGTGACTCTTGGAGAATGCAAACTTTAGAACATTATATGGGAGTGAGTATATGGATTATTTTTGTCTTTATTTTTCTTTCTCTCGTAGCGATTGTCTATTCATTTATCCCTAAAAAACAGGATAAATGGAGATGTGAAACGTGTGATATTACATTGGTACGCAGTCAAATTAAATTTGGATTATGTCCTCAATGTGCTAAGAGAGTCAAAGGTTTTCGAGGACTTCATCCAAATCGTTTTTAAGTATCACTCTCCGTATTTGCTTCCTCCTCTTTATTAGGAGGCAATGGTACAAGATATCCGATGATTAAGAGCAGTACGCCTACTACGATAAAAGAGACAATCCTTTGAATACTTCCAGAGTGAGCGAGTTCTATGACAAAGAGTTTAAGTACCACAACAATCAGCGATGAAAAGCCGATTATCCATAGAGGGCGACTTTCATAGCGTTTGGAGAGGAGCATGATGAAGATTGCCATTAGCGTCCATAAGATAGAAAGCCCTGTTTGGAAGTAGCTGTTATGCCATAGGCTAGAGAACGCATAGTCTATGCCTATCATACTTTGTATGCTTCTTGCCCAAAGGACATTGACAAAGAGAAATATGAGTAGGGCAAAAATGCCTAAGTATTTTTGACGGGTGCTTTTTGTGAATGTATGAGAATTTTTATGTATCCAATAATAAAGATTGGCTAAGATTAGCACTTGGGTAAAGTCTAGGATATTCAAAAGAGGCATTTGTGTGGGGGTATATGGTGTAGCAAAGGTGACAAGAGTCCAAAAGAACATAAATAGCACAAGCCCAGCAGAGGCAATATATTGGTAGGTGCTTCTATACTCTTCTAGCCATCCTTTGTAAGAGGAGGGAATGAGAATGAGCAGATTAAGAAATAATGGGAATAAAACCATCATGATAAGACGAAGAGACTCCTCTATTTGCCAAGTATGGTGAAGAGAGAGTACTTCTATAATACCTACTCTTGCGATAATCCATAAAGAAAGAATATGAAGCAGAATAGGGGCTTTCCATACTTTTCTATAGGAGTAGAGGAGAGCATAATTTCCAAGGATAAAGAGGCTAAATATACCTAAATTTATGCCATTTTCTAGTAAAAATGCTGTAATATATCTTGGCATATACAAGAAAACACCTAAATAGAAATAGCCTTCTAGGACTTGTGTGAGAAAGTGCCAATGGCTAAAGCGTATAATGAGTAAAAGTATAGGGGTCAGCACTAGCAACGCTCCAAGCATCATATCGCTATGAGTCATGCCCAAGAGAAGCAGTTGGCTAGAGGTACTATAAAACCACAATACAAAAGCAATGAGCAAGAAAAATTTACCATAAAACCTATCAAAACTAGGGAGTTTAGGGCGATGGGTATCTAAGAGAAAGCTTGTGATAAAGAGGGATGAGATGAGAACAATATATCCGAAATATTCACTCCATAAAAGTGTCTCTCCTGATAGGGATGAAGGATAATTTACCGTGGCAATCGCCAAGAGAAGCATAGCAAAATAACGGCTTATCGTTTTGTTTTGTTTCAGTGCCAACCAAATAATCCCTGTACTTTCCAATGCCCATAAGACAGAAGCGACATTTGCATCAAAGATATAAGGCACAGAAATAGTCAAAAATACCACAGCCAAAGCCAAGAAAGATTGGGCGAGGAGTTGGGTTCTTTGGATATTTTTGAGCCTAAAGAAGAGCAAGAGATAGAGCAGACCAAGAGCCACAGCAGAATAGGCATCGCCGTAGTCGTAGAAGGCTACGAGTTTGAGTTGTAAAGGAAAGGCGATGACGGGTAAGCCAAAAACCAAGGTGGCATCTACGAGGTTTTTGGGTTCGTAAGGGTGTTTGATGGTGAAGAGTATAGAAATGCTGAGATACATAGCAAAGTACAAGAGCAAAAAAGGCTCTGTACTGGCAAAGAGTTCAGGGCTATAGCGAACAATGCCCCAAAATCCTGAAATCATAAAGGTAAAGACAAAGCCCACGATATTGAGCATTCGCCAAGACCGATACCATGCAATAGAAAATATCCCAAGGTTCAAGAGGGCATAATAGGAAAACAAAACAATATGCGACCCCTCAGGACTAGCAGTCAAGATAGGCACACAAAAGCCTCCAATCGTAGAGAAGAGAGCTAAAGCAAAGGCATCTTCTATCACGGCGAGTATTGAGCCTAAAATCAACACCCCAAGCATCAAGACAAAGGCTATATCCAAAGAAAAGAGCGTATAAAATTTGGCAGAAGCATAAATCAATAGGTAGAGTATAGCAATGCCCAATCCTTGCAAGACCTGCCCATACGCCCCTTCTTTATCTTTTAGTTTCCACCCAAGTATAATCAAAAATCCTGCCACCACAGCCACAGAAAATAAGCGTACTTCTATACTGATGACGGTGTGAGCGATAGTATATTTGACCAAAAATGCCAAGCCAAAGAAGAGAATAACAGCCCCAATACGCACAAGAGGGTTTCCTTGAGTGAAATAGTTTGTGATAAAGTGTAGGATTTTGGAGGGTTCTTTAGGCTGTTTAGGTTTTGGAAGTTTAGGGGGCTTTGAATACTTTGGAAGTGGTGTTATAGGTATTTTTTGTTCTTGTTTTGTGGGTACTTCTTGCATAGGGGTAGGTTTTTCTTTTTGGGGTTTTAGCCCCTCTACAATTTTTTCAAGATGTTTAACTTTACTTTGTAAAAAGAATATCCATAAGGCTAAGAGGGCTATCCAAAATGCTGTGCTGTTCATGATGTTTCCTTTTTTATAGTTTACACTCAAACTTACGACAGATAAAACTTCTCACCAAAAGAAACAAACCCAATGAAGCAAAGAGGTGTTTTAGTGAATGTCCAGAAATGACGCTGAGTAGCCCATAGAGAGCCTCATCAAAATGTTCACATAGTTTAGCCAAAAGGTAGCACAAAAGTAAAGACCAATAGGCACGATAGAGTGTAAAACTAGGGCGAAACTTCCATAACAAGAGGGGAATAATTATCATAGGAAAAAACTGTACAAAAAGATAGATACGCAAATCCCCCTGACCTATAGACTCCGTATATGCCCAATATATCACGGATAAAAGACCCAAAAACAACAGTGGATACAAAGTATATTTCCCTTCTTTCACACCTACAAACTCTGTAATCACAATAGAAAAAAGAGCCATAAACGCCACAGCCATAGGAAGCCTATCCCACAAAAGCGTATCATTATTGGGGTTAAGATGATAATACCCCGACCCCAAAGAGACCAAAGCAATACCTAAGAAAAAAAGAATATACGCACTTTTCATCTCTTTGTGATAACAGAGTCTATGCGTTTTAAACAAAGCATCTAAGGCATATATCCCTACAAAGAAAAAAGGCAAATTTGAGATAACATTCCAAAAATTTGATATAAAGAGAATTGTCCGACCATCTGCGAAATGATGGTAAGTATTATCTTGTGGAATAGGCGAAAGAGAACCCAAAATTAAAATGATAGGCATAGCGATGAGTAGCATGGATTTTATGGGGTGGGTTTTTATCATTTTTTATCTCCTTATTTAAAGATAGATATATTTCTAAATGACAGTATAGATAAAATAAACTTAAAGTGTACAGTGTTACTTCACGCTTTGATAATATAATCTTTAAATTCAAAAAAACTTGCTATACTAAAAGAATATATTAAAGGATATATAAATGCTTTCCAAAAAAAACGATTTTATATTTTTACTTATCATACTTTTTTTTACTACCATAGCAATAAATGCTTCCAAGATGGTTATTATTTATCTTGATGATTATTTTATCCCTATTAATACATTTTCAGCACCAACTATCACTAAACTTCCTCCTTGGGAAACTTATGAGGAAGAGGTTGTGATAGAAATATCAGGAGAAGCAAATAATATAGTGTATCTAAATGGTGTTATCTATGGTGTTTTAGACAGTCATGGAAAGCTTAGTATTTCTTTGGATACTTCAGGTGAAAATGGTATTAAAAATTTTATAATTTTTTTAAAAGATAATGAAGGTAATAGCAGTGTCGTTACAAAAGTTTCAATTAATAAAATTACTAATCCTCAATTAATCCCACCTATTATCATATTGAATGGGGAAATGAACATGAGTATTAGCAAGGGACAAAGGTATGAAGAATTAGGGGCTAGGGCTATTGACCTTATAGATGGAAATGTATCAGTAGAGATAATAGGAGATGTAAATAGCTCTCTTGTGGGTACTTATCTCATTCTCTATATAGCTAAAGATAGTGTTGGTAATGAATCTAATGCTACAAGAAGGGTAAGCGTTTTAGATACGAATCCAATACTCAAAAGCTTAGTGTTAAATCAAAATTCTATAAATCTTATCAAAAAGAAAAAGATTTTCCGAAACTATTACTTTGGAGAACGATATAGTGTTAAAGTGATGGGTGTGTATAGTGATGGACATAGTGAAGAACTCACCGACCATGTCACATGGACAAGAGAGTCTGATAGCAAAGATATTGGTATTTTATCGTATTATCTACAAAATGTAGGAAACTCAAAACTAAGGGCTTCTATAGGGGACATTCAATCAGATATTTTAGATGTGAGTGTGCAAAAAGAGAGTGGTAGTAGATTCTTAGTTTATAGTATCGTTAAGGATAAAAACCTTTATTCTTATAGAGGTACGCGTGTAGATATGAAATTAAGATTAAAAACTACAGTAAATGTAAGGTTAAAGCTTACACTGGATGAAGATGACAAAGTAAAATTTCAAGATGGTAGTCTTAGGAGAGAAATTACTTTTAAGCCTTCTACTTATTCTTATCCTTCAAACAGTGTAGTAATTGTAGATAATGATATAAATAATACTCTACCTTACACGATTACCATAGAACCCTTTGAAAGTGATGATACACGATACGATGGTCAAGACCCTAGTGATATTGAAGTGACTACAAGTGAAATAGTATTAGCTCCACCACCGATAGAACAAAGAAGAGGTGCAATAAGAGGCGTATCTATACAGTTTAGAGTTTTATCCGAAAGTACAAATTTAGAGTATAAACTTATCAATCCACTTGAAGGTATGACAATACTTGGGCATTCTGATTTAGGAGAAAGATATGCGATACAAGGGGTAGATATACAGTGGGATGTACCTATGGATATGGAGGAAATAGAACATGAAATTACTGTAGAAGCAATAGATAGAGAAGGAAATAAGGGTGAAGTAAGTTTTTTTATCAAAGTCCCTAAAACCAAAGAAGTAGAAACTAAAATAGTCAATAATGAACTGATTGTTACTGATAAAAACTCAACGCTTTATGGTATGAAAATGAAAGGACATAGTGGGGAAGATATATCGGACTTGAAGATTCGGATTGTGGATTATTTGGATGTATGGAGGAAGAGAGTAAAACCTTTAGATAAAAATAAGAAAATAGACTATATTCATACCTTTCTACACAACTTAAATCAGGAATAAAACAGTAAAATACTGAAAAAGACTATGCATGAATAAAAGACTAAAAAAAGATATGAGAAATTAGTAAGAGGTGAGATGAATACTAAACAT
>JAMOTK010000018.1 GCA_027062365.1 Sulfurovum sp.
ATGTTTAGTATTCATCTCACCTCTTACTAATTTCTCATATCTTTTTTTAGTCTTTTATTCATGCATAGTCTTTTTCAGTATTTTACTGTTTTATTCCTGATTTAAGTTGTGTAGAAAGGTATGCCTATAGTTGTATATCTCTTACACTCATACCTTTGCTATACAATGACAAGATAAGGTCTTCACTACCATCTAGCAGTATCTCTCTTTTTTTACCAACTGTGGTTCAAAGCTTGAATCTCTATCTCTAGGTATAGATACATTAAATTGTCCATATTTAGATTTTATTGTTTTTTCATTGTACCCATTACGAGAGTTTGAATGCTCTGAGCTTTGATGTTTATCGTAGCCTAAGTGGGAGGTTAACTCTTCTTCTGATGCTGTTTGTATCACCTCTTTTAGTATATTTTTAAACTCTGCTGTTATATCATCTAAAGAGATTAACTCTCCTGATGCTATTTGTCGTTTTAACTCTTTATGATTAATTAAACTCATCTGTAAATCCTTTCTCAATCTTTTACTTGACTACTATATCAAATAAATATTTTTCTTTGGTTTACACAGTTTAGATTACATTCTCAGGTAATTATAAATCTTAATAAAGTCGAGTAAGTATCTTATTTGCTTTCATTTTAATCTGTTCTAAAAATGCTATAGATGCTTCTGATAATTTTCCTTCATCTGACATTGGTATCTTCATAAATCCACTGATAGACTCTATCAACTCTTTTGTTTCATCTATTTCCATCAATGATTTTCTATGATATTCATTATTATTTACCTTTGCACCTTCTATATATAAAATACGTTCAAGTTTTCCTTTTTGTTCATTGAGTAGTACTTCGTAGATTTTGAGTGTGGTTAATGTCTCTTGCATGTGCGTATCTACTTTATCCATTTCCCATTTACAATGTCCTTTTGCCTCTTGGTATCCATAGGCTTCTTCTAACTGTTGATTGGCAAAGAGTAGATTTTTATTGCTCTTCATTACTACACGGATAGCATAGATAAGAGCCATAATCGCTACTGTACTTAATCCTAAAATACCAGCACCTATATACATATCATTTTCTAAGCCCACAGAAGTACTAAACCATCCTGCTATCTTTTCTACCGTAGAAACAGAAGGTAGTGTACTAATATCTAAGGTGATACCCAACTTTTCTGTAGCTAGATACACCAAAGTAGCAAAAGAGACAGCACCACCGAGAATCGCATAGAGTACCCCTGTAAATTTACCACTAGCAATATTGTTGAGTGTCATGGATGCTATATCACTTTTACTTTCAAAAATAATATTTTCATGGTTGTTGTGTGCATTGGCATTAATTTCACTATATCCTAGCTGATCGAGTAGATAAATACAGGCATCAAGCCCTCCTGAACGTAGAGAATCTTTTGCTTTTTCATAGGCATTTAAGTCACTCACAAGCAATAGCTTACACGCTTCGGTCTGTTCATCTGCTTGTTTTACTATCTCTTTGGCTTCTTCTACCAAGCGTTCTGCTTCTATCTGTTTTTTGATTTTTATTTTTTTAGGAGGAGATGTTTTGATAACAATAGGTTCGGTGACGCTCTCTTCTAATACTATTTCTTTTTCTATTACTATCTCTGGCTCTATGGCATTCTCTTCTTCGATACTTACCGTATCTATCTCTATAGGCTCATCTGCTATATTGCTTTTTTCATGGTTGTTTTTTTCATTTATATCTTGCATTCATTAATCCTTATAGACGTATTTTATCAAAAATTTCTATTAAGCTGTCAATCTATTAGCCATTTTTTACAACACTTGGTTATAATTCATTATATTTTAACAACAACTAGGAATTTTATGGGTATTTTAATTGCAATCATCGTTTTATCTCTTCTTATTTTCTTTCATGAATTAGGACATTTTACTGCTGCACGTTTTTTTGGGGTGCAAGTGGATGTATTTAGTATAGGTTTTGGTAAAAAGATCTATTCACGTACGATAGGAAAAACAGAATGGAGTATCTCTGCTATCCCTCTAGGTGGCTATGTCAAAATGAAAGGGCAAGACGACTCAGACCCTAGTAAAGTCTATTATGATGAGGACTCCTATAACAGTAAATCACCATGGCAACGTATTGTTATTTTACTCGCAGGTCCTTTTGCCAATTTTTTATTGGCATTTTTGCTTTATTTTACTATTGCAAATATAGGCGTACCCAAATTACTCCCTCAAGTAGGTAAAGTGGGCATAGATACTCCTGCGATGAAAGCAGGATTACTCAAAGAAGACACACTCTTACAAATCAATGGTTATCCTGTGACATATTGGGAACACATAGGCGAACATATCAACCAAACACAAGGTGACATTAGCCTCCTTGTAGAGAGAAATCAAACCTTCGTTACCCTACAAATTAGCCCAAAAGTAATAGATGACCAAAATCTCTTTGGCGAATCTATCAAAAGACGTATCATTGGTATTAGCCCATTAGGGTCACAAACCACTGCCCATTTTGGCTTTATAGAGGGGCTTTCTTATGCGTGGGATGAGACCAAAAAAGCATCATGGCTCATTGTAGAGAGTGTCCAGAAGCTTATCACGGGTGTGGTAGGCTCAGATAAATTAGGAGGTATCATTACGATTGTTGATGTTACGTCTAAAGCTAGTAGTTCAGGGATATTGTCCCTTTTATTTTTTACAGCACTAATTTCTGTCAATCTTGGGGTACTCAATCTTTTGCCTATCCCTGCCCTAGATGGTGGACATATTATGTTTAACCTCTATGAAATGATAACAAGAAAAAGTGCCAATGAAAAGGTCATGATGTATATAACTATGGTAGGATGGGGACTGCTCCTTTCTCTGATGATGCTAGGGCTATACAATGACATCAATAGATTAATGGAGTAAACAATGCATATACTAAACAAAGAAGAGTTAAGAACCAACCTAGACAAAGTCATCTGGAACATAGAAAAAGCACGTATTACAGTGAGTGAACACCATATTGTAAAGCTCGTTACGGTAGGTAAATATACCCCTATAGAAAACATATCTACCCTCTATGAGCTAGGACAACGTGCCTTTGGGGAAAACCAAATCCAACAACTCAAAGAGCGTATGTCTACACTAGAAGACCTACCCCTAGAGTGGCACATGATAGGCTCACTACAAAAAAACAAAATCAACAACCTCATAGACTTACGCCCTAGCCTCATGCACTCCCTTGATAGCATCAGTCTAGCACAGGAACTCAACAAAAAGCTTCTCAATAAAAATCAAAAGATGTTTTGTTTGCTTCAGATTAATACATCTAAAGAAAAGAGTAAATCAGGTGTACCTAGTGAACAAGCCTTTGATATTTTCCAAGAGATAAAAAACTCTTGCTCACACATCAACCTCAAAGGTGTGATGAGTATAGGAGCAAATACCCAAAATACAAAAGAGATACAAAAGAACTTTGAAGAGACACACCACATCTATCAAAGCCTTAGCAAAGATGGTGCAAAAATTTGTTCTATGGGTATGAGTGGAGATTACGAATTGGCAATTAAATGTGGTTCAAACCTAGTAAGAGTTGGCTCTGCTATCTTTAAGTGATACACGCTTAGGCTATCCTTTGGTCAAATGCCAACCCTTTTCATAAGGACAAGGGTACGTATTGAGGGTGCTATAGCTTGAGGAGAGTAAGTACTGTAATTCTTGTTGTGTGCTATAGAGGTATTTTGTGCCACCAGTGCTATCGGTACAGATACAATAGGATTTTAAAACAGGCTCTTTACTAGTCAAAGAAGCGTATCTTTTTGCTGGTTTACTTTGTATCATTTGACTTTTTATCGTCTTTAAGGATTTTAAAAAGTCAAGATGCTTCATCGCTAGTTAAATTTCTTCACCACTGTAGTAAAATTCATCTAATCCTTCTAAAAATGAGACCAAAAGAGTATCTGAACAGGCTTTAAAATTTTTGTGTGTTTCTTTGCGAAAGAGTGAGGCTAATTGTTGTTTGCTAAGTTCTATATCTGCTAAACCAAAAATTATTTCTACGTCTGACTCTTTGAGTTCTAGGGCGATGCGTAGTTTTTTGAGTACAAGGTTATTGGTAAGTTCTACATCGTCTTGCGTGGGTTCTTTTTTAGGAGATACGCCACGTTTTAGTGTTACCAACCCATCTAAAAATATACCCAACTCTTCATAAGAACAAAGTATAAAATTTTGGTCTTTTTGTTTTGCCATAAGTGACTGAATATGTGAGCCTTCTATTTGGTACTCTTCTAGTGTGTAGGCTTTTATCATCTGTGCTAGTGTTAGATTTAATGCTTTGTGGATACGAAATAGCGTATCATTTGTATTGATTATCATATTATTTTAAACTCGCTTTGTTGCTGAGGTCAGCCATTGCCATAGAGGCTTTATTTAAGATAGCTAGACAATTACTGTCTTTTATATTGTGTTTGAGAGACCAATACTCTGGATTGGTATAGGTAAAGGTAGTCAACCCCTCATAGTCTGTAGATATTAAGATACGCAGAGGTAAATCTACACCCATAGAAGGGTTACAATTCATCAAAATTGTACCCATTTTAGGATTACCAAAGACGACAACTGTTTCTGGTTTGAGATTCATTTTGACCTTTTTTGCATTGGCTGTATGGTCTATAATCTCAAAAAGGGTGAGTCTTTGTTCCTCAATAAGGTCTGTAAGTTTGGCTATAGAGACTTCATGTGTATTGTGA
The DNA here is from genome assembly GCA_027062365.1 of Sulfurovum sp. GTDB lineage: Bacteria > Campylobacterota > Campylobacteria > Campylobacterales > Sulfurovaceae > Sulfurovum. Next base: position 4,711 of record JAMOTK010000018.1, read on the forward strand.
CTTTGTACATGTACTAAAAATGAACCTTTTTTAGTTTCACATCCTAGTAAAGCAAACCCTATCACGGCTAGTATCCATAATTTATTCATCCCCATCCTTTTAAACATTAAATCTAAAGTGCATGACATCGCCATCTTGGACGATATACTCTTTCCCTTCAAGTCTATTTTTACCTGCATCTTTCGCACCTGTATCGCCACCAAATTTTACAAAGTCGTCATAGGCGATGACTTCTGCACGAATAAACCCTTTTTCAAAGTCATTGTGTATCACAGCGGCCGCTTTGGGTGCTGTGGTGTTTTTAGCTATTGTCCAAGCACGTACTTCTTTGACTCCTGCTGTAAAGTAGCTCATAAGACCTAGTTTAGCAAAACCCTTGTGTATGATTTGCTCTAGTCCTGATTCTGTGATACCTAAATCTGTGAGCATCTCCTCACGTTCTTCATCATCAAAATCTACCATATCTTCTTCTACTTTGGCACATAGTTTGATGACTTCAGAGTCTCTTTCTTGTGCATAGGCTTTTAGTTTTTCTACATATTCATTGTCTCCGATGAGTCCATCTTCATCAACATTTGCACCATAAATGATAGGCTTAGCAGTCAAAAGACGTAACTCTTTGTTCATTGCGATAAAGCCATCTGATTCTATCTCCTCAAAGGTAGAAACAGGTGCGCCGTTTTCAATATGTAAAATAAGAGCCTCTGCTGAAGCCAATTGCTCTTTGGCATCTTTATCTGAACCTCTGGCTTTTTTCTTTAGCATCTCTATACGTTTGAGTACAGCATCAATATCAGCAAACAACAGCTCTTGCTCGATAATCTCAACATCACGAATAGGGTCGATACTTCCCTCTGTATGCACGATATTCTCATCGACAAAACATCTTACAATATGTAAAATAACTTCAGTTTCACGGATATTTCCTAAAAACTTATTCCCTAGTCCCTCACCCTTACTAGCCCCTGCTACAAGCCCTGCTATATCTACAAAATCTAGCGTAGAGTATTGTATCTTTTCAGGATTGACTATCTTTGCTAGTGCATCAAGTCTTTTATCTGGTACAGGTACAACAGCCTTATTTGGCTCTATTGTACAAAAAGGGTAATTGGCACTCTCTGCATTTTGTGCTTTTGTGAGTGCGTTAAATGTTGTAGATTTCCCTACATTTGGTAGTCCTACAAGTCCTATGCCTAGTCCCATGGTATTCCTTTGGTAATTATATTGCCGTGATTTTAGCGAAATATTAGTGAAAGGGTGATGAAGTAGTCGATTTTAGGTGTATGTATAGCTTGAAATTTATTTTGCTAGTATATAATTACAAAAATCCCTATCTCTAGGAGCGTATTGTGGAAAACATACTTATAGTCTTTATTATTACGATTACACTCTCAACCATCTTTAACGTATTTTTAAAAAGATTTGACATTCCTACGGTGATAGGATATATTTTATCTGGTTTAGCGATTGCTTCACTTTTTCATTTTGAAGAAAAGTCTAAAGAGATGCTCTCTCATTTGGCTGAATTTGGTATTGTCTTTTTAATGTTTACCATCGGCTTAGAATTTTCAGTCAAACATTTAAAAAGTATGAAAAAAGAAGTCTTCGTCTATGGAGGATTGCAAGTCATACTTTTAGGGTTACTCTTTACATTCTTGTCTGCATGGATTTTAGATTTAGAATCCAAAGCAGCCATGGTTGTAGGCTTTGCACTTTCTCTCTCTTCTACTGCGATTGTCTTGAAGTTTCTCAATGAAAACAATGCTATGCACTCTTCGTATGGTCGTGTTACCTTAGGTATTTTACTTTTTCAAGATTTAGCCGTCATCCCTATCCTTTTGATGATTTCATTTTTTACCTCAGAGACAGACTCAATAAGTATTTTACTTTTAGAAACATTATTTTCTGCTATGTTTGTATTTTTTATCATCTTCATTGGTGGTAAATATACCATAGAATATTTTTTCAATTGGATTTCTTCTACAAACTCCGAAGAGATATTTTTAGTCACAGTATTACTTGTGGTGGTATCCTCCTCTACTTTGGCATATTATTTTGGATTTTCTTACTCCTTGGGTGCTTTTTTGGCAGGAATGACACTAGCTGAGACAAAGTATCGCTACCGTATAGAATCTAGTCTTATCCCCTTTAGAGATATACTACTAGGTGTCTTTTTTGTGACGATTGGTATGCAGATAAATTGGTACTCTTTTGTAGAATATGGTGATATGATTGCACTGTTATTTATGGGTATTTTATTGATAAAAGGTCTTTTTATCTATACGATGTTACATTTTTTTATACCAAATCGTACAGCGATTAAAACATCCTTTGCACTCTTTCAAGTAGGAGAATTTTCTTTGGCTATCTTTGCTTTAGCCAATGGACATGGCATCATAGACGATACTCTCAATCAAATCATGATTATCACGATAGTCCTCTCTATGATACTGACCCCTTTTATACTCAAAAATATTAGGTCTATCGCCAATATCTTTAGTAAAGAGCCAGAACTTCTAAGAGATAGAGCATTAATCGCAGGTACGTATAATGACCATATCATCATCTGTGGCTATGGTCCTGTAGGCAAAAAATTAGCCAAAATATTTAGAGAAAAAAAACTACTTTACATTATACTAGATAACAATATCATATTGGTAGACAAAGCCATAGAAGACGGTGAAGAAGCCATTTTTTTAGCCAACGCAGGGCAAAGAGTAGTCCTAGAACATTTCAATGTCAATCAAAGCATCGCAATTATCGTCACGATAGAAAATCCTATACAAATGCAACTTATTTGTGAAAATATTATTAGCTTTGGTACACATATCAACACCATCGTAAAAGTAGTTAATTCAGCAGAAAAAGAACTCATCGAAAGTATCGGTATCAATTATGTACTCAATGGCAAAGAAATCGTAGCAGACAGACTAGCCCAAGAGGCTTTAGCCTGTAAGCTTATCGTGAAGTAAAATTTGAATTAATCTTTTTTATTTGCCAATGTCTCGATGAGTTTTATCATCATACGTACCCCAGCACCTGATGCACCATGAGGGTTTTCTCCCCAAGCATGTTCTACAAAGGCAGGTCCTGCTATATCTATATGCGCCCATTTGTCGCTATTTTTCTTTTCTATAAATGCATTAAGAAATTGTCCTGCTGTGATAGCCCCACCATATCGAGTGTTAGAGATATTACATATATCAGCTATCTCAGACTTAATGGTTTTTTGTAGATAAGGATTAAAATCTAGTGCTGTGGCTAGTTCTCCAGATTTATGTGCTTCTTTTACCACAAGGTTTTGTATCTCTTTATTGTTCCCCATGATAGAAGAGGTATAATGCCCTACAGCCACCACCGAAGCCCCTGTGAGTGTTGCAAAATCAAAGATATAATCTGCTTTGACCTCTTGTTGTGCATAACATAAGACATCAGCCAAAACCAAACGCCCCTCAGCATCGGTATTGCGTATCTCAATCGTTTTACCATTTTTGGCTACAAGGACATCATCTGGCTTATAGGCATCGCCCCCTATCATATTTTCAACAGCACCGATAAAGCCATGTACTTCTATAGGTAAATCCATTTCTGCCACAGCTTTCATGATACCCATCACAGCAGAACCACCACTTTTATCTGATTTCATCGTAACCATATAATCAGCAGGTTTAAGACTCAGCCCTCCTGAATCATACGTCAATCCTTTCCCTACAAGGGTAATCACACATTTAGGATTTTTGGGCTTATGTGCTAGGTGAATTACACGAGGCTTATGACGACTCGCACGTGCTACGGCTAGGAGTGTTTCCATCTTTTCTTTGCGTAGTTCTTTGGGTTTGAGTACTTTACACGAAAGACCTACATCTTTTGCCATACTCTTAGCGATACTTGCCATCACAGCAGGATAACAGTCATCAGGGGTAGTGTTGACAATATCACGTGTAAAGTTTGTAGCATCTGCGATAATTTGTGCTTTATGTACCATGATAGATGCTTTTTCTATCTCTATGGCTTTACTCTCATAATTTTCGAGTGAGAGTGTGACATGTTGTATCTTCGACTTATTTTTTTTACTCTTGTACGTCTCAAAGCTATATGCCCCTAAGATAAAGCCCTCTACCATCGCACGGATAGAATAACTACACCCCTTATTGGTATATGTAGCCACTTTAATAGAATGATACCCTGTACCCCTGATGGCTTTGAGTGCAGACGCAGCAGCAGTACGGATAGATGCACCACGAAGTGAATCAGCCCCTACATAGAGTCTATCTTTACCTACAAGCAAACAAGTCTCATCTTGTTCACAAGAAAAACCTGCTTTTTTGAGTAATTTTTTATCTTGAACAAAAAAGTGTTTGAGATTTTTATCTACCACAATAATGACTTCTAAGTCACTCTCTATATCTTGTATCGGTAACGCCGTTAATTCAAAGTTCATTGTTTATCCTATATAGTATAATTTGGAGTATATCAAAGATAAGTATAAACTAACTTTGATATATTATTTAATAAAATTAAGTCAAAATATACAAAGTGATTAGAAGGACTATAATAAAATCTGTATTAGCACCTACTCTTCTCCTATTAATTCATTTAGTTTGTTATTCAAAATAAAATTTTTGAATTTTTGAATTGTTGGTGTTATGTCATCAAAAAATTCAGCATACTTTATACATTCATTATTATCTATTCTACAGATACCAAAGTTTTCTTCTATATCATTATGATATATTCCAAAATTCTTAAATTTCAATACAAGAAAAAAGTTTTCTTTATAAAAAGATGGAAAGTATATTGGGGTAAAAACAATTTTATATTCATTATAAAATTGTTTAATATTATTATTAAAATATTTTTCTTCTTCATTTATTTCATTTTTTAGCATAATATGCCTTCTAGTATTTTTATTTTAGCGTATTGTTCTACACTTCATATTGATAATATGGTAATACCTTGCCAATTCAATACGTAGTTGTCTTGCTCTGACTTACTTCTTTTAGAAAGTATAGTATCAAATAGCTTAAATTGTTATTGTTGCCTGAGACCTTTACCTTCTTTAGCCTAAAAATAGAACTTCAAAAGCCAAGCATGAAACGCCTTAATGGCTTTTAGATATAATATCAAAAAATTTAAATAAAAAGCGAGATATTAGTATGGAAACATGGTTTGATTTTGATAGACGTATCTTTAAGCACTTTGCTTATCTTCTTATACTTCAAATGATACCTCTTTTTGTATTGTCTTCTTACCTCGTGAATGAGATAAACCCTTACCTCTTTAACAAGCAAATGGTCTATTATCTTATTGCTTTTGTGGTCTTTGTTGTTTCTGCTTTTATCCCATGGAGACATGTGATATGGTGGTTTGTACCTATATTTTATATCGCTAACTTAGGGTTGCTTATCGCTGTTGAGTTTATAGGAAAGAGCATCCTTGGCGCACAAAGATGGATAGAAATACCAGGGCTAGGTGTGACGATACAACCCTCCGAATTTATCAAAGTCTCTGTGATTATGATGCTAGGCTATATTATTAGCTATAATCCACCTCCTAAAGAAGGCTATGGACTATGGAACTTTATCAAGCTCTCTATCGTCATTATCATCCCCTTTTTACTCATTGCAAAAGAGCCAGACTTAGGGACTGCTTTAGTGTTGCTTATCACAGGATATGGTATCTTGTTTGTTGTGGGTATCAATTGGAAGATATGGATAAGTATTTTTATCATTTTAGGACTCTCTGCCCCTTTGCTTTACGGACAGCTAAAACCCTACCAAAAAAAGCGTGTTTCTGATTTTGTAGGTAAGCCTAGCTACCATGTCAAACAAGCCCTCATTGCCATAGGTTCTGGTGGGCTAGAAGGTAAGTCGAAAGAAGACTCAACGCAAACACAGTTGAAGTTCTTGCCCGTATCCTCTACTGACTTTATCTTTGCCTATCTAGGAGAACGTTTTGGATTTAAGGGGATGATAACTGTTATTTTACTCTATATGTTTCTGATTTTTAATTTACTTTTTATCTCTGCGAAGTATTCTAATGATTATCTTATTAAAGCCTTTGCTTCAGGGTTGGCTTTTTTGATTTTTGTCTATATGGGGGTCAATATCTATATGGTTATAGGTTTAGCCCCAGTTGTGGGTCTTCCTTTGCCATTATTTAGCCATGGTGGGACTTCTTTTATCATTTTTGCAGTTATTTTTGGAATTTTGCAAAATCTCATTGCTTTTAAAGATTATAGTCGCTATAATTCTGACTCGAAAGTAACAATGCAAACGAAAGACTTTCACTAACTTATCTCTATAAGTTTTCTAATCAGGGTTCTTAGCTCAGCTGGTTAGAGCACTCGGCTCATAACCGAGTGGTCCGGGGTTCGAGTCCCCGAGAACCCACCACTTTATTTATCCCCCTACTTTTATTGTTTATCTATCTTAATATGAATATCCTACCCTATTGACGAGGCTAAAGCCATAGTATCCAAAAAATTCTCGCTTTTATATATATGCAAAGAAGTATGATATAAAATGAAGTTTTGGATTAGAAATTTTAGTTAACATAATAATGATTCTATTAATAACATAATATATAAATTTAAATTGATACTAAGTATAAATTTAAAAAATTATTTTGAAATTATATAGGGAGAATTTTTAGGTATCCAAAGCAAGAAGCTTTGGATATGTGGATTAGCACATTTTGCACTGTACCATTGATTCTATCTTTGCTACTATAGACGGGTCTTCTAATGTG
>JAMOTK010000019.1 GCA_027062365.1 Sulfurovum sp.
GGTCTTTGGGTTTTTATGAAGATGATGAATGTTTTAAGTATTTACGATGTTGAATCACTTTTTACCTTTAAAGAACAAATCGGGGATATGATGGGTATGGAACTTTGAGTTGTGTAGAAAGGTATGCTATTAATATAGAAAAAGCTTATTGTTTAAGCTAAAAAGTACATAAATATACTCTAATTAGAGGTTTTTTGGAGTGATGCTGAATGGTTACGAATTATAATAGTGTTTACTATGAGTCTTGGATTATGTGAGGTTTTTTACCTTCTAGTATTCTTGGGCATCAAAAATACTATATCAATCCAAAACTATGCTAAAATAACCCAAAGGAAAAATCATGCCAACTTACATAGACCCATTTACAGATTTTGGATTTAAACGCATATTTGGAAGCGAAGAATCAAAGCCTTTACTTATGAGCTTTCTGAATGACTTACTGCCCATACAAGACAAAATCGTTTCGCTACAATTTAACAAAAACGAATATTCAGGAATGCTCAAAGAAGACAGAAAAGCCATTTTTGACATCACTTGCACCGATGAAAAAGACAATATTTTTATCGTAGAACTCCAAAGAGCAGGACAAACCTATTTTCAAGATAGAGCCTTATATTACACAAGTTTCCCCATTCAAGAACAAGCCACAAGAGGTAATTGGAATTTTCAACTAAGACCTATTTATTTTGTGAGGATTTTAAACTTCGCAGTCAGTGATTTTGATGATGAAAACTACCTACATTACGGACAAATTACTGATAGAGACACCAATAAAGTCATGTATGATAAACTCTCTTTCATCTATATAGAACTTCCAAAATTCAAGAAAACAGAAAAAGAACTCTCCAATCATTTAGAAAAATGGCTATGGTTTTTTAATGAACTTAGCGAACTAGATGAAATCCCTGAAAGCTTTAGAGGAGATATTATCAAAGATGCTTTTTCTCTTTCTAAACTTGCGAATATGAAACCTGAAAAAAGAAAAGAATATGAGCTGAGTTTGAAGCATTATAGAGATTGGAAAAATACTTTGGATACGGCTGAAGCAAAGGGCGTTATGAAAGGTTTAGAACGAGGTAAAATTGAAATAGCAAAAAACCTCTTAAAAGCAAAAGTAAATATAGAAACGATTCAAATTTCTACGGGATTAACTAGAGAGGTAATAGTGGGGTTGTGATTTTTCCTCGTTCCTATCCGTCCTAAAACTGTGAAAGAACACTACCCCTATTACCGAAATTAGTAAATTTAGAACTGTAATTTTAGCCTTGGCGAGGCTAAAGCCATCGTTTCCGATAGGTACTTATCTAATAAGAAAACTTATAGCCACGTCTTCTTACAGTATGTATCACTTGAAAGCCCAAAATGCTTTTGAGGCGTTTACGGATTTGGTTGATGGCTACTTCTACGGTGTTGTCGCTGACGTATTCAGGTTCTTCCCATAATGCGTTTATGATTTCATCTTTAGAAAATACACGTTGTTTACGTAGTGCTAGATAGGCTAAGATGTCAAATGTTTTGCCGTTGAGTGAGACGATTTTTTCATCATATTCTATCTTTTTATTGGCGATGTCTATGACTAGCTTTTCGATATGAACGTGCGTACCAAAAAGATGTCTCATATTGGCTAATACACGTGCAGCGATAAGGTCTGGGTGGTCACAATGGTGATAGATAACATCATCTACACCCAAATCAAAAAATTCGGACTGTGCTTTGATATTTTCGGTCAAGATGATAATTTTGGTTTCGCTTTTTTTCTTTTTGACTTCATTGACATATCTTTCTAAAGAAAACTTAATCCCCTCATCTACGATAATGACCAATTCATAGTGCCTAAAGTCTGTAAAATTTGTCGCATCATACATATCTTTTGCATTATCTACAATACAAATAAAATATTTACCTAACTCTTTTTCAAGCTCTTTTACATATTCGTCACTGAACCCTACTGTTAATATTCTCATTTTATTCCTATCAATAGTTGATGCCTAAGCTTAAAGTTTTTCTACTTTTGGCATTTGTTAACGTATTTATAACTAAATCTACCTTATTTAAAAATAAAAGTAGTGCTAAATTGAGGATATTACAGTGATTTTATCGCTTTTATATAAACTCTTTTAGGTGCAGGGTAGCCTTCGACTGTTTTAGACGTATCATTTGGGTCTAAAAAGTCTTCTAAGCTTTGTCCATCTATCCACTGGGTTTTGCGTTGTTCATTGGCATCGGTAATGCTAGTCTCTAGTACTTCTACACTTTCAAACCCTGCTCTATGACACCAGTTAGACAAGGCATTGATGGTAGGTACAAAATAGATATTGGGTATCTTAGAATAACGCCCTTTAGGGGTAAGACACATCTCACCCTCTCCTTCTATCATAAAAGTATCTAAAATAAGCTCTCCACCCTTTTGTAAGCCCTTAAAAAGTGACTTTAACATTGCCACAGGGTCAGAACGGTGGTAGAGTACGCCTAAACAAAATAGGGTATCAAACTTATATTCATAAAACTCTACATGCTCCACACCTAGTAACTCATATGTAATATCAGACTGTACAAAGTGATTGATAAACTCAAATTGAGAATAATAGAGTGCTGAGGGGTCAAACCCTATTAGTTTTTTGGGTGCATGGGTGAGCATACGAAAGAGATAATAGCCATTATTACATCCAATATCGCCGACTACTTTATCTTTGAGGTTAAAATGAGGTTCGAGTAAATTATACTTGATTTGGCTTTGCCATTCGGAGTCGATAAAGAGGCTTCCTATATGAAAAGGTCCTTTTCTCCACGGCTTCATGAGTACTGCCGTATCAAGTATCTGTTTGGCTTGTGTAGCAGAAAGAGAAGCTAAGATTATCTCTACACTGTCTCCTAATTTGACCTCAATATCTTCATACTGAGGTAAGTTCTTAATTGCTTCTTGTAAGGGTAAAATGTTTTTCCATTGAAGCCATTTTTGACGTTCTTCACGTAAATATTCTAAATCCATCTATTTTTTGATATACGCTTTTTTTATCTTTTGCTCAAAAAGTGGTTTATTACTTCCCATAGAGACAGAAACATTTTCTATCTTTTGAGCTACTTCTTTACCTTTAATCACTTCACCAAAGATAGTATGCTTACCATTGAGCCATCCCGTAGGTGCTAAAGTAATAAAAAATTGACTCCCATTGGTCACGGGTCCACGGTTTGCCATAGCTAGTAGATAAGGCTTATCAAAGACAACATTAGGTGCAAATTCATCTTTAAAATCTTTTTTCCAAATAGACTCACCACCCGTACCTGTACCTGTTGGGTCTCCACCTTGTATCATAAACCCTTTAATCACTCTATGAAAAATGAGTCCATTATAGTAACCATTTTTGACATGTGTCATGAAGTTTTCCACAGCAAGTGGTGCTACTTTTGGGTAAAGCTTTAGCTCTATCTTACCAACATTGGTCTCTAATACCACGATAGGCGACTTATCTTCAGCTTGTATCCCTACACTCAATCCTACAAATAGCATACATGCTAATAACTTTTTATACATTTTTGTCCTTTTTTAATTTATATTTTTTAATTTATATTTTTATCTTTTAATCTCTAATCACATCATTCACACATTTATCTATGTGAAGTTCTTTTAAAACTTTTTCAAAAAAAGCCCCACTATCTCTTTGAACCTCATCTGAAAACTCAATATAAAATGCTGGTTTTGCACCTTTTGTATCTTGTGAGTTATCAAAGATAAGAGGGGTCATCTTTTGTACTTTTGATACATTGTCTATCGCATTACCAATCTCAACTCTCAAATCTTCACTACCATCAAACGTAAGGCTCAAACCTGCATAACATTCTTCCATCTTGACATTCGCAATAATCTCTTCACATCTAGTCATTTCTATCCTTATAATTTCTATAAGTAGATTATATCGTGATTAAGGTTTATTTCGCATAAGAAGTGGCTCTCATTTCACGAATGACATTGACCTTTATATCTCCAGGGTATTGGACTTTGGATTGTATCTCTTTGGCTATCTCTTTGCTTAGAAGTACGGCTTCATTGTCGGACATTTTTTTGGCATTGACGATGACACGTATTTCTCTACCTGCATTGATAGCATACGCTTTGGTCACATAGCTTCTTGATGTGGCGATGGATTCTAACTCTTTGACACGTTTGGTAAAAGTCTCTTGTACTTCTCTTCTCGCCCCAGGACGAGCGGCTGAGAGTTTATCGGCACTACACACAGCAGCTGACTCTACAGAATCAGGTTCTTCATGCCCATGATGTGCATAAATGGCATTAATAACGGTAGGATGTTCTCCATGTTTACGACAGAGTTCCACCCCTATATCTACATGAGAACCTCCCCTATCTTGGGTCAATGCCTTACCAATATCATGTAAAATTCCTGCACGAAGTGCTAGTTTTTCATCTCCACCCATTTCAGCGGCCATAACCCCTGCGAGTTTGGCTACTTCCAAAGTATGAGCCAAAGCATTTTGACCATAACTAGCACGGTATTTCATACGACCCAAGAGCTGTACCAACTCCTCTGCCATAGGGAAAAGACCCAATTCTATGAGGATGTCTTCTCCCTCTGTGTAGGTCTTGTCTTCAAACTCTTCTAATACCTTTTCATGTACCTCTTCGATACGCCCAGGATGAATACGACCATCTTCTATCAGCACTTCTATCACCCGTGTAGCAATAGCCCTTCTATAGAGATTGAACGAGCTTACAAGTATCACACCAGGGGTTTCATCTATGACAATATCCACACCAAGTAACATCTCTAAACTTTTGATATTTCTGCCCTCTTTACCAATAATACGTCCTTTATGTTCATCACTAGGAAGATTGATAAAATTAATCAAACGCTCTCCTGCAAACTCTCCTGCAAAACGTGTGGTTGCTTGGGCTAAGATATAATTGGCTTTACGTTGCCCTTCTATTTTGGCTTCTTGTTCATATTTACGTACTATACTCGCTACATCAGCACGGCTTTGTGCTTCTACCTTATCTAAGATATAGGCTTTGGCTTCTTCTTTGGTAAATGAAGCGATATTTTGCATTGCATCCACTACGAGGGCTATTTCTTCTTTTTTCTGCTCTTCAAGCTCTTGTATATTTTTTTCTTCTTCACGTACTTCTAATTCTAAGCGTTTTAAAGATTTTTCTTTAGTAGTCATCTCTTTGCTTTGCAAAATTAATGCACGATTACGCTCTTCTACTTTGGCTATACGTGCTTGTATTTGCACCTCTTGTTCTATCCTATGCTCTTTTATCTGTATTTCAGATGCTTTGAGTAATAATGCCGATTCTTTCTCTATGGCATTGGCTTTTGCCCTTGCTTCTCTTTCTAAGTGTATGAAATTCTTTTTCATACTTTTACTTAACCATACGTAACTTAATCCTATGCCTATGGCTACTCCTGCGACAGCAGAAGTAGCGATGCTTATCCCTAACATTTATTATCCTTACACGTTTAGGGCGTGAATATCATATCTGCTTTTACATCATAATGGTCAGTGATGACCTCTTTTGAGTAACACAATTCACGCGCTACAAAAACGACTTGTTTTATATTTTTATTATTTTTTTCAAAAAAACGGTCATACATACCCTTGCCAAACCCCACACGTCTACGTGTAACATCTAACCCAACGATAGGTACAATCGCTATATCTATACTTTTTAATTTATATTGTCTTGAATAGTTTGGTTCTTTTATACCAAAGCGTTTTTTTTGCAATGGTAGTCTATATTTTACCAATCTAAAACTTTTACCTTCCATAAAGGGGACATAAAGACTCTTATTTTCTCTACGTAGTTTCGCAATGAGTGGATAAAGGTTCACTTCCATGACCAAAGGGAGATAAAGCATGATATGTCTTGCATCACTTTTGATGATATATTGATAGAGTGCTTCTCGTACAAGATGGTCTTTTTTGTATGCACCCACACCTATATTGGCTCGTAATATAGCGATAGATTCTTTTCTAAATGCTCTTTTTTGTTCTTCTTTTGTCATAGTTATTCACCTAATTTAATGCTCTTTTGCTATAATTTTGGACTTAATTATATCTCAAAGGTGCTGTGTGCATAAAATTTATACTTTTTTTCTGCTCATATTTTTTCTGTTTTTGACAGGATGTGAAGATAAAAAATCTGATACTCCCCCTACAAAAAAAGAGATTACCACCGAAGTATTTAACTCAAATATGCCTCCCCTCAATGATTTATTTCATCTTAGAGACCTGAACAATGAGCCATATACCGTGACTATTTCTAATAAAAAGGTCACATTCAGAGAAAATACAAAAGCTATTACTTTGCTTTCATTTTTTGCCTCATGGTGTCTGCCTTGTCGAAATGAAATTCCTTATCTAAATGATTTACATGATAGATATAAAGATAATTTATTTATCGCTTCTATTTTGATACATGACCATATTAACGATACTAATTTGCAAAATTTTATAGACAAATATCAGATAAAATACACTCTTTTTAATACCATACACAACAATGACTTCGCAAGTCTCATAGCAAAGACCCTGCATCTACCTACTGTTTATTCTATCCCTCTTACTGTCATGTATGTAGAGGGGAACTACTTTACACACTATGAGGGCAATGTTCCTATAGAGATGATACAGTATGATATAGACCAAGCACTAGAGACGTTAAAATAAACATGCTAAAATACGTTCAATAAAATTCACGCTTACTAAAACGAAGGTATACAAATATATGTTTAATCTACTAAAAAAAGTATTGGGTAAAACCAATGACGCTATCAAAGAAGTAGCACCCAAAAAACGCAAAAAAGTCTCCAAAGAAGAATTTGAAGATATTTTACTCGAAGCAGATGTCAATTATGACCTCATAGAACGCCTCTTAGAGACCCTCCCTGAGACGATTAATAAAGTACAAGCCTTTAACTCGCTCATCTCTGTATTTCAATACAAAGCTGACTTCAAACACTCAAAAGAGACACCTTTTGTAGAAATGATTATCGGTGTCAATGGGGCAGGAAAAACAACCACTATTTCTAAACTAGCCTATCTCTATCAGCGTCAAGGCAAAAAAGTTATTTTAGGTGCTGGGGATACCTTTAGGGCAGCAGCGATTGAACAGCTTACACGCTGGGCAAATAAATTAGAGATTCCTATCATTGCTACCCAACAAGGGCATGACCCCTCTGCTGTGGTGTATGATACGATAGAGTCTGCCATTGCCAAAAACTATGACCATGTCATCATAGACACAGCAGGAAGACTACATACCCAAGTCAACCTCAGTGAAGAACTCAAAAAGATGATACGCATAGCCAACAAAGCCAAAGAAGGCTCACCCCATAGAAAGATGCTCATCCTAGATGGTACACAAGGAAGCTCTTCTATCAATCAAGCCAAAGCATTTAATGAGATGATAGGCATAGACGGCATCATTATCACAAAGCTAGACGGCACAGCCAAAGGTGGTTCGGTATTGAGTATCGCAGATGAGTTAAAAATGCCCATTTTTTACATCGGTACAGGCGAACAACCCGAAGACCTCATCCCGTTCAAAGCCAACGAATACATCAATACTATTTTAGATGAGATTTTTATTTAGTAGGGATAAAATAGATAAATATATTTTAATTTTCTTCTAGTCCAAACATTTCTCGATACACTTCTTCGAGATTTCGTTTGTCTTTATATGCTATTAAATCGCCTACTACGAGTGTCACTTCTTGCTTTAAGTTTTTATCATTTAAGGCATTGGAGAGTACCTCATTTGCATGGGTTTTGATATACAAAGGCAAAATAGGAATACGATTTTTCAAAGCAATAATACGTGCACCCTCTTTAAAAGGTGTCAACATCTTGCCTGTCTTGTTTCTCGTCCCCTCAGGGAAGATAAAAATAGATTCTCCTCTTTTAACTGCTTTTTTGGTATCAGCAAAAAAGCTAGACATTTGACTTTTTTCTCTATCGAGTAAAATAGAGCCACCATTACGTACAAAAAGCCCAAAGAAAAAAGAGTTATAAAGCTCCTTTTTAGAAATCCAAGAACCAAAAAGATTGGTCTTAGTCAATGCCACTTCTACAAGAGGAGGGTCAATAATACTTTTGTGATTAATCACAATAAGATACTGCCCATCCATAGGCAATTTTTCTTCATTTTCTAGTTTCACGCTAATATTGAGTGCATTCAGCTGTGCCACAGAATACCCCAAACGCAACTTTTTCTTTTGTGTAGCATCGCTTGTCCTCTTTAAACGAAGCCCAAAACTGTTCGTAAGATACAAACCATGAATAGCCTGTTTTATTGCATTAAAAGTCATTCTACATCCTCAAATCATTTAAGGCTTATTATAACGAAAAGATATAGTCATGTAAAGCTTCTTATTTAAACTTGTCTAAAAGAGAATGTTTTTAGAGAATGTGGGTAGTAAAAAGCAACTCTTTAGATGTTTTTTAATAAGATTATAAACTAATTTGGGAGAGTGTGATATATTATGATTAAAAAAAGTAAAAAAATTATCCTTGCAGGACTTTTATCGACTGTAACCACTGCGTATTTATTTGGCTCTTTTGCACAAGTAAACAATAATAATACACAAGGTGCTGATACAAGCACTAAAGTATATCAAGCATCAACAGCAAAAGAGAAGCTAGAAGCGTATATTAAGTTTACACAAATTCTCTCTGTGATAGAGAGTCAATATGTTGATGAAGTCAATACCACTGACCTTGTAGATAAAGCACTCAAAGGGCTTATGGCAAACCTTGATGCCCATTCTAGTTTTATGGATACCAAGTCATTTAAAGACCTTTCGGTACAGACCAAAGGTGAATTTGGTGGACTTGGTATCTCTATAGGTATGAAAGAAGGTGCTTTAACAGTTATCGCCCCTATTGATGGAACACCTGCTTTTAGGGCTGGTGTCAAATCTGGGGATATTATCTTAAAGATTAATGAAGTCATTACATTAGGCATGACTATTGATGAGTCTGTGAAGATGATGAGAGGCAAACCCAAGACAAGTTTGGTTTTAACTATTATCCGAAAAAAAGAGCCAAAACCCCTCAAAATAAAAATTACAAGAGATATTATCAAGATTCAATCGGTCTATGCTAAGACGATAGAAGATACCGTATTGTATTTACATGTCACTTCTTTTGACCAAAAAGTGGTAAAAGGTGTAAAGACAGCTATTTTAGAGCATAACAATACACAAGGTATTGTATTGGATTTACGTAATAACCCTGGGGGACTACTAGACCAAGCCGTAGGACTTGTAGATATTTTTATAGATAAAGGGGTAATCGTCAGTCAAAAAGGTAAAGTTGATACTGAAAATATGAGCTATGAAGCACACGCTGAAAATAGTGATATACAAACACCCATGGTGGTATTGGTCAATGGTGGCTCTGCTTCAGCTTCTGAGATTGTCTCTGGTGCTTTACAAGATTTTAATCGTTCCATCATTATAGGTGAAAAAACTTTTGGGAAAGGCTCGGTACAAGTCGTGATGCCTATTGGCGAAGATGAAGCGTTGAAGCTTACAGTAGCACGGTATTATCTCCCTAGTGGTCGTACGATTCAGGCATTGGGTGTGACACCAGATATTACTGTACATTTGGGTTCTATTGAATTAAAAGAAGACCCTCTCATGCTCAAAGAAAAAGACCTCAAAAAACATTTAGAGAGTGAATTGGAAAAAATGGAGAACAATATCACCATAGCTGTAGATCTCAATGTGACTATCAGTGATACGAATGAAAGCCAAATAGATGAAACGATTATTACCCAAGACCAACTCTATAAAGATGCACAACTTAAGTCTGCTGTAGATATACTCAAAGCACTTATCATCACAAACAAAGGAAAAAGATAATGGAAAAAACAGAACTTCTTTATGAGGGAAAAGCAAAGAAAATTTGGAAAACATCTGATAAAAATCTATTGATATCTGAATTTAAGGATTCACTAACAGCATTTAATGGTGAGAAAAAATCATCAGAAGAAGGCAAAGGTGCATTAAACAACCAAATTTCTACAGAACTTTTTCGCTATTTGGAAGAAAAAGGTATCCCTACACACTATGTAAAAACCCTTGATGATAACAATATGTTACATAAAACAGCAGAAGTTATCTATATTGAAGTGATTGTAAGAAACATCGCTACAGGAAGTTTGAGTAAAAATTTAGGTATTGCAGATAAAACCGTATTGCCTTTTACTTTGGTTGAATTTGATTATAAAAATGATGAGTTAGGTGACCCTAAACTCAATGACCAACATTGTCTAATATTGAACTTAGTAAACAATACAGATGAGCTAGATTATATGAGATTTATGGCAAGACGTATCAATACCTTGCTTACAGAATTTTATGCCCAACTTGATATTAAAGTGGTTGACTTCAAATTAGAGTTTGGTAGAGATAAAAATGGTAACATTATTCTTATTGATGAACTCAGTCCTGATAACTTTAGACTTTGGGATGCCAAAACAGATGAAAAGCTAGACAAAGATAGATTTAGACAAGGCTTAGGTGGGCTTACTGAAGCGTATAAGCAAGTACTAGATAGAATTAGAAATAGAAACAAATAAGGAATAACAATGACAGCGATAATAAATGTATTTTTAAAAGAAGGTGTACTTGACCCACAAGGTAAAGCGGCACACCATGCACTTGATTCTTTGGGTTTTGATGGGGTATCTGATGTACGTATCGGTAAACAAATTATTATCAATCTTGACATAGAAGATAAAAATGAAGCTAAAGCCCAAGCCAAAGAGATGTGTGAGACACTTCTTGCCAATACTGTCATCGAAGACTATACGATAGAGATAGCCTAATATGAAAGTCGCAGTATTAAGGTTTCCTGGTACAAACTGTGAGTTTGATACCCAGTATGCATTTGAAAAGCTAGGACATAGCACAGAGATTGTATGGCATGAAGAAGTCACACTTCCTAAAGAGATTGACTTAGTCGTAGTACCAGGTGGATTTTCTTATGGTGACTACTTACGTTCAGGCTCTATTGCACGGTTTTCTCCTGTTATGAAAGCAGTGATACGCTTTGCCAATGAGGGAGGAAAGGTACTAGGTATTTGTAATGGATTTCAAATCCTTACAGAAGCAGGTCTTCTCCCTGGTGCATTAAAACGTAACAATAATTTACATTTCATCTCTAAACATCAAACCCTTTGTGTAGTCAACAATGACAATGCATTTTTAAATAAATGTACCCAAGGTGAGATACTCAATATCCCTATCGCCCATGCTGATGGTAACTACTATATAGATGAATCAGGATTTAAAGCACTAGAAGAAAATAATCAAATTTTACTTCGATACTGTGATGCTAAAGGTAAACCTATGGTAGTCAATGGTTCGGTAACCTCTATCGCAGGGGTTTGTAATGCCTCTAAAAATGTTTTTGGTCTTATGCCTCATCCTGAACGTGCTTTAGAAGCTATCTTAGGTTCAGAAGATGGTATTCGTATGCTTCAAGGTTTTGAAGTATAATGAAAAACCTACCTGTTGTTTCGTTATTATTAGTATTTTTATGGTTATTTACTAGCATACTCAACGCAACACAGATAGAATATAAATACTCATATATTCCCAAAAAAATCTATGAAAATCAACTTTTCCCTGTCACTATCATTGGGATAGGGGTGAGTAGTCGTAGTCATCCTAGTTTTAGTTTTGATAAGACAAGTCATATCAAACCTATGGATAAAAAACCTCTTGTGATTCGTAATGGGAATGATAGTTTTTTTACTTTTTATTTTAAAGCAGAAAACAAAAATATTAAACTACCTGCATTAAATATCTCATCAAAAAACTTAAATACCATACTTCCCTCACAAAACATTTTGATTAATACATTAAAGAAACGAAAAGATTTTTGTGCTGTACTTGCTGCTGATATGAAAGTGAAAAATTCTCAAGTCTCTAACTATGATGAAAAAAACAACATGGTGATACTTAATATTGAAGCCTTTGAAGCCAATCTTGAAAATATGAAAATCTATGGGGCTATAGAATCTGGGGTAGATACGCTATCACGAAAGTTTGCCAAAGTTTCTGCTGAATTTTATATCGTCGTACCTGCTAAGACCAAAAAACTTAGATTTACGTATTTTAATACGATTAAAAAGCAGTATGTTTTTATCAATATTTCTACCACGCTTAAAGATGCTAGTATCGCTACACATTCTGAACTCAATCCAAAAGAAGATAGTTTTGAAAAACTAAAAAAATATGCTATGATTATGTTATCTTTATTTTTTGCTATAATGTTTTTATTTAAACGAGATTTGTTTTATCTAGTATTGGCTACCATTTCAGTTATTACATTCCTAAGCCTTTTTATCCCTCATAAAAAAGTCTGTGTCTCACAAGGAACACCTCTTTATATCCTCCCTACGCAAACTAGTACAGTGGGTACTAAAATAGACAAAGAGATGCATACCTCTTTGCTAGGGACACGTGGGGTGTATAGCAAGATAGAATATAAAGATGGATTGATAGGATGGATAAAAAATGAAAATATTTGTAAAAATTAGATTTTATTGGGGTGCTTTTATCATCTCCTTTAATACAGCTGTCTTTATGATACCTGCCTTAATGCTTTTTGGCAAATACAAAAGCACCATTGTCCATCATATCAATCGTATGACACTTTTTATGATAGGTGGAAAACTAAAACAAATAGGTGAAATGGATAAAACAGCAGACTTATATGTGATGAACCATCAAGGTATCATTGATATTATAGGATTAGAAGCTTTACAAAATAATCATATTCGTTGGATTGCAAAAAAAGAGCTTTTTGATGCATTTTGGTTTGGTAACCTTTTACGCTATGGAGAGATGATTTCATTAGATAGAAGCAATAAAGCAGGACTACGTAAACTTATCAAAGATGTACAAATCTCTAAAGAAGAGCTACAGCGTCCTGTTGCAATTTTTCCAGAGGGGACAAGGACAGATAAACAAGCCCTTTTAAGCTTCAAACAAGGCACAAATATTATCGCTAAAAAGTTGGCATTACGTGTCCAACCTATCGTGATTACAGGAAGTAAAAAGATACTCAATGAGCATGATTATACAGCACATTCAGGTACAGTACATTATATATTTTTACCTAGTATTGAAGTAGATTCAAGCAATGAAGCGTGGTTTGATACCCTCCAAAAAGATATGCAAGAGGTAATAGATGCTGAATTACATGACCATCATCGCAGTCGCTAGTGGTGGTGCTATTGGGGCGACACTAAGATTAATTATCAATGGATTTGTCAATAAACATTTTGTGCATGGCTTACCGTTGGGTACTTTAGGTGTAAATTTATTAGGCTCTTTACTTATTGGTGTTTTATTTGCGTATTTTCATCTAAACACAACGCTCTCACCCCACCTAAGAACATTTATGGTAACAGGGATACTAGGAGCATTAACCACCTACTCTACCTTTGCGATAGAGAGCTTTTTTTTACTTGAATCAGGACAGTACCTCTATGCTTTTGCCAATATGGCACTCAACCTTTTTGGAACTATTCTCTTTGCAGGGATAGGCTACTTCCTTATCATGCAATTATCTAAATAATTAGGAAAAATATTGTTAACACTTAATAAAGAAATAGAAAAACACATTAAAAAGCTCGTAAATCCTCTCAAAGAAGAAGATGAATTACTTCAAGTATTGAAAAGAAAACTCACAAAAAAAGAGTTAAAACTACTGAGTGGCTGGGCTAAAAATGTACCTACAGAAACGATTCAAAAAGAATTAAGTCTTGATGAAGAGCAGTATGCTACACTCTCTACAAAATTAATTAAAAAGCTTAACCAAGAAAAATTAAAACAAGAAATATGTATTTAAATTAAATATAAGAGGAAAGATATAATGTTAAATTCATCTCAATTGATAGAGACACTTACTAAAGTCATGCACCAAATATCTAAAATAGATGATAAAAAAGAGATTTTTCTTATCATTGAACAACTTTTAATAGACTTTAGTGATTCTAATACAGCTACACTCTTTGTCTACAATAAAGAAAAACATCAGTTATGTAGCTTCACCAATGAGGAAGAAACTTTTTTTCATAGCAATGAAGAAAAAAGTTTATTAGGCAATGCATTTTTATTGAAACAACAAAATTATTATAACCATGTTATTAGTGAAAAACACTATAATAGTGATGTAGATAATCCATATAGCCTTAAAGTAAAAGCCCAAATTTTGATACCAATTGTAGAAAAAGATGAACTTATCGCCATTATACGCACCAATCGTATACTTCCTAATTCTAAACCTTATCATAAATTTGAAATGGACATGCTGCACTCCTTACAAGAATTTTTAGTTAAAATCATTATGATGGCACACACTAATAAGAAAGATATGGATAGGATTATTGATACCGAACAGATCAACACTGATATTGAAAAAGCAACGCATCTTAAAAATATGCCAGTAATACCAAAAGACACCATGCTCTTTTTATCAAATATCGTCCATGACATTCGTACACCTGCCAATGCTTTATATGGGTTTTTGGAACTCATCGAAGAGTACAGTACAGATACACGTATCAAAGACTTTGTCTCCAATGCCAAAGAGAGTGCCTTATTTATCAATACCTTAACCGATGCTATTTTAGATACAAATAAACAAGAGTATAGAGAAGATAATGACACAAATACGATTACAAGTACTGTCAAGTTCTTTGCAAATATTGCCAATCTTTTCTCAGCAAATATGTCTGATAAAAAGATAGAATATATCATTTATTTAGACCCATCTTTACCCAAAGAGATTAAAATTGATGTATTAAAACTCAAACGTATTTTGGTCAATCTCATCGGAAATGCTTATAAATTTACACCTATTCATAAAAAAATATCTTTTGAAGTAAACTATAATAAACATAAACGTACTTTAGATATTTCTATTGAAGATGAAGGTATTGGTATTGCTAAAGACAAACAAGAAAAGATTTTTCAAGCCTTTGAACAAGCTGAAGATGATACCACACAAAAGTATGGAGGTACAGGGTTAGGACTCTCTATCTGTTCTAACTATGTCCATGAATTAAAAGGTGAGTTAAAAGTAGAAAGTCACTTGGGAAAAGGTAGTAAATTTTATTTTACAATACCTATAGAGATTATTAATGCTGATATGACTTTAAAACCCTTTGTAGACCTTGATAAAAAAATAACCATATTAGATGATGGTACACATAAATCTGATGCTCAAAATATCTATGCCTATCTTATTAGTTTTGGACTTAGTTCCCATCATATCACTATTGCCAATACATTTTCTTCGCAGAGTACACATATTTTTTGTTTCCAAAATCAATTATCAGATAGCCTTATGAAGGAGATAAAAGAGAAGAAGATAAAACTTCTCATTATAGAAGAATCCATACTCTCATTGTCACAAGACAAACGCTATAAAGATGAAACAATTATATCACTCAATACCTATTATGGTGATGCGATTAATGACTTTACTTATTTTAAACCTAGACATAAAATCCTTATCGCAGATGATAATAAAATAAATGTGATGCTTTTAGAATCTATGTTAGAAGTAGAATATGTCACCATAGAAAGTGTCGTAGATGGAGAGTTAGCTTTAGCAAAACTGTATGCAGCACAAGAAAAAGATGAACCTTTTGATATTGTATTTATAGACCAACATATGCCTTATTTATCGGGTTCTGAAGTCATTAAACGCTATAAAGCATCAGAACAAGAGTATCAAAGTAAACCTATTTATGCTATTTCTATTACAGGTGATCCTTATTTGAGTCAAGATGATAAGTCTCTATTTGATTTACATATTCCTAAACCATTTAACAAACAAATAGTACGAGATGCTATCATACAACTTAAATAATATTAAAGGATATAATTATGGAAATACTACACTTTTTTGAAGCATTATGGCAACTTACCTTAGCTATGGCTCCATATATACTCTTTGGACTTCTCTTTGCAGGTATTTTACATGAGATAGTCCCAGATAGTATAGTGACCAAGCATTTAGGTAAAGATAATATTCTCTCCGTACTCAAATCAACCCTTTTTGGTATCCCTCTGCCTGTATGTTCTTGTGGTGTCATTCCCTTAGCTACCTCCATCAAAAAATCAGGAGCATCCAAAGGAGCTACACTCTCTTTTCTTATCTCTACACCTATTACAGGGGTAGATTCTATCATGGCTACTTATGGTATCTTTGGATGGATATTTACGCTTTATCGTGTACTTACTTCAAGCATTATTGCCATCATAGCAGGGATACTAAGCAATATCTTTGACAAAGAAGAGATACCTAGTGTAAAGAAATTTTCTTTCTCAACACAAGTACCCAAAGTAGACACTTCATGTGGTACAGGTGTAGGTTCATGCTGTAGTAGCACACAAACATCTAAAAAGTTTTCTTTCCTCGCAGCCTATCAGTATGCCTTTGGTACTTTACTCAAAGATATTAGTACAGCCCTCTTTTGGGGTTTGATTTTAGGTGCATTGATTAGCGTAGCCATACCTGAAAATCTATCTAATATACTTCACACCTATACATGGCTCTCCTATCTTATCGTGATTATCATTGCCATACCCATGTATGTCTGTGCCACAGCTTCACTGCCTATCGCTGCTGGGCTAATGCTCTCTGGTGTGAGTGCTGGGGCAGCTTTTGTCTTCTTATTGGCAGGACCTGCTACCAATACTGTGACCATTGGAGTGGTCAAAAAGATGTTAGGTATGAAATCACTTATTATCTATCTTGGGACAATTACTATAGGTAGTATCTTTTTTGGGATAGGGCTTGATGCTATCTTTGACATTTCACAAATAGACCCCAAGACTTTGATACATTTGCATGATGAAAGTACCCTTTTGGCTGTGCTTTCTGCTATTGTTTTGTGGGGCTTTATACTCTATTATCTTAGCAAACCCTATCTAATCAAACTCAAATCAAATGCCTAGTCCCTACATCACAGTATTGAGTATCGCAGGGTCAGATTCTTCAGGGGGTGCTGGGATACAAGCTGATATTAAAAGTATCTCTGCCAATGGTGGCTATGCCTCTTCTGTTATCACAGCAACCACAGCACAAAATACCCAAGGGATACGTGATATACACCCTATTCCCATAGCACATCTTATCGCTCAAATGGAAGCTGTTTTTGAAGATATAGACTTTTTGGCTGTCAAAATAGGAATGCTTCACTCTAGTGAACTGATAGAAGCTGTAGAAAATACGCTAAAAAAGTATCAGCCCAAAAATATCGTCTTAGACCCTGTGATGGTCGCTTCATCAGGGGATAATCTCATCGACCATCACGCCATCGAACGATTGAAACAATTTTTACCCCATGTCACACTTATTACCCCCAATATTCCAGAAGCCCAAATACTCATAGGACACAGTATAAACCTAGAAAATGTAAAAGCCTCAAGCCAAGAGATAGCAGAAAAATATAAAGTCTCTGTCTTACTAAAAGGGGGGCATCTGGATTTTATTGAGGAGATGACAGATACGTTGTACAACTATCAAAGTAAGCAAATAACATCTATTCACAACAAAGCCATCAAGACTAGACATACCCATGGTACGGGATGTGCTTTATCTTCTAGTATCGCTACCTTTTTAGCCCATGGAGAGTGTTTAGAAGTCGCTGTAAACAAAGCATGTACCTATCTCAACCATGCTATCTACGAGGGAAAAGACAAAGTCTTAGGTAAAGGACATAATCCTATTAACCATTTTGGACTTTAGTTTATATCCCCTCTACTCTAAGAAGTTTTGTTTTTCCTACCATGAGGTCAATGGTCATAAATACACGTTTAAATACTGATTCTTGTCTGTATTCAAGATTGTGCTTTTTACAAATATCTTTGACGATAGGTTGCATCTTTTGATAATAGCTTAACGGCATATTTGGGAAAAGATGATGCTCTATTTGATAATTGAGAAACCCATGCAAAAAATCTATTTTATCTGAACCTGTATTATAATTGACCGACCCCATAATCTGTCTAAGATAAAACTCTCCCGTACTTTTACTAGGCTCTGAAAACATATAAATATCTTCTGCTGAGTGATTGGGAACGATAACCGTAAATGAATGTAAATTAGTAAAAAATTCAGCCATAAGCATAATGATAAAAGCATTAAATACAGCCGTAAGTCCCAAAGGCAAAAATAAAGCAGGAAAAACAACAAATTTTAAAAGTGCATAAGGAAGTAGATATTCCATCCAAAGCTCCAACCCACCCTTTGTACGAGGATTAAGTTCAAAGTCTGTAATCTCTTTTTTATCCTCTTCTTTGAGCTTTTTATTGGCTAATATTCTAAGGGTATTGGGTGCATAATAGGTATATTTCCACGTCCCTGCAAAGAAATAAACTATCATATAACGCAAAAACATTGGTGTCTTAGACTGAATAAGCCACTGAAGATTTCGCTCTACTTGGTCAGGGTCATCTTCTTCACCCAAATGATAATGGTGCATGATATTATGTTCATAACTCCATGCATCAGGCTTAATCCAATCCATCCAATCGATATAACGTCTAGGTCCTTTTGCAAAATGCTTTTTTGTATAGCGTTCTGGAATATTTGGTACTTTGTCATACCCTCCATGAAGGATAGGGTGTGTCGTATTTGCCCATCGTGACACATTACCTGTACTAATAAAAAAAGCAGATAAAATAGCAAAAGACCAAAAAAGAAGGCTATTGAGTCCACCTAAGGCAAATTCAGCAATATTCAATACAAGTATCAACGCAAGACCTGAAAAAGTAAACATCCTACCCCAACGCTCTAACTTCAATAAATGCTGAAAATCTTCTTCATTTACAGCAGGCATTGTCTCTTTAATCGCATCAATATCTTTTGCAAGTTGTTCTTTGTCTATATCTTCATAGCGTGTATAGCTTGTATTCATATCGTATCCCCATTCATTATAATAATTATAATTATAATAGAAAATAGATTAATTTTAGATATATGGTATAATGCTAACAACTTAATACAAAGAAATAATAAATATGTGTGATTTTAATACCCTAAATGATGAAGATAAAATGATTCATCACCAAAAACTGTTAGACTGTGCCAATAAATTTGGTGGAAAAAACTTTTTTCTACACCTTTTAGAAGCAATTAGAGAAACTAAGCCTCATCCTCTTACTGCTGGTAATAGTGCTTTTGAGATAGAATTGGGAAGTATTGTATGGAATAAAGTGATTTTTAATGACAAACTTCAACTTCTCATCAAAGCACGTATCAATGAGAGTACACAAAACAACCTTTTGCCTCTTAAAGATGCTAAAAATTATAAAAAGATACTCAATGTAATTCGTACACTCAAACCGATTGTCTTTCATGTCAAACCTGCCCATGTAGAAGATGGTTCTGGATTTTTCTTTCAAGCTTTTGATATTATTGATAAAGATACTACCAAACTCAACCCTGTTTTTGATGCCGTATTTTTCTGTTCTGTGGCTACAGTCAAAAAAGTACTCAATTACGAAGCGAGGAAATAAAGCCTATGGATGGTCAAAAAAGAGTAGAGATTAAATATGCTATGAATGTAGGTATTGTCCTCAAAGAAGACCAATCTACAGGCTATATCACCTATGGTAAAGTCCAAAAGATATTGACAAGTTCGGCTACGCATCCTCATGGTATCAAAGTACGTTTGAGTTCTGGTGAGGTTGGGCGAGTCAAAGAGTTTGTACGGTAGTATGATATGACACTCTTTATAGATGGCGATGCTTTCCCTAACTTACTCAAACCCATTATCCTACGAAGCATAGAACGTCTCAAACTTCCTACTAAAGTCATCGCCAATAAAAAGATACATATTGGTACATCTAAGTATATTGAATACATCATCGTCTCACAAGGTGCTGATGAAGCAGACCACCATATCGTAGAACTATGTAAATCTGGGGATTTGGTCATCACAGCAGACATCCCTCTAGCAGACCGTATCATAAGCAAAGATGCCCACGCTATAGACCATAGAGGAGAGCTTTACTCTGTGGATAATATCAAACAATATCTAGCCATGAGAAATCTGATGGAGAGTATAAGAGAGAGTGGAGAAATGACAGGTGGACCTAAAGCCTTTGGACAAAAAGATGCTCATGCCTTTGCTTCTCAACTTAATGCCTTTTTTACAAAGCATTTGCGTTAAAAGTTATGTTATAATAAAACTTGATAAACAAAATATACCTCAAAGGATAAAAAATGAAAAAATTAAATTTACTTGTATTGGCTGTAGCTAGTATTGGGTTCCTCACATTCACAGGATGTGCTAGTAAAGCAGAAAATGGTGCATTAATTGGTGCAGGTACAGGTGCATTAATCGGTCAAGCTATCGGTGGAAATACAGGTGCTACTGTTATCGGTGCTGGTGTAGGAGCAATCGCAGGAGCAGCTATCGGTGAAAATGAAGATAAAAAAGACGCAATGAGAAGAGGATACTAAACCTTAGTATCCTCTTAGTAGAGTACAAGTATCTTAGGATACTTGTACTTCTATCTCTCCCCCTACCTCATCAAATGCTACATTCGACCCTTCTACTACTTTATCTTCTAAGATAAGTTCTGCCAATCTATCTTCTACAACTTCATATAAAGCACGTTTAAGTGGTCTAGCTCCATACACTGGGTCGAACCCTGCTTCGGCAATATAGGCTTTGGCTGAGGGGCTAAGCGTAATAGAGATGTCACGTTCTGCCAACTTAGCTTGAATACCCTCAAACAATATATCTACTATACTCGTAATCGCTTCTAAATCAAGTGGATTAAAAATCACTTGGTCATCCAAACGGTTAAGAAACTCTGGCTTGAAGTGACGTTTAAGTTCTTCATTGACGGCTTCTTTTCTCGCTTCTTTGTCTGTGATAGTCATAATCTTATCTGAAGCGATATTAGAAGTCATGATAATAATCGTATTTTTAAAATCTACTGTAACCCCTTTATTGTCGGTGAGTCGTCCATCATCAAGTACTTGAAGTAGTGTATTAAAGACATCAGGATGTGCCTTTTCTATCTCATCAAAGAGTACCACCGAATAAGGCTTTCTTCTGACTGCTTCGGTCAGTTGTCCACCCTCATCATAGCCCACATACCCAGGAGGTGCCCCTACGAGACGTGAAGCTGCATGTTTTTCCATGTATTCAGACATATCTATACGAATCAACGCTTTTTCAGAGTCAAAGAGAAACTTTGCTAGGGTTTTCGCTACTTGTGTTTTACCCACTCCCGTAGGACCTAAGAACATAAAGCTCCCTATAGGTCTGTTCATATCACTAAGCCCTGCTTTGTTACGCTTGATAGCACGTGCTACGGCTTTGAGTGCTTCATTTTGTCCTACGACTTCTTCTTGTAAGATACTCTCAATGGCTAAAATTTTCTCTTTTTCACCTTGAAGCATTTTTGATACTGAGATACCTGTCCAACGGCTAACAATACTAGCAATCATCTCTTCATCCACAGAATTTTTGAGTAATGTACCCTCAGACATCATTTGTGTCCATTTATTTTCAAAGCTTTTAAGCTTAGATTCTTGCTCTGGTATCTGCCCATACTCTATCTCTGCCGCTTTATTGAAATCACCCTCACGCTTGACCATCTCAGCTTGTGTTTTGAGAGTATCTATCGTAGATTTTACTTCTGCTATTTCATTAAATACATTTTTTTCATTGTCAAATTGACTCTGTAATGCCATACGATTCTCATCAAGATTGGCTATCTCTTTTTCTATCTCTTCTAAGCGTATGGCATTTTTATCACTCACTTCCATTTTGAGTGCTTCACGTTCTACTTGTAAAGTGCTTATCTCTCTTTTGGCTTTAGAGAGGTCTTTTGGTTCAGATTCTATTTGCATCTTTAGCTCTGCTGCTGCTTCATCAATAAGGTCTATGGCTTTATCTGGCAAAAATCTATCACTGATATATCTATCAGACAATTTTGCAGCAGACACCAACGCAGCATCTGTGATATTGACATTATGATGTGCCTCTAGCTTACCTTTAATCCCTCTAAGGATTTGTAAGGCTTCGTTGATACTAGGTTCGTCTACTTTAACAGGCTGAAAACGACGCTGTAATGCTGTGTCTTTTTCAAAATATTTTCTATACTCTTTGAGTGTAGTAGCCCCTATCGTATGCAACTCTCCACGTGCCAAAGCAGGTTTTAATATATTGGCAGCATCATTACCACCTTCTGATGCCCCTGCCCCTATAATAGTATGAATTTCATCGATAAATAAGATGATATTTCCTGATGACTTCACTTCATCTATCACTGCTTTGAGCCTGTCTTCAAACTCTCCTCTATATTTTGCCCCTGCGATGAGTCTGTTCATATCTAGGCTTATGACACGCATATTTTGTAAGCTAAGTGGGACTTCTTTATTGACGATACGTTGTGCCAATCCCTCTACTATCGCCGTCTTACCCGTACCAGGTTCACCGATGAGGATAGGATTATTTTTGGTCTTTCGTATGAGGATTTGCATCATACGTTGTACCTCTTCATCACGCCCTATCACAGGGTCAAGCGTACCATCTAATGCTTTTTGATTGAGATCATCACCATATTTAGACAAAGCTTCTAGTGTCTCATCCCCTGATTGAGAATCAATACTTTTACCACCTCGTATACTCTCTAATGTCTTTTTGTATTCACTTATATCCAGATATTTACCCAAAGTATCTGTGACAAAACGCTCTTGTACATTACCCAAAAGCCACGCATCCACAGCTAAATATTGGTCACCATTAAGAGCCATGATACCCTCAGCATTTTCTAAGGTACGTACCAAATTTTGTCCTAACTTGATATTTTCTTTGGTCACAGAGGATACAGTAGGCAATTTATTTGCCATACTTTTTGTCTCTAACTCTATCGCAGACTTATCAATATTCATTTTGGTTAGTGCTTGGTGCAATATACTTCCTGAGTTACTTAACAATGCCCAGATAAGATGTATAGGGTCAACTTCTTGATTTTTATTGTGTAAAGCCAATGAAACACCTGATTCAATCGTGCCTTGCATTTGGTTCGTCAATTTTTCTAATATACTCATACCGTACTCCTAAAATAATTTAATATCAGTTATTATACAACCTTTAGTCACTTCTTGTCAAGTTTACTTAGTATTATTACATAGAGATAAAGTATATTTTAGTTACAATAACCCTCACTAAGGATTTTAAATGAATAAAAAAGAAGACCATATCGCACTCTTTATAGACTGTGACAATATTTCACACCGTTCCATAGGTGGCATTATCAATGAATTGAGTAAATTTGGTATTGTCAATATTCGCCAAGCCTACGGTAATTGGACAAAAGACAATCTCAAAAACTGGGAAGATAAACTCTTAGAATACGCTATCAAGCCCATACAACAATTTGACTACTCCAAAAACAAAAATGCAACCGATATACTCATGACCATTGATGCCATTGATTTACTACATACCAAAGATATAGATGCCTTTGCTTTTGCTACATCTGATTCTGATTTTACCCCTGTAGTGATGCGTGTCCAAGCTGAGGGTATCAAAGTATTTGGCTTTGGAGAAAAGAAGACACCTAAACCTTTTATGGCTGCTTGTTCGCAGTTTATATTTACAGAAAAACTTCTAGGAACAGACAGACAAGACAAAAAAAATCCTAAAGAAGAAAGAGAAAAACCTATAAAACAATCAGGACAAGAGATGCGTCAAGATACATGGCTTGTCAATCTTCTACACACCTCCCTAGAACAAACCATGGACGAAGATGGCTGGGCAAACCTAGCAAGTATAGGTCAATATATAAATAATTCCACCTCTTTTTCTCCTATCAATTTTGGCTATAAAAAACTATCTAACCTCATAGACGAGATAGACTTATTTGATATTTATCTAGATAAAGAGAGTAAAATGATGAGCATTAGAGAAAAAGAAGCGTATTAAAGATGTAAATCTTCATAAATCTTCTTCGCCAAATGATACGCCAAAGTCACAGGCACAGCATTCCCCACCATCTTGTACCCTGCTGTAAGATTTTTATAATAAAAAATATGCTCATCAGGAAACGATTGTACCCTAGCACACTCTCTAATACTCAATCGCCGATATAAATCCTCTTTACTAGGCACAAATCGTCTTTTGTCTTTCTCTACCAATTCCATCTTGGGAGCTTGTGGGTGCAAAGGTGCGTGTCGCCCTCCTGCTTGGATAGTAAAAGAATGCTCATCCCATGCCCTCACACGATTACGAGACATATACATAGACGAAAACCCACCTGTCATATATTCATGATTTTCTAGCCTACACGCCGACCCATTGGTATAAGTCTTCTCCTTAGCAGGAAGAGCCGAGTCTTTCAAATCCCAAATAATATCTTTCAAAAAGTATTTTTTGTCTAAAGGCTTAGGAAATTCAAATTTTATCCCCAAATCCTTTCTAAAGCCCACAAAAAATATCCTCTTTCTATCTTGTGCCACCCCATAATCACGAGCATTCAACAGCTCAAAAGACAAATCATACCCACTCTCAATAAAATGATTTTTGATATTTCCCAAAGCCTCAGTATGACGAGAAGCCATCATACCCGATACATTCTCAGCCAAAAAGAACAAAGGCTTTTTATCACGAAGCACCCGAATAAATTCAAAAAACAACTGCCCCCTATCATCATCAATCCCCCGAGACTTCCCTGCCTCACTCCAACTCTGACAAGGAGGCCCACCAATCAACCCCAAAGTATCAGGAATATCCTCCGATGGAATTTTTGTAATACTCCGTCTATCTAAAACCGTCTTAGAAAAATTCTTCTCAAAAGTTTCCCAAATTTCTTTATCATACTCATTTGCCCAAATAGTATTAAACCCTGCTTGTTTGAAGCCTAGGTCTAAGCCACCTGCTCCTGAGAAAAGGGAGATTATATGAGTATTATTATTCAATTATTAATATCTTCAAATGAAGCTGAATATACATTTTGAAATTTTTCTCTTACCTCTTTAAATTTTTCTATAACACTTGAAATAAAGTCATCTTGATTAAATTCAAATGTATCTAACTTCAAGTTTTTATCAAAAGTATCCCATTCTAATGATATATTTGTTTTAGCCTTAATGCCTTTTAGTTTATCAAATTTATTTCGGATATCTTCTAAATTAGTATTATCATCATTTTTTGCAAATCTCCAATAAATAGCTTTCATATTATTAGACTTAAATTGAATATTAAATTCATACTTCCATCCATCCTGAAATATTCTTATTCGTCCATCATATTTTTTTAATGGATTTCCAGCTCCTTTTATTATCCAATTTTCATCTTTTAAACTAGTATCTTCATTAAATTTATCTAAAATTTTTGATGCTAATTCATCTGTAAAAAAATCTTTATTGTTTTCAACTCTTATTTTTTCTGCTTCAGCATAAGCTTTACTAATTTCCTTTGCTAATTCAAAATCTTCTTTATTTTTAAGTAATTCTTCCCCTAAACTCATTATCTTTCCTTTATAATTATAATTTAACATATTTACAACATCAATATATTGTCTAAATACTTCATTTAAATTAGTAATATTTTGTATTTCATATTGAGATTTTTTTAACCAGTTTAATATCTCATCTTTATAATGAATTGATTTAAATAAAGCTATTTTTATATCATTTCTTTTTATAAAATCATCATTAATGATCATGTCTCCTAAAGATTTTTCTGATGGTTTATCTTTATTCAATGAAAGATAAATTACTAATATATTTTTATAATCCAAGCTTTCATCTTTGCCCATAATTAATTCAACATAGCGTTTAATCTGTTTTGGTTGGTCACCAGCATAAACTTTATTTTCTATAATTATATGATTAGAACCATCGGTTATATATAAGTCAATATTTTTATATTCTCTAAAAACAGAACACTTTTCAATATTAATATTAAAATCTTTTACATTTAATGTTTCAACAAATTTTTCTAAAAATAATGTATCTTGGAAATGTTCTCCTTTTGGATTAATTAACGAATATATCATTTTAGAATGTAAATTAACTTCATCATGCTTTTTTAAAACAGTTGTCAATAGATTATAATTATTTAGCCCTCTTTGTTTTTGTAAATTTTGCTTTTTAATTAGTTCTTTGAATTTATCAAAAAGTATTTCATATTTTGTATCCATTTTAAATATTCTCCTTTTATATTCCAAACACCAAAATCACCCCATCAATCAAATCCACAGGATTATTAGGGTTTTTAATCTCAACACTATTCATACACTTTACTTCTATGCTTGACTCTATAAACAATGATAATATCGTCTCTTAACTCAAATAAAACTCTATAATTTCCTACTCTCAATCTATAAGGTGGCTCAAAATTAGTCAGTCTTTTAATATTTGCTACTTGTGGAAAATCTTGTAAATTTTCTATTTTATTCAAAATCTTAATTGCTTCTTTTTTATCTATTTTAGAGAGGTCTTTGATTGCTTTATCATCAATTTTAACTTTCATTTATAGCCCTAATTTGGCTCTAGCTTCATCAATGCTATATTGTCTGTTATTCTCTTTTTTAGTTGCTTCAATAGTATAAAAATCTTCTGTATCTTTTTTAACTTCTTCAACATCTAAAGTATCTTTTTCAAAGCGTATTTGTTCCACAATACCACCTTTTAGATTATTAATAATTGTTAAAAATGTATTTAGTTTATCATCTTGAATGTCTAAATGTATTGTTTGCACTCTTTATCCTTTTATTGAAAATATACTCTATTATATCTATTTAAACTAGCAAATAAAATATCACTCTCCAAATCCCAACAAAACCCCATCAATCAATACCACAGGATTATTAGGACTCTTAATCTTCACTTCTCTATCATGCTTAGGCATAGAGTTTGTCTTTGGGATAGGAGCTGTTTAGGGCTATGGCTGAATTTTTGCCCTCTAGCTTTTTTATCTCTATGGCATCGCCATTTTTAAGCATCAAATCAGGTGGGTTATTTTTGTTTCCTTGGTAGGAGAATATCTCTTCAAATTTTCTTAATTTATGCTCAATATTAGCATCAGAAAAGATATTGGCAAAGGCACTTTGAATATAGTGTTCTAATCCCTCACCCATATTGTTGGCTCTGTTGTTGCCACTTTTGACGGTTTTTATATGATGGCGATAGTTGTTTGAGATGTTTATGAATGCTTTTAGTGTATTTGACATTCTCTTTTACCTTTTCTTTTATTAAAATATCTTAACTTTCGCACCTCATAATATATCTGAAAGTACCGTATAATAAGGGTTTCCATAGCATTTCTCATATATCTTGACATATCATTTTTGCATTTAGAAGCCCCGTATATAGGGGCTTGTTAAATCTAGGAACAGCGTGTCAAGGGATATGAGAATTATCTAACAAAGCCCGTAGGTACAGATACTATACAGAACTATTCATTATTTTAAGGTGCGAAAGTTAAGTAAAATATATTATATCGTGTTTCATATCTATCTTGATAAAGAGTGTAAAAAGTACTTCTAAAGTAAAGTTTAGATGAATATAAGTAATTTTTATATATACTCTTTAAAAAAGAGTCCTCACATGAAAAACATTACCTTTGCATTATTACTTATGGCTAACCTTATCCTTATAGGGTGTGGTGAAACATCAACTACTACGAATCAAGACGATACAATAACATCTACGGAATCTAGGCGTGTAGCATGTGTTGGGGATAGTATTACTCAAGGTGTTGGTACTTCTAATCCTGCTAAATTTTCTTACCCTTCTCAACTAGCAAAAGCTTTAGGTACGGGATGGACTATAGGGAACTTTGGGAAATCAAGATCAACACTTATCGAGACAGGAGACTATCCCTATACACATACAATAGAGTTTATATCTTCACAAGACTTTAATCCCAATATTGTTGTCATTATGCTTGGAACAAATGATTTGAAATTTACAAATATTGCAGAAATAGATAGGTATATCAGTGACTACACAGCACTTATCAATACGTATAAAAATCTTGTTAATAAGCCAAAAATTTATGTGGCTTATCCTACCCCTTCTTATGGTAACTTAGCTGGTATTACAAATGATAATATCGTAAATGTTCTTTTACCCAAAATCCAAGTTGTAAGCCAAACTAATAATGTCGGTATTATCAATGTTTATAATGCCCTGCTAAATAAAAAAGAACTATTTCCAGATACCTTACACCCCAATGATGAAGGTGCAAAAATTATCGCAGATACAGTAAAGAAGATACTCAATTAGTCTAATATGACATATATCAATGTTATATATTTTTATTTTTATTATAATACGAGAAAAAAGGTCTATATATGCACATGCAGTTTTCGGAAGACTCTCAACATAGTTATTTTTTCTCTCAGCCTCATCAACCCTTTTTTGTATTGGCTTTTGTCAATGCTATTGTGACGATGTTACTTTTTATGCTTAGCTATAACGGTGTGATACAGATGCGTTTGTCTGCTACCTATTTTCATGCTTATAGTTTTACCTATCTTTTATTTACGCCTGTATTTTTTGGTTTTTTGTTTACAACTTTTCCTAGGTTTAGCTCGACTGAGGCTATCAAGAAATCACTCTATATGCGTATTTTTAGCTTTTATTATATCGGTTCTACGCTCTTTCTTTTGGGTAGTATATTTAGTCCTTTGCTCTATAGCTTGGGGATGATCATCATCTTTGCAGGACATATACAAGGCTATCGTGTCTTAGCCAATATCAAAAAGATAACAACCATGCAAGATACCCATGATATTTCGTGGATTTCTTTTGCTATGTTGATGGGGATTGTCGCACATCTTATTTTTATTGTGGGGGATTTATTCTTTGCTTCGATGATTGGGTTTTCTACAGAGATTGCTATTTATCTGTATCTCTTTTTACTTACTTTTACTGTAGCCCAAAGAATGATACCTTTTTTCTCTCACTGTATGGTAGAAAAAAACACAAAACTACTCAAACAGATTTTTGTATTATTACTACTTCATATCCTCTTAGAGGGTATCATTACCAATAGCTCGTTTATCGTAGATATACTTATTGCTTATCTTATTGGCAAAGAGTTACTACGTTGGAAACTCCCATTTCCCAATCCAAACCCCCTACTATGGATACTGCATATTGCACTCTATTGGATACCTGTAGCCTTTGTATTCTCAGCAGTGGCAAACTTGATAAGCCTTAGTAGTGACGTGTATCTCTTGGCTATTGATACGCATGTGATACTCTTAGGATTTGTCTTTACTGTACTTATTGGTTTTGGGACGCGTGTTACCATTGGACACTCTGGCAATCAAATGATGGCTGACAAGTGGACGACATCTCTTTTTGTATGGACACAAGTTGTGGTACTCGCACGGATACTTACCTCTTTTGCTTCTGGTTTTGGTGTAGATTTTATGGTACTTTTTGATATGACAGGCATGGCATGGATTTTGATGTTTGTGGCATGGTCTGTACGTTTTTTAGCTGTACTTGTGAATGGTAAAAAGTTAAATCAATAATCTGCTATAATGGCAGGTATGAAAATAATACTCTTTACACTCCTTACCCTCAACCTTCTGTTTTCGGCTACTGCCGAACAAATAGAACAGTATATTGCTGTCTCTAATGCTGAAGAAAGGTTACTACAATTAGAAGCTTCTTTTTCTATCATGCAAAGTGGCTTTTCTGAAGATGCCAATGGTTCTAAAAGTAACTATGATATGGAGCTTCTTAGCATTCGTTTTAAAGAGTACCTCCAAACACATCTAAGTGATAATGAAATAGCAGAAATATTAGATACCTATAGAAATGTTGTCTTTTTACAGTTTAAATCTTATAGTACCACCTCTTCTACAGAAAAAGAACAAAAAGCCTATCTCAACTCTTTGACAAATGATGAAGAAAATGAAGCCTCTACACGATTGGCCATTTTGGATGATATAGCCAAATACCTTAAACATAAAGAGTATATAGGTAACATGTTTGACGAATTGATAAAACCTTTACTTCAAACAGGTAAAAATTCTGGGAATATGAATGAGAAAAATATAAAAAAACGTCGAGATTCTTATGTCAAATCCATGACTAAAGGGCAAAGAGAACAGACATTTTATAATCTCAGAGAGTTTACACTAGAAGATTTAGAAACGGTGCTTCGTATTATAAAATCAACAGAGATACAACGTGAAATGAAAATCCAACATGAAGCTACTTTTTATGCCTTAAAAGAATTTTTTCTCTCGATGGCTAGTCGCTATGATGTTTCCAAACATTAACCCATAACAAGTGATATAAGATGAATAAAAAAACAAAAAGTAACCCCAATGTAAACTTTGAAGTAAAAGATTTTTTGCCTACTACTAGAGCAGAGATGGATGCACGAGGTTGGAAACAATGTGATGTTATCTTGGTCTTTGGGGATGCCTATATCGACTCTCCTTTTATCGGTGTGGCAATGGTAGGACGGATGCTTGAACGTATGGGGTACAAAGTAGGTATGATAGGACAACCTGACATTAAATCAGACATAGACATCAAACGCTTAGGAGAACCTAGACTCTATTGGGGTATCAGTGGGGGTTCGGTTGATTCGATGGTCTCAAACTATACAGCTACCAAAAAGTTTAGAAACTCCGATGACTACACCCCAGGGGGCAAAAATACCAAACGTCCAGACCGTGCATTGTCTGTTTATTGTAATCTCATACGGCGATATTTTAAAAATACTGTACCCTTGGTACTAGGGGGGATAGAAGCCTCTTTACGCCGTGTAAGTCACTACGACTACTGGTCAAATAAGCTCAAAAAACCTATACTCTTTGACTCTAAAGCTGATATACTCATCTATGGTATGGGTGAGATAGCCATCGAGCAACTGACCAAAGCCATAGCAGGGGGATATGACTATAGAGATATACGTGGGGTTTGCTATATAGCAAAAGAGCCAAACCATGCCTATCTACAACTCCCCTCTCATGCCCAATGCCTAGAAGACAAAGAGAAGTATATAGACCTTTTTGATGACTTTTATGACCACAATGACCCTATCTCAGCACGTGGGCTTTGTCAGCCAGTTGATACACGTTTTCTTATCCAAAATCCTCCTTGTGACTATCTCAATGAAGTAGAAATGGATGCCAACTCCAATCTACCCTTTACCAGAGAGCTACATCCATACTATGCAAAAGATGGTAAAGTCAAGTGCTTGGAGACGATTAAGTTTTCTATCATGACACACCATGGCTGTTGGGGTGAGTGTAACTTTTGTGCTATTGGTGTGCATCAAGGGCGTACCATTCGTACACGTTCAGAGAGTAATATCTTAGCAGAAGCCAAAGATTTCAATCAGTACAAGGATTACAAAGGTATCATCTCCGATGTAGGAGGCCCTACTGCCAATATGTATGGCTATGAGTGTAACAAAAAACTCAAATTAGGGACTTGTGACCATCAGCGTTGTGTCGATGCTACCCATCTATGTAGCTCTATGAAACCAGACCATAGCCGAAATATCAATCTACTGCGTCAAGTACGCCAAGTAGAGGGTGTACGCAAAGCATTTGTCGCCTCTGGTGTACGCTATGACCTTATTACAGAAGACAAAAAGTATGGATACTCTTACCTCAAAGAGATGGTAAAACACCATATCTCAGGACAGATGAAAGTTGCTCCAGAACACACAGAACAACACGTTTTAGAACTCATGGGAAAGCCTGGTAAACAGACCCTTATAGACTTCAAAAAGCTTTATGACAAGCTCAACAAAGACATGGGTAAAAAACAATTTTTGACCTACTATCTCATCGCAGCCCATCCTGGATGTACAGAAAAAGATATGCACTCACTCAAAGATTTTACCACCAATGAACTCAAAATGAATCCCGAACAAGCCCAAGTTTTTACCCCTACGCCTAGTACCTATTCTGCTGTGATGTACTACACAGAGATGGATCCCAAAACACGCAAAAAAATATTTGTCGAGAAAGACACCAAAAGAAAAGAAAAACAAAAAGCCATTGTACAAAAAACAAACAGCTTTTCATCAGGATTTTCAAGTTGACAAAACCTATTTATATCACTGATTTAGACCATACATTTTTACGTTCAGATTTGAGTATTAGTGCCTATAGTACCAAAGTATGGAATGAAAAAGCCAAAACCTCCATCATGAGTATCGCTACAGCAAGAAGCTTTACCAAAGCCCAAGAATTTTTATCTAAACTTACTATCAATGCCCCTATGATACTACTTGATGGGGCTATCATCATTTCTCCCAATAAAGAAATCATAGATATAAAAATCTTAAAAAAAGAGATAGGGGATGCCATCGTAGATATAGGCTCAAAGCATGGGATAGACCCTTTTATCATCGGTATCAAAGATGCAAATATCAATGAATCTTTTTTATACCCACGTAGGCTCAATAGCTACCAAAAAAAGGTACTCACAGGCTACAAAGATGACCCACGAATGCAGTTCAATCCAAGCAATAAAACCATGGCACAAAATCTAAAAATCGTCTATTTTGGCTATGAAAATCAACTACGTCCTCTCTATGAAGAGCTAGTGCAAACCTTTGGTAACACCATAGAAGCCAAACTCTCTCCAGAAAACTATGGAGGAGGCTACTTCCTTACCCTACTCCACCCCCAAGGAGACAAAGCCCATGCCCTAGCTAAAGTGATGGAGTACCTAAAACGTGACAGCCAAGACATCACTGTATTTGGAGACTCAGTCAATGATATAGGGATGTTCAAACTAGCAGGTACTTCTGTAGCCGTATCCAATGCACTAGAAGAAGTCAAAGCTGTAGCCACTGTGATACTCCCTCATAGTAACGATGAAGATGGAGTCGCTAGGTATTTACAGTCTTAGATAAAACACTTATCGGGCAAAAATTTAAAATCTGCCACTTGCATAAAATCCAAATCAGAAATATTATCTCCTGCTCCAATTGTTAGTAAAGGTTTATGTATTTTAATCAAATGTTCTACGGCAAATTTCTTATTTAAAAAGTTTGGCAAAAGAGCAAAGGAATTGCCGTTTTCGTAGAGATAAAAATCTTTCTCTTCGCACAAAAATCTCTCTAAACTTTCTCTTATTTTTGTTATCATCTCTTGATTATCTAGGTCAAATTTATTATAAATACTAATATAATAAGAGTCTATAATTTTGACTTGAAGTTTTAAATTATCTTTTTCAAAATGTTCTAATAAATTAGAATTTAAAGTATCTAAAGAAGTGACTTTAGCATAATTATCTTGCATGGTTTTTGTCCATGCTTCGTCTTCTTTGTTATCTATAAGCAATAGTCCTCCAAAGTTTAAAATCACATATTTAATCTTGGGATTATCATAAAAAACTGTGCGTTGATAAGAGGCTAAGTTTCTAGCAGTTGTGGGGATAAAGGTCATACCTGAGTCTATAATCGTATCTACAAAAAGTTTAATTCCTTCATAGAAAAACGAGTTTTCTTCTCCCTCTTTGGTATAAGATGCAACGATAGTATTTTTGCTAAAATCTGTTTTTCTTTTGGTTTGAATTAGTGTGTCGTCTATATCACTAAAAAAAAATATTCTCTTTGGCATTTTAGTCCTTTTGCACATTTTTGATAATAGCAAGTGCCGTATAAGGCAATGTGTTATCTTCTACGATTTTAACTTGCTTTTCTTTGGCAAGATGCAAAAGATGTTCTATATCTTCACAAGCTAAATCTTTGACCAATATAATATAAGGAATGCGTCTCAAAAGCACACGTGTACTCTCACCAATCCCTGGTTTGATATGGTT
Organism: Sulfurovum sp.; assembly: GCA_027062365.1. Taxonomy (GTDB): domain Bacteria; phylum Campylobacterota; class Campylobacteria; order Campylobacterales; family Sulfurovaceae; genus Sulfurovum. The sequence continues at coordinate 33,838 of JAMOTK010000019.1, forward strand.
AATGTCTGTGACTTCATATTTTTGCATGATTTTAGCGATATATGCTTCTATGTTTTGATTTAAAGTTATATCTTTTGTGGCTAGGGGTTTTGTATCGGGTTTTAGGTCTTGGATTAGCGTTAGAATATCTTCTACAAACCAAAGGCTCATATCGCTTTTTGCATATTCTTTATAATATTTACAACCGTGAAAATCGCCTTTTTGAATATATTCTTTATTTAAAATACTACGACTAACTAAGCCTGATATAGTAGAATTTAAAGCAGATGAAGGAATAAGATAGTCTTCATGCGTGACGCTAAAGTCTGAGACTCCTGCGATGTCTGAAATCACATAGAGCTTATCACTAATACTCTGATTATGCTTCTTGTTAAATTCTCCTACAAAGAGTTTGAGTTCACGGTTAATCACGCCTTTACCTGTCCAACCATCAAGAAAAATCATCTCTGATTGAGGATAATTTTTGTTTATATGTGCCAAGGCGATATTATCTATTTCTCTGTCTCTGATAATAGAGATAGAATAGTGCTTGACCTCGCGATTAAAGACTTCTTTTAATACTCTTTTGAGCAATACACCAATAGGTGTTCCTGCACGAACCAAAGAGACTAAGACTATATCTTCTTTTTGATTGAGATGATAGGCAAGAGATAAAATATCCTTTGCAAAACGCATTTTATTTAAATTATATACCTCATGAAATGTCTTCAAATATGATGGGGTTGGTTCATATTCTTGGTTAATCATCTCCGAATAATGTGATTTTCCTGATTGTATGAGCTTCTCTTTTTCTTCAATAGAGGTAAAATCTATGTCAATCACTTTGAGCAAAAATTCTACATCGTCTTCTAAATAACTACCACTAAATATCAAAAAAAATCTCCTGTGTTTCAAACTTTGTTTCAAGTTGTGCTTTTAAATCAAAATCTTTGGGAAGTGAAATACTTTCATAACAAACGATGACTTTATCATACTCTCTATCCATAACATTATAGAGAAAATTATCAATATTTTCAAAATAATTGTCTTTAAAAGTAATTTGAGAAGTGATAGTACCATCTATATTAATAGGACTTCTAGTTGTGGCTTGAAAGTAGGTTTCAATGCCATTGTCTTCTAAATATTTTGCTAAAAGATAAGGTGCATACATAAATTCTGCTGTGCCTAATACTAAGACTTTTTTATTTCTAAAATCTTCTAGCTTAATATATTTTTTGACATCTATATTAAGTTTTTTTGTACCATATCTAGCAAAATTATAAGGAATAATCTTTTCTATAGAAAGAATATTTTGGGCTTCTGATTTGATATTTGAAGAGAATTCTTTATCATTTTTTTCAAAGCTAAACTTGCCTTTGTAGAGAGAATAAATATCAAAATTATCATATTTTTTGCTTGACCAATCTAAGATAGTAATCAGCGTATAAGTCTTCACCTTAGGCAGAATTTCTTTGAATTCTTCTATCAAATTATTGGCTGTATTTCCTGTGGTCACTTCATCATCAATAAGGACTATTCTTGTGATATTTTCTAATAATTCTTGAAGTGATTTGTTTTGGGGAGCATAGAAAATATGGCTGGGTGCATGAGAATGTTCTTCTTTGAAAGAGAGTAAGACTTTATGAGAGGTTTTAAATCTTGAAGAGTGCATATAGAAAGCATTGCTAGAGTTAAAGACTTCAAAGACACCTTGACCCAAAGCCGTTGCTGCTTCTGCAAACCCCACAAAAAGTGTTTTTTCATCGCTTTTTGGAATAAGATTTGCCAATTCTTGATAAGTGCTTTTCATGAGAGATGGTGTCGTAGGAATATGTTTTCCCAATACTTTACTTACAAAGAAAAAGCCTCTTTTTTTGTTGATACGAGAACTATAGTCTACTAAACGCTCTAAGGCTTGGCTTTTTTCAACGCTCAAGATACCTGTTTTTAATTCTATTCTATTCATTCTACTCCCTAAAGAAACGATGTATCACTATTGTTATCTGTACTAATACTACTATTATTGCTTGTTAAGCTAGAAATAAAAGATTTAAATGTACCTAAATTTCTACTTGCTACATAAATTTTACCCGTACCACTTAGACGCATGACCATACCTTCACCAGAAGTAATGGAGTTTATGGCTCGACTAAAAAATCCACTTGAACCATTGTTTATCATCTCTGCTTGATAGCTAATGCCCTCTTCCCAAGCCAAAAGATGACCATTATCAACAATAAGCTCTCCTCCGTCATGGCTCATTTCAATCTCTTCAATAGAGCCTAACCCATTAATCACCAATGTACCATCACCACCTGCATGAAGTACAAAAAAACCATCACCACCAAAAAGTGAACTTCCAATATTTTGATTACGTCTAGTCTCCAATTTAATTCCATCTTCTGCCGTAAAAAAAGCATAATCATTTAGAAAGTAGCCTTTGTTACTCGTAAGTGTCAAAATTTTAATATCACCGGGGATAGAAGGAGAGAGCATAACTACAGCATCTTTTTTCGCCGTAATACTTTGTTGAAATAAATCTTCACCACTCGTTATGGCTCGACCAAGAGAAGCCAAAAAGCCACCTCTTGCCTCTCCTTTTATCTCAATACCATCTTGCATCGCCATCATACTATCAGATTCAGCAAAAATCTTTTCCCCTTGTTTTAATTGCACAATTAAAAAAGGTTCTTTTTCTCCGTTAATATCAAAAGTTGCCATGCTTACTCCTTATTCATATTTTCTTTTTTGTTCGCTTGTAGAGAGTGATAAGTGGCAATCGCAATAAATGTGATACCGATTGTCCCCACAATAATTTCGTTGATATGTACAAACATCTTGGCAAACATCACCAAAGAAAGTGCTAAAATTGCATAATGAGCACCATGTTCAAGATAACGATATTCTGTTAGGGTTTTTTCCTCTACAAAATAAAGTGTAAGACTTCTTACAAACATTGCACCAATTCCTAAACCTATCATAATAATAAAGATATTAGAACTCAAAGCAAACGCACCGATGACTCCATCAAAAGAAAATGACGCATCTAAGACTTCAAGATATAAGAAGCCCATAATCCCAGAACGCACACCATCTGTGCTAAGAAGTTCATCTAAAGAGGCAATCAAGGAATGCAAGAATACCCCACCAAAATATGCCAAAGCAACTCCTGCATCAGATGTCAAATAAACCAAAGAAAGCCCAATAGCTATGGCAAATATCATCTCAATATTATTAATGCTTCCTGCTTTATTGAGAACTTTACTTCCCTCAATCATTTTAATCCACTTCTCTTCTCTGTCTGTATCAAAGATAAAATCAAAAAAGACCATCAATAAAAATGCCCCACCAAAGGCATAAATTAGAGTCTCAACAGACTCTAAAGTGCTTTGATATTCATCAGGCTTATTCAGTGCAAGATTGAAGGTTTCCATCACACCCAAATTACCTGCAATGGCAACAATAAGCACAGGAAACACAAAACGCATACCAAATACGGCAATAGGAATACCAAAAGTGATAAATCTTTTCTGCCATTTTGGCTCCATCGTCTCCAATACTTTCGCATTGACCACAGCATTATCAAAGGAGAGAGAAACTTCCAAAATTGCCAAAAGAGCCGTGATATAAAGTGCATACCAACTTCCCAAATAAAAGGCAATCGCTAAACCAATAATGGTAATAACGATAGAAGCATGAAAATGCTTCATTATTTAATAGCTCTTAAAATTTTATCTTGCATCTCTACTTCTAATGGGTCTAAATTACCATCACTTTGTGCGATGTGGGCAATCAGTGCTTCTATCATGGGTGGATATTCAGGATAAGCTTTCATCTTTCCTAACTCAGAAAGTAGTTTGGCTTCCATAAGTATCCATTTTGTAGGACTCTCCACAGCCTTTGACATCTCTTCTATATGAAACTCATAAAGTTCAATCGCTTCTGTTGTAAGGTTTAAATCATTAATTTCATCAATATCATTAATCAATTCAAGCGCTGCAATAATCTCTTGTGTATCTGCTTTTTTGTCTGCCATTGTCATCAAAGCCATACTTACAACCAATGAATTTACAAACTTTTTTTCTTTGGAAAAACTCTCAGGTGTATATTGTCTAAACTTCTTACCTGCTTCACCATAAAGCTCACTCGTTTTACTTTTTATCTTATTCCAATCTAACATATTTGTCCTTTTTTTATTTTTATTTTTATTTTTTTAATTATCAAAAATTTATTACTCATAAATATTCAAAATATCCAATTCCATATTCTTAAAATCATCAACATTCCTAGTAACCAATGTCAAGTCATAAAGTTTTGCAGTAGAACCAATGAGATTATCAGCCATTTTAACTTTCTTTTTTCGATAAATCTTAATTGCTATATCTAAAATTTTTCTTTCAACATCATAAATTTTAAAAATCTCTAAAAATTCTCTGACTTTCTTATCTTCCTCATCATCATAAGAAAAAACCAATATTTCCAAATAAGTTATACTTGATATTGCTGATTTATTTAGGTTCTTATCTATAAAATCTATAGCTTTTTTATCTCCATTAAGGTAATAAATGATTATATTTGTATCTAAAAGATATTGCATATTTATTCTCTTTCCCACTCGTCTCTCAAACTTCTTTGATACTCCATAGGGTCATTAATTCTATTTTTTAAAATACCTTTTACTCGGTCAAGTTTTATCTGTTCATCACTTTTTGATATTGTATTTTCTTCTTTATTATCTTTTATCACTTTTAACTCTTTTACTATACCTAGTTTTAGGTTATCAAGTAAAGTTAAAATAATATTCAAATAATTATCATCAATTTTAAACTGTATCGTTTGCATATTTTATCCTTTTTGAATTTAATTCTCAAAAAACTTGTCTACAAAGCCTTGAAGTCCTGAATTAAATCCTGTACCTACTGCCTTAAATCTCCAGTTTCCAGATTTTTTATACAGTCGTCCAAACTCTATCGCCGTTTCTGTAGAAAAGTCCTCGTCCAAATCATATTTGGCAAGTTCTTTGTTGCTATCTATATCATAAATACGAATAAAGGCATTGCTTACTTGTCCGAAGTTTTGATTACGTTGTTGTGCTTCATCTATCGTCACCACAAAGACCAATTCTTCTATTTGAGCATCAAGAGAAGAAAGTTTGATAGCTAAACTCTCATCATCACCTTCTCCCTCACCCGTACGATTGTCTCCGTTATGCGTCACAGCCCCATCAGGAGAAGTGAGATTATTATAAAAGACAAAAAACTTTTCATTGGGAATTTTGCTACTAGAGTTTATCATAAAAAGTGAAGCGTCCAAATCAAAATCAACGCCTGTATCACTATCATTCGTATCCCAACCTAAGCCAACACCTACATTTTGTAAACTTGGTGCTTCTTTGGATAAATCTATACGTCCACCCTTACTTAAATTAATTCCCATTTTTTTTCCTTTATAATAAACATAAAAGGTAGCAAAAGCCACCTCTTAAGATATTCTTAAAATATTTTATAGATATTTTGCTTGTACTGTTTGTAGCGTTTGTTCTAACTTTTTATCTCTTGTTGGTTCACCAATTGCAGAAAATTTCCATTCTCCATTTCTTCTATAAAGTTTACCTAAAATCATAGAAACAAATCCAGAAAACTGTGCATCACTTGCTACATTATAAGTTGCTACGATGTTATTTACACGCTCAGGTGTACCTTCATAAAGTCTAATGGATGCAAAAGGAATCGTTGCAAAATCTTGACCTTGAAATGAGTTAAGTACAAAAACAACATTGTCAATATTGGCAGGAATCTGAGAAAGATTGATTTGAATTACTTCATTATCAAGTCCATCATCACCATCAACATCACCTGTTGTATCATCCCCTGAATGAGAAATACCAGCTGTTTTTAAATTACCAAAATAAAGCATATCTACCAAGTTTTTATTGCTATCAAAAGTACCTGCTGATAAATCTAAATCTACAGCTTTTTTCTTTTTACCACCAAAAAGACCTTTAGTCTCAATTGCTCCCCAGTTTGCACCAATACAAAAAGAAGTTAAATCACTTCCATTTTCTTTTTTAAGGTTTATCTTTTGACCTTTAGATAAATTAATAGCCATTATACGCTTACTCCATACGTTTTACAAAAGCCCATAAGTCCTTCGTTAAATCCTGCTCCAACTGCTTTGAAGTTCCACGAACCATTTTTACGGTAAAGCTCACCAAAGTTAATCGCTGTTTCACTTGAATAATCTTCGTCAAGCTCATACTTTGCAATTTCAGCTTCACCATCTTGATTAAGAATTCTAATAAATGAATTGTTTACTTGTCCAAAGTTTTGACCTCTGCTCTCTGCTTCGTCAATCGTTACTGTAAAGATAATTTTATCTACTTCTGGAGCAATTTTTGATAAATCAATCATCACTTCTTCATCATCGCCTTCACCCTCACCTGTTTGGTTGTCACCTTGATGTACGACTGCACCATCTGGAGAAGTTGCGTTGTTATAAAAAATAAAGTGTGCATCACTGACTACTTTACCATCAGCACCCAACATAAAAAGAGACGCATCTAAGTCAAATTGTCCTCCAGTATCAGTTGCATTTGCATCCCAACCTAAACCTACTTTGATATTTTTGAGTCCTGGTGCTTCTTTGCTTAGTGAAACGCGTCCACCTTTACTTAAACTTACTGCCATATTGAATCCTTCAATGATTTTTTATTTAATACTTTTTAAGTATAACATCAATTGGTTAATGTATTTGTTAATGTATTTGTTATCTCATGTTACGCAAAAAAAAATTTGTTTGTTCACTTAAGAAGAATAGAAAAGTGGCATGGACTTACTAGAGTCACGAGGACATACACCCTCTCATCATATCCATCGTTTGTGCTTTTTCTATACAGGGTATCGCTTTTTCAAAGCTTTTGATATCTTCTCTCATCTCTTCTTTATCTTCTGCTGTCCAACTTTGTAGATACTCTTCGTCACTGTTAAATTTTTGATTTTCTATATCAACACATTTGTTGGCTTCTTTAAGTGTATTAGCAGCACCATAACACTCTTTGCTAAACTCTATGATACCAGAATGTGCATCTTTAAGTATCTCATTTTTTGATTGTTCTAACATACTTTGTTCTCCACCCATAGCTTGCATCATTGAGGCTAACATGGCTTCTTCTTGGGCTTTACTAGGGCTTTGTCCTTCTTGGATACCTGCATCTTTTTGGGCTTTCATGTAGGCTTCTCTTTTGACCGATAATTCGTCCATATCTTTTGTATTATCAACGTTTACCTTGGCATCCATAGCATCAAGATTGTTTTTATCCAAGACATTTCCCTGCATATCATAGATAGGAAAATCGGGCAATTTAAAATCGTCTTTTGAGAGCGTAAGGTCAAACGTAGCTTTGGTTGCTATCTCTGTAGATTTTATACCCATCACATTTATCTCTATTTTAAGAGGTATACCTTTGTAGATACACTGTTTTGAACCCATTAAATCCCACACATCACAGGTATAGCCCAGTACTTTATCTGTACCAATCTTCTTTCCACCCATACTTTTCATTATAGATTCGCCTGACTCTTTAAGGTTTTTACCCCCACCAAACATCGCAGCTATTTGAGCACCACTATTTCTCATTCTAGTGATATGCTTCTTTTTGAAATCTACACTATAGACTATGGCATTGTTCATATAGACTAAAGTATGATTTTTATTTACTTTTGTCTCTCCCATCGTTGTCTCTTTTTTTACCTTATTCTCTTCTTCTAAGTTTGTTACACCATAGTCATCAAATATCACTCTTTTTTTACCTACAGATTTTATCTGTACCATTCCCATAATATTTCCAGAACCTTTAAGGGTATACTCTATCTTTCCAGATTTCACATCATATCTTTTCATCTCATTTGCACCCATTGCTAGTACACTGCTACCCATTAATGCTATCATTGAAATTTTAAGTATCTTTATCATTTTTTTCCTTTTTCATTTTTTATTTTTAGTTGCTAAACATTTCAAGCTCTTGACTCATCTCATCGAACTCTTTATCTGACTTAGCATTCTCTGCACTTTGTTTTATATTTTTATCTTTTTGTACTTCAGGATTCAAGCCTTTTACCAGACCACCAAATGCCCCAAGGAAAGCTCCTAGCTCTTTGATATTGGCTGTATCCTTTGAATTTAGACCATGTATTTCTATCTGCTTATCGCCTATAGTGATTTTTTCACTTTTTTGTACCGTAAGCGTATCTTGAGTATCGGCTTGAATAAGCTCTTCTTTAGTAGATTCTTTTAGAATAGGCTCTTTGTTAATATCTGTCATATCTATCATTACTTTAGATTGATTGCCACCGATACTAAAATTAACACTTTTTATCTTACTACCTACTTTAGCTTCTATACTATAATTACCGTTATCAAGTGTAACTTTAAAAGTATCAGAACATTTCATTTCTTTTTCATAAACCAGTCGTCCATTACTAGCATAGATTTCATAATTTATAGTATCACTTGTATTTGTACATTTACTTTCTACAATAAATTGAGAAAAGACAATATGTAGTTTAGTAACTTCTCCTGCTTTTATCTCAAATGGCACAAGCTTTTTAAAGCTTTTATAACTTGTTCTTGTGAGATATTTACCTACAGGTATTTTAGCTGTTCCTGCTGATTTTTTACTTGTATGTGCAGAAGTTACAGAGTCTCCTTCTTCACCATTTTCATCTATTGAGATATAGTTTCCTGCTCTGACCCACTTTCCACCTTCTTTTTCTGATGCAGTGATTTCTACCGTACCCGTCTCACCAAAAATGATATGTAGTTTAGTAACTTCTCCTGCTTTTATCTCAAATGGCACAAGCTTTTTAAATTTATTATAACTTGTTCTTGTAAGATATTTACCTACAAGTAATTTGGCTGTTCCTGCTGATTTTTTACTGCTATGTGCAGAAGTTACAGAGTCTCCTTCTTCACCATTTTCATCTATTGAGATATAGTTTCCTGCTCTGACCCACTTTCCACCTTCTTTTTCTGATGCAGTGATTTCTAAATTAACTTTAAGTTCTTTTATCACAGGCTTTGGTTTAGGCTTTACTACCTCAACTTTTTTAACAATGCTCTTCATCGCTTTGTTAAGTGCTGTTGCATTCTTAGCAGAAAAGTACTCTCCACCCGTAGCAGAAGCGATACATTCCAACTGTTTGTCTGTATTTGCATCTACATTAAATCCGATGACATGTGTCACAAAATCTATACCTTGTTTCTCTAATGCTTTGGCAGTACCACAAGGGTCAGGGTCACAAGTCTCTTTACCATCAGAGATGAGGATAATCGTTGCTTTCTCTTCTGTGTATTTAATCTCTTCGGCTACTTTACGTAAAGAACGAGCAATAGGTGTTTTGCCTTTGGGCTTGATAGCCATGACCGTTTTTATGACATTATTTTTGTTTATTTTAGCCACAGGAATAACCGTTTCTATATCATTACAGTCACCCTTACTTCGATGTCCATACACAGTCAATCCCAACTCGACAGAAGGATTCCACTCTTTGACCACACTTTTTAGTGCATTTTTAGCAATTTCTATCTTGCTCACACCATTTATCTGCCCCCACATACTCCCACTTGCATCAAAGATAATAACGGCACGAGGATTGTCTTGTGCGAGTATATTTGTAAACAGTGTTAGCCATACCAACACAAAACCCAATACTATTTTTTTCATTTTTTCTCCTTTTGGTTTAAATAGTTACCCTTTATTTAGTTTAACATAAAAATATATCAAGAAAATTAATGTATAACAAATCTTGCTATTAGTAATTTTTTATAAGCAAAAGACAAAGTGTCCATTCTTTTTTAATGACATACACACGGTAAGCTAACCACCATTAATAATCTTAGCTCTTCTAAAACCACTTCCTATTTTTTCAAGTAAATATTTTGTCATATCATTCTACTGCTATTTTAAATCTATTACTTTTGACCAAACTTGATTGCCACTTTTGTCAAACTTGACTAACAATGCACCCATATACCTATCCGTATTGCCACATTCTTCTTGTATCACATCTTCTTTTATAATATTTTCTATCTCAGAACCTACAGCATAGATATTGCCATCTTTACTACCCACTTGTACTACAAAATATATCTCATGACCACTTGTGTCTCTATAATAAGGAGCTTTTTTTATTTTGTTTAAACTAGACTTTTTATAGATAGCTTCAAATTGTTTCTTATCCTCTGCGTCAAATGCTTTATTTGATATAAGTGTACCCTCTAATGAATATTGTAAAATAAACTCGTAACGGTTTGAAGTATCAATAAGGTAAAGGTACTTACTATCAAATGCCAACATTTTTGCAGATGCCATATAAGCATTACGTATGATTTTTTGCCATATTTTTTTACCATGTTTATCATATTTATCGATAGTAAAAACTTCACTATTATTAGATTTAGTATCTATGGCACTGCCCAATAGATAGATATTTTCTTTTGCATCCATGACTATATCATCAAATCTTTGGTATTTGATAATATTGTGTGTAATATGCTTCTTTTGGGCTATTTTTTGACAATCTTGCTTTAGACTTACCGTAGTAAGTATCGCTTTTTTACTTATCAAAACCTTAGCGAGATAACACTTTTTGTTTTTGTAGCTTTCCACACGGAGAATATAGCCTTCAGAAGTCTTCTTATAGTCTTTTGCATTTTTACCTTGATGTAACCATAGCAAAAGTTGAGCCTCAAAAGGGGTGTCTATATTGCCCATCAAGCTTATTACATCTTCCACCATATCCATCTGCCATATCTTACCCTTGTTATCTATTAAAAATGCGTTTCCCATATATTTCATATTTGCTTTTGGGCTATATTTTGATTTGATATGATTAAACTGTTTTATGATACTCTCATCAAATGTACCAAGCGATACTGTGGCTATATCCATTTGCTCACGGTATCCTTTTTCTTGCCAAGTTATTTTCATAACCTTTACATCAGTTTCAAAATTAAAACTTTCACTAGAAACACTAGCACCAATCGGCTCTAAAGTTTGCCATGTACTAGCTTTGGCATGAATCCACACTGTCAACACTATCATCAAGATTATTTTAAATAATTTCATAATGAGTTACCTACTCTTTACGATGCTTAAACGCATGACATGTATTTTCAATCTCATCACGATTTAACAAATTATATTCTCCACGTAAGAGTACTTCTTTTTCTACATTATAATAGGTAATAGAATAACCTCCACTTCCATCAGGATTAGGCAATCCTCCGACCACCTGTATCCAAACAAATAAGGCTACTTCTTTGCCTATATATTTTGGATTTATATGTACGATATTTTTGCCATCTAGTAGTACGGGTTCACCTATCGTTCCATCCTCTCTTTGATATCCCTCTGGTATACCATAGTAGACATCGTAACTTCCACACGTTTTAGGAAGTGTACTTGTATCCAACATAGTGTGATTTGGAACACGTACACAGCCACTAAGTAAAACAAATAATATTCCCCACATAATTCTATACTTTGATGCACCCTCTCGTTTCATATAAGTTCCTTTTTTAACTATTATATCCAAAGAATCTAATAAAAATTATAACCAGTCAACTGTTATTTATTTGAATTACCTTTTTCATTTTGTGGATATTCTGGATGACAATAGGTAGAACCTAAAGAACAACACCCTTCTGAAATACCTTTATTTTTCAAACCTTTATCAAAAGACCAATAGTGATTGTAGCTTCCATCTCGTAAGAAATTAAAAACTTCTATAACATCTGTTGCATTAGAGCGTTGGGCTTGATAAATGTACTTGTCCAAGTCTTCTACATCTACAACTTCTACGATACATCCTACTTCTAAGGCATCTTGTTCAGACTGTATGCCTTTGTCATAAAGTTCATTATAGAGTACATTTATAGGTTCTACTGGATATTGACCACTGCCATAACGGACAAGGTCATCTGTACTATAAGGGCTATCTGTATCTGGGTATTTAGTGATATTGAGGTCATATTTTTGTGCAAGTTGATTGACGGCTTCTATATGCTTAACTTCTGATTTACTTGCAATGTTTTGTAACTGTTCAACAGCTTGTATTTTATAGATATTGAGATAGACATCATGAGCCAAACCCTCTTCGCTATACATATAAGTCAAAGAATCTTTCACATCTTGTGAAAGTGCTGACATAGGTGCCGAGATGGCTGATTGGACATTTGCAGGAAGTTCAGAGCTTTCAGAACCTCCACTACTACCACATGCTACTAAAAATAGGACTGAACTTAACGCCGTGACACTTTTTATTATATTATTATTCATTTTTTATTCCTTATATTTATTAATAATTATAGCACCTATCTATGAATTGAAAGTGAATTATTTTTGAATCCTAAGATACTGTTTCACATCAAAATGTTTGATATACGCTTTGATATTTACTTTGAGTACCTCATCAGCTACCATAGATTTTTCTTTCATTGGAAATTTTAGAAAAAACTGTGGAGGCATAATAGAGTTAGAAATAAGGGGGTGGGTCAGATAGTTAAACATCGCTTTTTCTATCGCTTTTTCCGTACTGTATTGCATCAAATAGCGTTTATAAATGAGATTACTAGGTATCTGCTGGTTTTGATGGCACTGTAGACAATCATTTTCTAAACTAGGGTTTAGTAAAAGGTGTGTCTCAGCAAAGCCTAAAGAGAAGCCCAACAAAATCCATATTATTATTTTTTCCATTTTATTTCTACCTCCGTACCTTTGTCTATTTTGGATTTTATTTTGAGTATATAGCCATAGCTCTGTATCACTTGATTGACAATATCAAGCCCTATCCCAAAACCACCCTCACTTTTGTTGGCACGTTTAAAGCGATGGAGTATGACAGCTAAATCTTTTTCATCTATCCCAATCCCTGTATCTTTGACAATAAGCGACATCTTTGTGAGAGTAATTTCCAACACTCCATGGTGTTTGTTGTATTTAATCGCATTTGAGATAAGATTATCGACCAAACGCATCGCATCATTTTTGTCTATCTGGCGTATAATATTTTCTTCTATATCTGTCCTGATAGTTAGGTTTTTGGCTTCTATCATACCTGTAAAGTACAGTATGCGTTCTTCTACAAAAGTACTCATATTCAAAGTGATGATATTTCTATGGTATTGATGGTTTAAGTTTAGATAGGTCAAATCATCATAGATACGGCTCAATGTCTTAGAGGCAATCTCTATGCGTTTAAGTTCCAAATGATTTGCTTCATGTTTGCCAAAGGTTTCTATCAATTCTATATTGGTCAAGATAGTACTAATAGGTGTATTCAGTTCATGCGTGGTATCTTGTATAAAATGATTCATCTGCTTAATCGAGTCTCGCATAGGTGCGATAAATAAGTGACCCAAATAGTACGCAAGGATAGAAAAAAATATCCCAGCCCCTAACATAAATAAAAATATATTCTTTTTAAGGTCTGTAATCACATCATAATCTATCATCTGTGAGGTCAATACATACCCAGCCCCAAGATAATAAGGCTCAACTTTAGCCATATAATAGAGTCTATTAGGATGGGATTGACTCTCTTCCCATGATGTTTTCGCTAATGTACCAAAGATATAATGTTTATCTTTATCAAATATCATAGAGTCTATCATATCATGTTTTGGGTACAAAAGAGGTATTGTATTGGACTGATGTAAGACACGTAGTTTTGATTTTATAATCTCAGATTCATAGCGAAGTGTGTCTCTTTGCGTGTCCAATAGATGATGCTTGGTAAATAAAAAAAATATCCCTGAAGCCAAAGTAAAAAGCAAGAGTGTAGAGGTTAGATAGATAACCAAAAAGCGTAATAAACTTCTTTTTTCACTATTTAACAAAACGATAGCCTACATTTTTGACCGTCTCTATCTTTTCTTTGCCTATATTGGCACGTAGGGTTTTGATATAGGTACGCAAAGAACCTGCACTAGGTTCTTCATCATATTCCCATAATGCTTCATTGATTTTACTGTATCCTAAAAGGGTATTACTATGTTGCAAAAAAAGTGCCAAAAGTTTAACTTCTTTGGTCTTAAGAGGTACTTTTTTGTTTTCTTTGGTTAATATAAGCTCTTTGAGATCAAAAATAAGCCCCTCCTCTAAAATAATCTTATCTTCATACGTACCAAAAGAGCGTTTGACCAATGACTCCACACGTACAAGTAATTCTTTTAACGCAAAAGGCTTACGTATATAGTCATCACAGCCCAAAGCAAAGCCTCTCTCCACATCTTCTACACTGTTCAAAGAAGTAATAAATATCGCAGGTATCTCTTTGCCTTCTTCTCTTATACCTTTGAGAAAATCAAAGCCACTAATGTGAGGTACTTTTACATCAAGCAACATCAAGTCTATATGCTTTTCATACGCTATCTCTTCTGCTTGTATCCCATCATACGCTGTGAGTACCTCATAGCCTTTGAGTGTCAAAAACTGCTTCACAGTATCACTCAATTGAATATCATCTTCAAGTAGTAAAATTGTTGTTGTCATCACCATACGCACCTTTTATAAGTATAAGAAATAATAGCATAGTAAAATGAATTTTGTGTGAATTATGAATTATGCTATACTACCCCAACCCTTTTAGTCTTAAGGTGCTTAATTGAAATAAAGGAAAGTACAAGATGAAACAATTTAGTATGATACAACACCATAGCCAAAAAAACCCAAAAATCATCAAGCACTATCCCTATAAATCATAGAGAACTGGGCGATATGATTAATAGCCTTGCTAATTAAAATATCATCCACTTTTTGCCCATAGAATTTTA
>JAMOTK010000020.1 GCA_027062365.1 Sulfurovum sp.
TAACAATGCTAAAAATAGTAATAGTGTTTATTATAATTAGTTTGAGATTTTTGTCTTGAGCTATAATTATGCATCAATCCTGAAACTAATAAAAAATTATGTTAAAATAAAAACAAAATAGGGGATATTTTGAAAATAGCAGATAAAAAAGCATTAAAACGAGAATCTATTATACAAACCGCATTACAACTTTTTTCTACAAATGGCTTTCACAAAACAACTATACCCGATATTGCAACAAAGCTTCAGATGTCAGTAGGCAATTTATATAATTATTTTTCATCTAAAGATATGTTGGCACAAGAGATTATTAAATATACTTCCGAAGCTTTAGGTGAAAAAATACGTGTTGTTAATATGGCAGAAGGTACAGCAGAAGAGAAGATACATCAAATTGTAACGATTTATTTTACGATGGCAAAAGAAAAGCCTGAGATGATAGAGTATTTTTTACGTGTTTATCTTTCTAATCGTGAGGTTTTTGCTGATGGCTGTGAGGGGATGGTTTGTGTCTCTGGGTTTATCACTGAAATTATGATTTTCTTTGATGACTGTGTTGGCTCTGCTGAGTTACGAAATCAAGATTTCTTTTCTGCCTTTGGTCTTTTTATGGGATACTTGGGTGGGATGGTATTTTTAAAAGGGGAGAATGTGCTTCCTAAAGAGATAGAATTTTATATAGATGACATCTCTCGTAATATTTATAATGCACTAAAAGCATAAGATGTCTAAGCATACTAAACCTCGTTTATTATGGCTTCAAGCAATTACCTGTAATGGCAATACACACTCTTTTTTAAACCATCCAGACCTTTTTGCTATTTTGGCTCATTATGAATTGGTGCATCACCCTGTACTAGAGAGTGCGTATACCCTACAAGATGTAATAGCAGGGACAGTGCCTTGTGATGTACTCATTTTAGAAGGGTCATTTCTAAAGAGGGGATTTCTAAAGGGTAGGGTAGAGGTTTCTACACTGATAAAAATATATGCTGATAAAGCAACACATATTATTACAGCAGGTACTTGTGCAACATTTGGGGGGATATTTAAACAAAAAGACCCTGAAAATATTACTGGTTTTGCTTTTGATATAGAAGAGAAGACAGAGCGTTATCCTACCTATGCTTCTAAACTTATCTCCTTGTCAGGTTGCCCAATCCATCCTAAGTGGCTCTCTTATGTGTTGCTCATGATAGCCAATAAAAATAAGATAGCAGTAGATACGCTACATCGCCCTGTAGAACTCTATGGCTATACGGTACACACAGGATGTACACGCAATGAGTATTTTGAATGGAAAATAGATACAAAAAACTTTGGGCTTAAAGAAGGGTGTCTCTTTTATGAACAAGGGTGTCAAGGACCTTATACACGAGGGAGCTGTAACAAAATACTCTGGAATGATATAAGTTCTAAAACACGTGTAGGTACACCATGTTTTGGCTGTACAGAGCCTCACTATCCTCAAGCGTCACTCTTTACAACCAAAACCAATATGGGCATACCTGCTAAGATGCCATTGGGCGTACCAAGACGTGCATACTTAACCCTTACAGGAGTAGTAAAGAGTTTTAAGATTAAACGATTTTCCCAAAAGTTATTGGAGTATGATAGATGAAAAAAATACAAATTAAACAACTTATAGAAAAGATAGAAGGTGAAGCAGAACTTGACTTTACTTTTAATGATGGGCTGATAGAAGATGTCAAGATAAACTTTGGGTTTTATCGTGGAATAGAAGAGATACTTAGAGGTAAAGATGCACGAGATGCACTGGTCATTACGCCTAGAGTGTGTGGTATTTGTAACCATGCACATCTTATCGCTGCTGTACGTGCTATAGAAAATGGCTATGAAAATGCTGGAGTACTGATAGAGATAAGCTCTAAAGCCAAGGATATACGTGAGTTTACACTAGCCTGTGAGCTGATACAAAACCATGTAAAGTGGTTTTATTTGAGTATACTGCCTCAATTACAGAAGTATCTAGGTATACAAAGTGAAGAAAATTATGCCATTAAAGCTACCTATCTTTCTTCTGTAATTACAAAAGCACTCTCTATTTTTGCAGGGCAATGGCCTCACTCTTCGTATGCTGTAGCAGGTGGTGTGACCTGTGACCCTACCCATTTGGATGTCATACAAGCCCAAAGTCTTGTAGAAGAGAGTATTACATTTTTTGAACAAGTGATGACAGGGATTTCATTAGAAAGCTATATGCAGATTGATTCTATCTCCTCTTTAGATAAGATACAAGGAGACTTTGGAAAAATGCTCTAT
>JAMOTK010000021.1 GCA_027062365.1 Sulfurovum sp.
TTTGTACTCTGCACTATATACTTTTCTTTTCTTGCTCATCTTATACCCCTTATATTATGTTCTTATTTTACACTTTTATAATTAAATTATTTTTTTGTTGGTTCTTTTTATGGGGTACATTATACTACATAAAACACCAAATAATACATCTCTTTGGTTATATTCTATTTTCTCTTTTGTTACTCTATAATCTGGTAACTTTTCTAATATCTCTAGGGTCATCTCTATATCAATGAGTTCTTTTATTTCTATTTTCATAGCTTATTTAAACATATTTATTCTTTTGTTATTGCTTGGAATTGTATGAAAATGACCTAAAAACGAAAGGCTTACATTTAATGCTATTTAGAATAATTCTTTTGTCATAGGAACTTTTTGTTTGGATTTCTTATTTTGATTATAGCGTTTTTTTGCTTACCCATACTTTTTTAGAAAAAAAGGCTTTAAATGGTGGAGGTGAGGGGAATTGAAACCTCCAACAGTGTGTTGGAGATTGAAGTTTTGATAGGTTTTAGGCTTAAAATTCGTAGTTTACACCAAGTGTAAATGAATTTACTGCCACATCTTGATTTTTTGCCATTGAGTCAAAGTCTGTACCGTCATATAGTCTTCTATAATCAATGAACATAGTCACTGCACTAACTGCAAAGTTTGTACCTATACCATATTGAAAACCACTCTCAGAGTATGAATTGAAGTCATCTTCGATAGTTACTTGACCATATCCTAAAAGAGCATAGAGTCCAAGTCCTCCTAGATTAATTTGTGGTTTTAAATAGATACCAGCATTGGTCATTGAACTGCCCTCAATATCATAGTCTTTATTCCATGTATTGTAGTTGATGTCACCAATAGATGCTGTATATCTAGCTTCTATTGCAAGGTTCTCATGGATATTATATCCAATATTAGCAGATACTTCATCTCCCATATATTCTTCATCAGGGGTGTCTGCTGTCATTTGCATACAAGAATAACCAAGTCCGATATAAATACCTGTTTTCTTTGGTTCTTCAACTACAGATGGCATAGCAGTTGGGATAATGATTTCTGGCTCAACAGGAGCGAGGTCTCCACCTGCTAGTGCAAATGTAGAAGTAAGTAGTAAAGCTGTAAGTGATAATTGTATTTTCATTGTAATTTCCTTGTGCGAAAAATTTAGTGTTTACATAAACATTACCAATTATATACTAACAGAACTTAAAGGAGTATTATATTTATAAATATTAAAAAAGATTTTTTCCTATTATCCGATTTTTATTCCAACGATAAAACCAGCAGCAGCACTTAGTCCTTTACTAACTTGAAAGAGTTCAAGTCTATTTTTTAAAAAAAGGACAAAATCTTGAAAAGTAGTAGATACATAGGAGATAGTTTGCGTGACATGGGCTTCATTGATGGTCATATATCCGTTACTTTCAAGTACAAAAATGCCTATCATGCCTAGCCCTATCAGTAAAAGCATCAATTTTAAGCTTTTTTTGATGGTATATCCTATAGCAAGACCTATAAGAAAACCTGTACCCATATCCATATAAGAAAATAGGGATTCAGTGCTAGTGGCTGTGGTATTTGGATTCATTTAATACTCTTTTCTAATATGATTATAGGTATTATATCTTTTTTAATATTAAAAACTATCTAACCATATACTAACATCCACATCCGAAGCCATCTTCCAATCAGCCCTTGGGCTTAGATTGATTGAACCTACTTTAGGACCATCAGGCATACAAGAGCGTTTGAACTGTTGGGTAAAGAAGCGACGCAAAAAGAGTTTGAGCCATTTTGTGATGGTTTGGCTGTCATATTTCTCTCCAAAAGCTAGAGAAGCTAGATGACGTATTTTTGTAGGTTTTGCTCCATATTTGATGAAGTGATAGAGAAAAAAGTCATGTAACTCATACGGTCCTATGATAGACTCAGTCTCTTGTACTATCTCATCTTCTTCATGAGGCAGAAGCTCAGGACTGATAGGGGTATTGAGTATATCATCAATAATATGGGCAATTTTTTTATTGGACTTATAATACTCTATGACATAGTGTATAAGTGTCTTTGGTATACCACAATTGAGGGCATACATACTCATGTGGTCGCCATTGTAGGTACTCCACCCTAAGGCTATCTCACTCAAATCGCCTGTACCAATGACAAGACCTCCTTGTTTGTTTGCCATATTCATAAGGATAGAAGTCCTCGCTCGTGCTTGTACATTTTCATAGGTAACACTAAGCTCTTCTTTATCATGCTCTATCGCTTCAAACTCTTGTAGCGAAATTTGGCTAATGTCTATGGTTTTGAGTGTTACACCTAAGGCTTCACAGAGTGCAATGGCATTAGATTTAGTACGGCTAGTCGTGCCAAATCCAGGCATCGTAATGGCGATAATATCTTTAAAATCCCACCCCATTATCTCGAAAGCTCGATGGGTAGAGAGTAGGGCAAGGGTTGAATCCAATCCTCCACTGATACCAATGAGGGCTTTTTGGATATGAGCATGGCTCATACGTTTGATAAGTCCATGGGCTTGTATCTGTACTATCTCATCACAGCGATGTTTTTTATCGCTATAGCGTGAGGGCACAAAAGGCATAGGATTTATTTCTCGTTTTATCTGTGTCATCGTTGGTAATATACTTACTTTTATGACTCGTGTTTTTTTGCGTCTTCCATCACCATAGCTTGACTCATTGAGCCGTAGCCATCTAAGACGTTCCAAATCTATATCAGCCGTGATAAAATGACTCTTCATAGAAAAGCGTTCATTTTGTATCAATGTCGTACCATATTCACTAATGATAGCATGACCACCAAAGACAGTATCGGTACTACTCTCACCTACACCAGCAGAGCTATAAACATAGGCAGACATACAACGTGCACTTTGTGTCCTTACTAGCTCTTCACGGTAGGCATGTTTCCCTATGAGTTCATTACTAGCACTTAGATTAAAGAGTAGGTTTGCTCCATTGGATGCCATGTGGTTACTAGGAGGTGTCACAGCCCAAAGGTCTTCACATATCTCTACCCCAAAAGTCATATCTTTACTATCACAAAAGAGTAAATCTACCCCAAAAGGCACTTCTTGCCCACAAAGTTCAGTGGTTGACCTTGTAATATCCCGACCTGATGTAGCTTGACGCTTTTCGTAAAACTCTTTTTTATTTGGTAGATATGATTTAGGGATGATACCCAATATCTTGGCATTTTGCATCACTATCGCACAGTTATAGAGTCTATCTGCTTCAATGAGAGCAAATCCCAAAATAACGATAGTCGAAATATCTTTTGTTTGTTCTACTATATCTGACAGGGCTTGATGTTGTGAGGCAATAAGTGTTTGATTGAGTAGAAGGTCACTAGCAGTGTATCCTGTGAGTGTAAGCTCTGGAAATACAATGACAGAAACCTCTTTAGTATAGGCTTCTTTGATGAGTGTAAGTATCTCTTTAGCATTTTTGCTAGGATTGCCTACGACGGTTTTATTGACAGCTGATGCAACACGATAATATCCAAACATATAGAACCCTTTTTATCCAGTTAGTATAGGCTACATCTCTCAATGTACCCTACATTATGAGCATAGTTTACGCTTTTGAAGCAACTATTTCAATACTTTCAATAGCATCACCTTGAGCAATGTTATCCAATACCATAAAAGAGTCACTATCATCTTCTTCTATAGCACCAAAGACTGTATGTACACCATCTAAGTGAGGCGTAGGCACAAAAGTGATGAAAAATTGGCTTCCACCTGTATTTGGTCCAGCATGAGCCATAGAAAGTGTACCTCTTCTATGTGGTGCTAGGCTTGTATCTGTCTCACAATCTATCTGCCAATCAGGTCCACCTGTACCTGCCATCCCTGAGCTATCAGGAGCAGAATGAGGACACCCACCTTGTGCCATAAATCCATCAAGCACTCTATGGAATGCCAAGTTATCATAAAACCCTTGCTCACAAAGGTGTGCAAAGTTTGCTACCGTATTGGGTGCATCATCAGCATAAAGCTTAGTCCAAATAGTACCTTTTGATGTGTTAAATTTAGCGTAGTTATAGGTATCCATAACCGATTGAACAATGTCATATCTTTTTGATTCTTTTCCAAACATGTGTGTTTAGTCCTTATGTATTTAATTTTGAATATGATTATACCCATATTTTATCTCTTATTCAACAATGCACTACTTTTTTATAAGTATTTTTTAGCTTTGTTAATATTCATAACAAGAAGAAAAGTTAAATTAATAGAATTATTGTTATGTTACCCTATCTATCCTCCCCTAAACGTCTTCAAAATCTACTAAACTTCACTATTTCACCTAAAGCAAAGGAATAGTACCATTATGCTAAAATGTCCTATTTAAAATGAATGGTGGATGATGGCTTCTAAAGAGATACTTTATAATGAACAAACTTTTAAACTTTCTTATGAGATGATAAATCTTCAGCAAGATGATGTACTTCTTGTTTTGCATGGGTGGGGGAGTAATAAAGAGATAATGAAACATACGTTTGAAAAAACTTTACCTCAGTATAAGCATATTTATTTGGATATGCCTGGGTTTGGTAACTCTTCTAATCAAATGATACTAACCACAAAAGACTATGCAAAGATAGTAAAGCTTTTTTTAGATGCCTTAGGAATCACTGTCACTGTGGCTATGGGACATTCTTTTGGTGGGAAGGTGGCAACGCTTTTAGACCCTCCTTGTCTTGTGCTTCTTTCTAGTGCAGGGATTATTACTATCAAGCCATGGTCTATAAAAGTAAAGATAGCTACTTTTAAACTACTCAAACCACTAGGTATGAAAAAAATTCGTGCACTCTTTGTCGCCCCTGATGTACAAGGAATGAGCCATGAGATGTATGAGACGTTTAAAAATGTAGTAGACGAAGATTTTGAAGCTAGTTTTATAGACAATAAAAGTAGGGTGGCTTTGTGTTTTTGGGGCAAAGAAGACACAGCTACACCACTCTATACAGGGGAGAAAATTGCCCATCTTTTAGGGGATGTAGCTTTTTACCCCCTTGATGGCGACCACTTTTTCTTTTTGCAACACAAAGATTTTATCGCTCAAACGATTACAGACCACTCTAAAGGTATTTTATAATGTTACAACTTATTAACACGTTTTCTTATGCAGTTTTTCTTTTGGCTATGGGGTATTATTTCATTACCAATTTACAATGGTATAGTTATAAACTAAGCCGTGTACTCTTTCATCATAGTAAGACATGGTGGCATTTTGTTTACTTTTTATTACCTTTTTCTCTGTATATGTTTGTCTCTTCTTTGAGTGAGTATGCGTTTGTCGTAGTATTGGCTTATGTGGCGATACTTGTGCCATGGTATAGAGGGTTAGATAAGCCTTTGGTTTTTACAGGGCGTGTCAAGCGTTTTGTGATGGCTCTGTTACTCTTTGCTATTTTTATCGTCGTAGCTTTCAATCAGTTTAGTGTTTTGATACCTATCTTTTTGGCATATTTTATATCTATGTTTATAGAAAAGATGCTTTTTAATGGCTTCAAAGTCAAAGCCCAAAAGAAGATAGATTCTATGGAAGATATGATTGTGATTGGTATCACGGCCAGTTATGGTAAGACCAGTATCAAAAACTATATAGAACACTTACTCAAAGCCCAATACAAAACCTATGCCACGCCTCGTTCGGTCAATACCCTAGGGGGTGTGATGAAAGATATTAATGATGATTTGCCCTTAGATACACAAATTTATGTGGTAGAAATGGGTGCAAGAGGAGAGGGGGATATTGCCGAAATTGCAACGTTTGTCAATCCTCATTATGTCATTGTTGGCAAAATAGGCACAGCCCATATAGAGTATTTTAGAACCTTAGAAAATATCCGAAATACCAAGATGGAAATTTTGCAAACCTCTAGGCTCAAAGAAGCATGGATACATGAATCAGCTATGGTCAAAAGAGAAAAAAATGTACATACTTTTGGTAGTATGGAAAACCTAGATATTCGCTCAATCCAACAAGTCCCAGAATATATCATCACAGATATAGAAGCCACACTAAAAAGCACAAAATTTGTCTTAGATGCTATACCTTACGAAGCATCTATTTTAGGGGCATTTAATGCGATGAATTTATCAGCTTCGGTATTGGTAGCCAAAGCATTAGGGCTTAGTGATGTTCAGATACAAACCCAATTGGGTACTTTAGAACCCGTAGCCCATAGATTGCAACGTATAGACGCAGGGAACAAAGTGATATTGGATGACTCCTTTAATGGCAATATAGACGGAATGATGGCTTCTTTTGATTTGGCTACGACTCATGAGGGTAGAAAAGTAGTCATTACCCCTGGACTCGTAGAAGTAGACGATGACCTCAATATCCAAGTAGCTCAACGTGCAAATGAAGTCTTTGATGTGGTAGTAGTCACAGGAGATTTGAATTATGCACTTTTTAAAGAGTATATAGATGAAGAAAAGCTTGTCAAACTAGCAACCAAAGCAGGGATGGAAGAGATGCTCATAGAACAAACCAGAGCAGGGGATTTGATTCTTTTTGCCAATGATGCACCTAGTTTTATCTAGGTTTGATACTAAAAGTTTGGTCTTTTATATAGAGACAAAATGGCTCTTGACCTTACACCCTAATATCAATAGTTTGAGTAGGTAATTTATTGGATACTCTGTTTTGTTGTGTCTTTCTAATAACTGTTTTGTCTGTGTAGAACACGACCAATTATGATAATGTCATCTATCACATCAAATAAAATTCTATAATTTCCTACTCTTAATCTATAAGCTGGTTCAAAATTTGTCAGTTTTTTAATGTTTTGGAGATTTGGAAATTTTTGAAGTTCTAAAATTTTATTATGTAACTTTGTTTTATATGGTTCAGAGATACTTTTTAAATCTTTTATTGCACTTTTTCTAAGTTCAATTTTCATTTTTCAAATACTCTTCAAAAGATAGAATGTCTTCTTCTCTTGTAGCTTTTAAAAGTTTTAAATCTTCCATATCTTCTTTTGATACTATCTCTAATCCATCATTTTTAAAGTGTTCAAGTAACCACATAACTTTATCAACCAATGTATCGTTAGCAATGTTAATTGTTAAGGTTTGCATATAACAACTCCTTTGAGAATATTTTTTATAATTATATCTAAAATTTAGTTTTTTTTAATTTTACTAATATTAAACTTCTTTCAAAACTCGGAAGTGATGCTTTAGCGTCGCCCTTTGACGAGGCTAAAGCTATCGTATCCGATAGGTTTTGCAAGATAGCTATTTCGTAAGCTAACGGTTGAATAGAACCATAAATTGCCGCTAGGTAATTTATTGCGTTCCTATGTTTTGTTGTGTGATTTGTGGTATAAAAGTTCGGGATCTAAATCTAAATGGTTATCCCACTCTATGCTATCAAAACATATTTTTACGCTCTTAAATAGTGTTTCATCTTTTAACTCTTTAAATTTTCCAATATCAAGATATGGTTTTACATCAAATAATTTCTCTTCTTCATTTTCAAACTTTAATAATAAAAAATAATCATCAAGAGGCTTGACATCTTTAACTGCTAAATACATTTTATCTCTCCTATCTTAAAGGGTCTATTTTAAAAGGCAATTCACCATTTTGTGCTAATTCCCAATCAGCTAGTAAATCTTCCTGTCTTAATTCAACCCATGCTAAAACTAATCTAAGTTTCTTTTTGTGTAGTTTTCCTTGTGTTAATTCAACTTTTTTTATATCTATAACTGCTTTATCATCTTGATAATAAACATGAATATGTGGTGGGTTATGCTCGTTTGGAGCACAGTACATTCTTATAATAATTCCGTAAAACATTGATATTGTCGGCATTTTTTCTCCTAATTTTCTAGTTCACTTAAAAATAAATGTATTAAACTTATCATCCTATAATACAAATAATCAATATGTTTATTATCTGTAATTTCAATTTTATTTGTTTCAAAATGTCTAATTTGATAATTATTACCTATATTTGTTAAAGACTTACATTCTTCACTTAACAGTACTTTAAAATTAGTATTAGCATTTGAGACTAATTGAATAAGTTCATCAATAGATTGTTTCTTGTTTTTTTCAATATAGTAAGTTTTCATTCTTTCGAATGCATCCCATATTTTTTCTAATGCATAAATTCTATCTTCTATTTTAGGCAAAATAAACTTTTCCTGACTTAATTTAACCAGTTTATTAAGTCTTATATCGTTTGTTTTATATATCTTATTTATTAATGGCTCAAAATTTTTAGATATTAATCTGTTTATTTTTCCATTTTCATTTAAATCAAAAACTATTCCATTTCTCTCAAAAATTTGATTTATTTTAATTCTAAATTCATCCTTTAGTTTTTGAGAATTTTTAAAATTTAAATGATAATGTTTAAAAAAATCATGATAATTATCTTGTATTGCTTTGCTAATATTCTTAAAGCAAAACTCTATGAAATCCAAGGCAGTGTACTTATTGACTATGTTAGTTACACTGTCATTATCATTAAAACTAAAAGTATTTTTTTCTACTTTTATTATGATTGGTATTTCAATATCAGGTATTACTGATTTTGCTCTACTTTCGAATATTTTATTATCAAAACCACAAACTCTACCATTATCATGACATTTTTCAGAAAAATTTTCAGAAAAATAATTTTTTCCCTTAAATTCTTCAAATATTGATATAATTCCATTCCATACACTTATTGTGATATCTTCTGAAATTCTATCTTTTTGACCAGTTTCTTTATCACTAAAATACATCATAAGCCTTATTTTTTCTTTTCACATGGAAAAGCTTCTTTTAAGGGAGTAAAAACTAAACTCCAATCACCTTCATTCCATTTTTCTGGATTATTTTTTATATATTTTCTCACAATAGCACCTAATTGATTATTAGTTGCATCTTTTGGTAAACAAAACAATATACCATTAACAGAAGTTCTTATTCCATTAATTGTACCTAAATAATAACCAAAAGCTGTATCATTTAAATTTTTCTCTCCATTATCATATTGTTCCCATGCTTTTGAGCCATCAACAATAAAATTTTCTCCATACAAACTAATTGTAATCATTAATCCAATTAATATTTTTTTCATGTCATTCCTTTACACAACGGTTAACTTGAGAAATAGTTTTGCCCGCTAGGGTAAACTATTTCTCTCCAAGATTTTGTTATGTTTTTAACTAATCACAACTATCAACATAATTTCCATAAGCATCTTTATTTTGATAGTCATCATTACTATCAACATAATTACCATAAGCATCTTTGGTTTGATATGCATTTAGTGAACTAACCATAGATAATACAAGTATAGCTTTTGCTAAAATCTTTTTCATTATTTTATCCTCTAATTTTGATTAAACTTTATTAAAAGTTTTCTTCTTAAAGCAATAAATCTAAATTTATATCAGAATTTCCTATTTAAACTAATTTTTTAAACCATAATAAATTGCAATGTTGATTTTACAAGTGAACATAACGGTTGAAGATAGCCAATAGATTTTCGCTAGGTAATTTATTGGCTACTCTGTTTTGTTATGCTAAATAACTATCCAAGTACAAAGTGTCAGGGGACAAGTCTTGACCATTTGCCCACTGGATAGAATCAAAGTGAGGTTTTACTGTTTTAAAGTAAGTCTTGTCTTGCAGTTGTTTGAAAAAAACTTTATCAATATATGGTTTTATATCAAAAACTTTTATCTCTCCATTTTCAAAAAAAAGTAAAATGTCATAAATTTCAAGATCTATTTACGTGACCCTTAAAATCTTGATATTTTCGACGGTACACTTAGTTTCTTTCTGTACTTTGTTATACTTACTATTGCATATCTTCTTCGATTAGCATTTCAATATTTAGTGATGTGTTGTGTATTATAGTTCTGACATTTTCATTTTCCAAAAGTTTTTCACTAAAAAGTCTTTTTCTAAATTCTCCATAAATTAACAAATAAATGGCAATATTTAAATTTTCGTAACCATTCAGCATCAAACAAAAACAGGTAGATAAACTTCATTTTTCAATACATTACCCAACTCCTCAAGCACCGAACGATTGTTCTTTTTCATGGTAGAGATGAATCCTCTAATTCTGTTAAA
>JAMOTK010000022.1 GCA_027062365.1 Sulfurovum sp.
GTCTCTTAACATCTCATCTTGATTATGCATAAAAAACTCCTCTTACTATATATCCCTTACTATATCAAAAAATTACTTTTAAACTACTCTCCTTTGCTTTTTTCTTTTATGCTGAATGGTTACAATAATTTAAAAGATAAGCAGTATTCTCAGAATATTTTTAAGCTTAGTTTCCCATTATTATCAACAACAAAAGAAAATTATTGGAAAGATACAGCTTATAATATTCAAAATATGGAGTATAGGTTTTGTAGTGAATTTGGTGGTAGTCATATTATTGGAGGTATTACGAGGACAGAGAGAGATGGAAAATTATTTTTAGAATATTTAAAAAATAAAAACCTTTTATTAGATAAGTATCAAGATAAAGAGATTCATTTTATTGTAGGTGATAATAATCAAAATACTACTATTGAAATAGAAGAAATACAAAATGAAGATACACAACTTCCCTCATCATGTAAAATAAAAAACATAATCCTATACGGTGTAGCAGGAGTGGGAAAAACTTATAGTCATAAAAAACTTATTGCTTTAATAGAAGGAAGAGATTTTAGTCAAAATCAAATTTTGAGAATAATAAAGATGATGAAATAGAAGAGGGTAGTGTAGATGAATTATATTCTAAGATAAAAGACGAAAAGAGAGTCAAATTCATCACTTTTCATCAAAGCTTTGGATATGAGGATTTTATAGAGGGTTTTAGACCAAATAGTGAGGGGAAAATTAAGCTTGAAGATGGGATATTTAAATCACTTTGTAAAGAAGCTTATGAAGATAAGGATAATAATTATTACCTAGTCATAGACGAAATAAATAGAGGAAATATCTCTAAAATATTCGGAGAACTTATCACGCTGATAGAAGAAGATAAAAGAGATACACTTGAAGTAACGCTTCCTTATTCTAAACAGCCTTTTAAAATCCCTTCTAATCTCTATATTATTGGGACGATGAATAGCAGTGATAAGTCTATTGCTTTGATAGATATTGCTCTAAGAAGACGCTTTACTTTTTTGAAGATGATGCCAAATGCTGAACTTATTGAGTATGAAAAAGCTAAAGAAATATTTAAAAAATTAAATGAGTGTATTAAGGACGATTTGAGTTTGGGTGAAGAGTATTTGATTGGGCATAGTTATTTTATGACTATCAAAGATAAAGAAGATTTAGACTTTGTCTTGAAATATAAAATAAAACCTTTGCTTGAAGAGTATTATTATGGGGATAATGAGAGATTGAAGGGTGATGTAAATTTGTTATCCTACTTTGGGTGGTAGCTTTATTATGTTAAAATACTTTAATTTATTTAAAGGTTATATTTATGTCCTCTCTTCTCCTTAAAGCCCATGCTATTGCACATCGTTTTGATTATACGCTTTTTACTGATATAGATTTTACTTTAGCACCCTATCAGTCTAAAGCTATCGTAGGGCGTAGTGGGTCTGGTAAATCTACACTTTTACATATATTGTCTACTTTTATGCCACCCAATGAGGGGAGTGTTAGCGTATTGGGGCAAGATATTTATCATTTGACAGAGGATAAGATAGAATCCTTACGACGGTATAATATAGGTATTATTTTTCAGTTTCACTATCTTTTCAAAGGGATGTCTGCGATAGATAATATCGAAGTGGCTAGTATGCTAAGTGGAGAAAAGATAGATGAGGGGATACTCGAAAAACTAGAGATTAAATCGTTGATGCAACAGCGTATTGGAGACCTCTCTGGTGGACAGCAACAGCGTGTCTCTATCGCTCGTGTATTGAGTAAAAAACCTCGTATCATCTTTGCTGATGAACCTACAGGAAACCTAGACAAAGAGACAGCGACTTTAGTCATGGATGTCTTACTAGACTACTGCAAATCTACAGGAGCAGGGCTACTGCTAGTGACCCATGATGAGGCTATGGCAAGGCGTTGTAATGGGGTATATACCTTAGAAGATAAGGTCTTGAAGGAAGATAGCATAGAGGCTTTATAACGCTCTCTACTGCTTGATAGGTGGACTACTTCGCCTGAGCGATGAGAACACCTTCTAAGAGTTTGTTTATATCTCCATCTAGGATGGCATCTACATTGGTGTAAGGGATATTGGAGCGTGTGTCTTTGACTTGTTGGTAGGGTTGCATGACGTAGGAGCGTATTTGATGTCCCCAGCCGTTGTCTGATTTTTCTACGCCGTCTAGTTTGGCTTGTTTTTTTGCCATTTCGTACTCATAAAGACGGGATTTGAGCATCTTCATGGCGGCGGCTTTGTTTTTGTGTTGGCTTCGGTCATTTTGACACTGGACGACAATATTGGTTTCGATGTGCGTGAGTCTGATGGCTGATTCTGTTTTATTGACGTGTTGTCCTCCTGCTCCACTAGAACGGTAGGTGTCTATGCGTATATCTTTGTCTTCTATGGTGATGTCTATATCATCATCCACTTCAGGCGAGACCATGACCGAAGAAAAAGAAGTATGACGCTTTGCATTGGAGTCAAAAGGTGAGATACGTACGAGTCTGTGTATGCCATTTTCTACTTTGAGGTATCCATAAGCATTTTCTCCTTTGATGATGAAAGAAACATCTTTAATCCCTGCTTCTTCTGCTGGTTGGTAGTCTAGGACTTCTATCTTAAAGCCTTGACGCTCTGCCCAACGTAGGTACATACGGTAGAGCATATTTGCCCAATCTTGACTCTCTGTACCACCAGCTCCTGGGTGGATAGAGACGATGGCATGGTTGGCATCGTGTTCGCCACTTAGCATCATCTGTACCTCTAGGGCATTGGTGCTTTCTTGGAGACTTGGGGCATCTTCATAGAGCATTTCTATGGTCTCTTCATCATTTTCTGCTTTGGCAAGGTCAAAGTATTCACTCGCTTCAATCACAGCATCATTGGCTGTATGATAGGTGGCTAAGATGCGTTCTGTTTTTGTTTTCTCTTGAGAGATTTTACCTGCGTAACTTACATCATTCCAAAAGTCTTGGTTTTGTTGCATGGTTTCAATCTCATTGAGTCTTGTTTGAAGTAGCTCGGGTTTAACAATATTTTTGATATTATCCATCTTAATAGAGAGAGACTTGAGTAGTTCACTGTATTCGTAAGCATCCATTTGTGTATATTCCTTTATCATTTACCAATAATTAGATATGATTTTACCAAAATATAACAAAATAGAGGGTTAGAGATGGTTATTGTACATACAATAGAAGCACTATATGAGGCAAAAAAGGCAGTAGTAGGCAGTGTAGGGTTTGTTCCTACTATGGGGGCGTTGCATCAAGGGCATCTTTCTCTCATTCAACAAGCAAGGAGAGAAAATGAGATTTTGATCGTCTCTATTTTTGTCAATCCTACACAGTTTTTGGAGGGAGAGGACTTAGATGCCTATCCACGCAAAGATGAAGCAGATATACAAATTTGTACATTGGCTAAAGTAGATATACTCTTCATGCCAAGCATCGAAGCGATGTATGAAAAAGATGAATTATGCATTGGTGCACCTGCGATAGGTGGCTATATACTCGAAGGGGCAAAACGTGCAGGTCATTTTGATGGGATGCTTCAAATTGTGATGAAATTACTCAATCTATCGGGGGCAAAACGCGCGTATTTTGGTAAAAAAGATGCCCAACAGTTGGTACTTGTGATGCAAATGGTCAAGCATTATTTTATGGAGGTAGAGATAGTCCCTTGTGAGATAGTCCGTGATAGCCTAGGTCTAGCACTTAGCTCTCGTAATATCTATCTAAATGAGGATGAAAAGAAACGTGCTTTGTCTCTCTCAAAGGCGTTAAAGTCTGCGACTAAGATGGTTATGGCAGGGGAGTTAGAGAGTGAAACTATCAAAAAAGAGATGCGTTTAGTATTGGCTCAAACCGATACTATAGAGTATGTAGCTATTGTAAATCGGGCATTTAAACCTTTAGAAAGCGTAGAGATTGGTAATACGATTATTCTCGTAGCAGGACAGGTAGGGTTACCTCGTTTGATTGATAATATTTGGATATAATAAAAACAAGATAACTATAAAAGGGTACAACAATGAATATTTTTTATGACTATTATATCAATGTCTTCAAAAACAATTATATCAAGTTTTCAGGAAGAGCAACACGTAGTGAGTTTTGGTATTTTGCACTTTTTAACCTTATCATGAGTACGCTCTTTGTGGTCTCTGATGTAGTATTAGGTACGGTTATTCCTCTCCCTATTGATACAGGCGTTCCTCCCAATATTGGATTGAGTACATTGTACTCTTTGATTGTATTTTTACCCTCTTTGGCATTGAGTTTTCGCCGTTTACATGATATTGGCAAGAGTGCTTGGTGGCTTTTTATCATACTTGTGCCTGTGATAGGGTTTTTTATATTGCTCTATTTCTATGTCAAAGCAGGGGATGAAACAAACAATAAATATGGTACAAATCCTTTATCTAGCAATAGCCAACCCCTCCAAGGTGAAGCAAATGAAGAGTCTACACCCATCAATCATGATATTTCACAAAATATGCTCATGGATGATACACAAAAACGTGCAAAAAGTTCAGGGGCTAAAAAAATATTTAAAATAATAGGTATCTTGTTATTGGTTATTTTCGTAGTTGCTGGGGCATTGTTTTTCTTTATGGGGAGTGCCTTACTCTCTGTGGGTAAAACGATAGTCGCTGAAGCAAATCCTAGTAATATCATTACCCAATTTGAACAAAAGGGAGATACTACGGTCATTACTATCCCACTGAAAGAGAATTATGCATTGGTATACAATAATCTAAACCTATGTACCCCAAAGAGTGCAAAAAAGGGTGCTTTTTTCAAAAAAGTAGATTCTGGGGAATTTGGTAATTCTTCTTCTTGTATGAATAATCAATGTAGTGTTTCTGTCTCTTTAAAAGATATGACACATTACCCTAAGCAGATATTAGCCTATGTAAAAGAAGGCAATACGTGTACACAAAAGAGTATTCCTACACAAACGAAGCCTACCATTAAAAGCTATACAGCCTTGATAGAAATGACCCCAGCACTTTTGACACAATTAAAAGTCAAAGGCAATACCTATAAAGTCTCGGTATCTAAAACCAACACATATAATTCGTGGCAACTGATGGGTACTAAAAAAGTGTCATTTAATTATAACAAAAAAGTATCAAGAGATACCCTCATGATAGATGGTATCAAAAAAGCCAATATTATCTACACCAATAAGAAAAAAGAAGCCGTAAACACGGTAGTATTACCTAAAAAGCCTCTAATTAAGACTCCTACCCCTACTAAAAAACCAATAATCATCAAACAAAATGCCAAACCAAGTACAACTATACAACAATTAGAATCAGAAAAAAGAGCATTAGGAAAGCAAAAAAGAGAAATGATGCTAGAATTACAAAAGCTACAAGAAGAACAAAAAAGAGCATTAAACAAAGAAAAAGAATCACTACTTAAAGCACTCAAAGAGATACAAAAGTAAGGTTTGGTGTGTGTGCTTATGGTATGGTTTTTCTGTAAACACACTCGACTATATACTTTGTGTATCATCTTATTGTTTTCTACAAATAGTTATGTTTCTCTCATACTATGTATGCTAAAATAACTCCTGTACAAAAAGGATTCCAATGATGAACAAAACACTTATAATCATACAAATATCTAGTAAAGCAAGAGAAGAGAACTACCACAATATAGATAAAGAGAAAAAGACTATTCGTAGGTTTGAGTTGAAGATAAGATAATGAAAGTTTTTATATCTCTATCCGATACTGTGAAAAGTAAAATAAAAAATAAATTTAATATGAATATGGAAAACTTTATAGAAAAAGAGTTTCCACAAGATAAAGATTTAAACTGTTATTTTTTTAAATATAAAGGTCAAAAAGACTCTTTAATTGGATTAAAAGTCTCTAATAGTAATTATCTTTTATTAATTAAAAGAGTTGAAAAAAATGGTTATTGGGAAAGTTATTTTATAGCTATTGATATTCAAAAAAGAGAAGATATTATTATGGATAAACATAATCTATTTTTAAATATAAAAACTGAATTAAAAATACCTATACTCTTCAATAAGAATTATGAAAAAGATTCTGATAAATATTGGGAATTAGCAAAAAAGATAAATAATAGTGTCTCAAGATTAAATCAATATCAAGTTAACCCTGAACAAAATATTAAAATAATAGAACAAAAAAAGTCAAATTTAAATGAACAAATAATCACAATATCCTTAGGCAATAGAGTAAAAGAAAAAATACAAACCAAGTTTAAAAGTAATATAGAAGATTTTATAGAAAAAGAGTTTCCACAAGATAAAGATTTAGATATATATATGTTTAAATATTTAATGGGTAGTGATGAAAAGATAGCTCTAAAGAGTAAAAATAGTAATTATATGCTTGTGATGGAAAGAAGTACAAATTATCAAGATAGAAAAGATAACTATATGTTCTGCTTTGATATACAAAAAAGAGAAGAGATAGAAAAAGATGAAGAGAATGAATTTATAACCAAAAGATGTGAGTTAAAGATACCTGTAGAATTTAATAGAAACCTTTATAATAACTCAACTGTTGAACTCTTAGATGATATTGAAAAACAGTTTCACTATATTAAACCATATAAAATTCAATCTCTTGAAGAAAATGAAGAGTTTAAAAAATGGTATGTCTATCTAACACTACTTGAAAAAATTATTGATACAAAAGATTTTTATATAGAGGCTGATATATCATATACAGATAAAAAAGCTAAAGTTAATATATCTCATTTAAAAGATAAAGAGTTATTAGAGAAGATAAAAAAAGCTAGAAGTCAAAACTTTTTATATTATCAGATAGATGAAGTAGATATATCTAAACCTATTCACGAATGGGATGAAAAGGATAATAGAAATAGAAACTTTGGAGTTCTAAGAAACAATCAACAAGGTATTTTACAGTTTGATTTAGATGATGATTTTATTAAAAAATTTAAAACAAAAAATGATAAAGAGATAATCGCAAATAGTTATGATACAAATGATTTTATAGTTAAATCTAGACAATATATTGAAAAATCGTTAAGAGATATAAATAAAAATATCGTATATAGAGATAAGAGTAAAACTCAAATAAATGTGGCAAATTCTATTATGAATCTAAAGATAGAAAAAGATAAACAAGAAAAAATAATTACTATTTGGAATGCTTTATCAGATAAAAATCATAATAAAAATGCTAAAGATATAGATAAAAATGAAGTTAATGATATTTTACTACTTTTGGGTAAAAATAATAAAGAGAGTTTTAATCCACCATCAAAACTAATCCTAAGAGTATCTTATTTTAGAGACCAATTTCAATTAAGAACTCTTAAAAAAGGATTAGAACAGATACAAAGACACCCTCTAAAAGCTTATCTGTTTGGAAATAAAAAGATAGATAAAATTTCGCAAGATGAAGTAGATAATTTTGAAATAGAGTTTTTATCAAAGGTATTAAATGATAGACAAAAAGAATCTATTACAAAAGCTCTAATTAGTAAAGATATATTTATGATACAAGGACCACCTGGTACGGGTAAAACAGAGGTTATATCAGAAATAGCATATCAAGAGGCGATAAGAGGGAAAAAGGTGCTTATCACTTCACAAGCTAATATGGCTGTGGATAATGCTATTGCTAGATTAAATCACCCATCTCTCTATCCCGTGAGAATAATACGAAAAGATTATGAGCCTGAAGATGGTGAAATTTTGCCAATAGAAGAGAATATAGCAACATTTTATCAAGATAGAATAATCTCTAATTTATCAAAAGAGTTACAAGAGAATAAAAATGAGTATAGTCAGATACAAAATGATTTTTTAGAAGAGTTAAAAGATGATGAAAATCAAGATATAGAAGAGGAGAGAGGATATCTGAAATCTTATTATCTTAAAAATATAAATATCTATGGGGCTACACTTTTTGAGACAGGTAAGTATAGTTTTAAAGATAAAGAGTTTGATGTAGTGATAGTAGATGAAGTATCCAAAGCTATGCCACCTGAACTTGTGCTTCCTATACTTAAAGCAAATAAACTTATTTTGGTAGGAGACCATAAACAGTTACCTCCAATTCTAAGTAATGAGTTAAGTTTAGAAGATGTAGCCAAAGAGAGTGGTATTGAGCTAAAGTCATTAGATTTTGAGACTACGGTATTTGAAAAATTAATATCTAATAACCCTGATAGTTTTGTAATGCTAAATACTCAATATAGAATGCACCCTGATATTCAAATGGTAATTAATCAATTTTATAGAGATAATAATAGTAATGGGTTAGAGTGTGGATTAGCTAATCCTGATATAGAAAAATCTCATAATATAAAAGATGGTATATTTTTAAATAAACATCTTATTTGGTTAAAGACAAAAGAGAGTGCAAAAGAGGAGAGAGTAAATACATCTTTTAAAAATAAAAGTGAAGTCCAAGGGATTAAACAAACATTAGGTTTCTTAGATAAAGAGTATAAAAAACAAAATATTATCCCAACAGTTGGAGTAATTACATTCTATGCTACACAGTTAGGAGAACTAAGAAGACTTGAAAAAGGAGGCTTTTGGAATTTAGAAGCCAAAAAAAGAAACTATCCAAATTTAGATTTAAGGTTTGGTACTGTGGATAGATTTCAAGGGCAAGAGAGAGATATTATTATAGTTTCACTTGTACGAAATAACAAAGAGCATAATATAGGTTTTGCAAAGAAGCCTAATAGAGTAAATGTAGCATTTTCAAGAGCAAAAAAACTTCTTATTATTGTGGGTAATGCTGATAATTTTACTTATGGAAGAGATGAAAAATCATCAAAAGTATATAAAGAGATATTTAATATTGCCAAAAAATTTGGTACAGTAAAGGGATTATAGATGTTATATGGTTATAAATTTACTTTAGCACAAATGGGGCAGATAAGAAATTATAAAAAGAAAAACAGTTTTAATCATACACTTTTAGAGATAAAAGATATACAACTATCTACCTTTGAGATAGATTGTCATATATCATATAAAAAGAGTATTCCTCTAAATATATTTGAAAAATACTCTATTAGACTTATAGATAGAGCTTATGAGATCTATGAAGAGATGAGTATATCTAAGATAGCTAAGTTACTACATATTGATAAAAACCTAATAGAAGAAAACCTTAGAAATCTTGAAGCTATTGATATGTTAAATGGTATTGATAGTGATAATATTATTATTAATAGAGCTAAAAATGCTTCATATTTAAGATATGAGAATAAATTTAAAATTGAAAGAAGTAAAGAAAATTATCATTTAACAAAAGCAGAATATAAGGATAAACATAATTTTATAGAACAGGAATTTATAAAAAAATATAAAGATAAAAAGTATCAATTAGCTTCTATTTTAACAGAAAAAAAATCTACTAAAAATGTATCTTTATTAAATTATAGTGATAATCAATTTTTGATTTTTAGTAAAAGTGGTATAAATAGCCAAAATGATTTAAAATTTATAGAAAAAGATAGTTTTGACTCTATAAACTCTAATCTTCCAAAAGATATTTTTTGTCATTATGATGAATTTTTACCTATTTTAAGAGATGAGATTAATAGTCATAAAGATGATATTATAGTTATAGGTAGTCAAAATATTAATGAAGATAACCTCAAAATAATACCACTCAATAAAAATATATATATCTTATCAGATAATGAAGATAAGCATAATAGAATTTTTAATATAAGTTCTGAAGATTTTATACTAATTAAAGATAACTTATATAAAAAAATTGATGATTTTATTATTAAAGTTGAGGATATAGAGTATCAAAATAGTATCAGGGAAAAATTAAAAATATATTTTGAAAATAAAATTTTAGAGATAGAAGATAGTTATGATGTAGTAAAAAATAATAAAATAGAAGAAGAAATAAAGTATATAGAAACCAAAATTAATAAATTTGATTTTAAAAATAAAAAAGAGTTTGATGCTGAAATCAAAAAAATTAATACAGAGAAGAATAAACTTTATGGATTGACAAGTAAAAAT
Organism: Sulfurovum sp.; assembly: GCA_027062365.1. GTDB lineage: Bacteria > Campylobacterota > Campylobacteria > Campylobacterales > Sulfurovaceae > Sulfurovum. Next base: position 10,031 of record JAMOTK010000022.1, read on the forward strand.
GCTCAAACAAGAGCAAAAGCAAGACAAAAGATTAATAAATTTGAAGAAAAGAATAATATAAAAGAGCTTGAAAAATATAGTGAGTATATGAAAAATAGAGATGATATTTTTAATTTTCAGGCTATGGTTATAAAATTAAAAAAGCAAAGTGAAGAATTGATAATTTTAAATCAGAATATAGATAAATTAAATAATCAAAAATCAAAACCTATTTCAAAAGAGAATAAAGAAAAAATTAATATCTTAAAAAAAGAGTTAAAAAACTTAGATAGATTAAAATAGTCTATTAGAATAAAGGGGATAGAAGGGGTAAGATGAATGCAATTATATCACCTAATCATCTGCTTCTTTGAAGATAGCTCTTTGGTTTACCCCTCTATTGACAATGGGGGACATTATATGAGGTGATAATGATAATCTCATAAATCTTACGCTATACTCTAAGTGATGTATGTAAATTATTTATACAAAATTTACACATTTTACGTATTATTCCCAGTAATTAAACTAAAGGTATTATATGAAATTGACTAAAATGCTACTATTTTATGCCATGGTCTCACTTTTTTCGAACCTATATGCAGATGATTTTAAAAAAGATACATCCAATATTCTTGCGCTAGGCATGGAAATGTCAAATATGCGTGATATGCTGAAATCTTATATTCTTATTGGGGCAAAAGTTAAGTATAAAAATCCTACTCAAAAGCTAAAAAATGGCATTGTCCATTATGAACATTTACTAGAAGAGATGAAAAATGGATACCCTCATGATATTATCATACAAACGAGCATACAAAGTAGTTTAACTGCATGGATAAAGGTAAAAGAAGCTATGGAACTAGCCTTACAGAATGAAAGCCTTAAAAAGATGAAAAAAGGTGCTATATTTATTCATGGGAATATACGTATCGTCATAAAAGAGCTAGCACATATGAAAAAACATCTCCTAGATAAATCAACGATAAAAAATAAAAAAGCACTCAATGCATCTATTGAGATAGCTGCATCTGCACGTCGATTATCTGCACACTATATGATGGACTTATGGCACTTAGATGACCCTACGATACAAAAACATTGGGATAAAGGGCTAAAGATATATGCAGATTCAGTAGAAATACTTAAGCAATCTACGTTTATAGAAAACCCAAACTTTTATTATTTACTTCAAAAGAGTATCAAACTACACAAATATTTTACTCGTATGGGTGGAAAAGCTAAGATTTATTCTATCCTTATTGACAAAAAGGCAGACATCGCTTTTAATCAAGCTAAACAGATGAGTATCATTATCTTACAATCAACAAAATAGTATTATTTTTTAGGCACAATTAAAAAGACATTGCTTCCTGCTCTGTATTTATACCCCAATCTATAGCCTAACTTTTGTAAGATACTATGGACGATATAGAGTCCTAATCCAAATCCTGCACTTCGTTTTTCTTCTTGTGAAAAAGGTTCAGTATAGTAAGAGAGTTGGTGTTCTAGTATTTTTCCTTTAGAAATAATTTCAACTACCCGATTGTTTGTTCGTATCGTTACGGCTTTATTTTCTCCATATTTGATGCCATTGTCTATGAGATTTTTGAGTACAAGGCTCATTAATTTTTTGTCAGTATGCAGTGAAATATCTTGTATTTGTACCTGTATATTGGCATTATTTGCCATAAGTAATTCGGTACTTTGGCTAATGATGTCACTAAGAAGTACATATTCAAAATGAGGTTCAAAACTTTGTGTCGTGACACGTTCTAGTTCTGCCAATTCGGTAATAAGTTCATTCATACGTTCAAATGCACGAATCAGCATCTCTTTACTCGTTTCATCATCTATCATTTCTACAATGATACGACCTTTGGTAATAGGTGTTTTTAGCTCATGCATCAAGTTACGCATAAAGAGATTTTTAGAGGTACTTAGCTTTTGAATATGGACAATAGCATCATCAAAACTTTTGGCAATTTTTCCTATTTCATCATCATACTCATAGGCAATACGTGTGCTCATATCCCCTTGGGCAAACTTTTGTATCTGAGCATGAAGACGTTTGAGAGGATAGAGCTTTTTAAGGACGGCTAAGTAGATAAGCAAGAGTAAGGCAATCAAAAATACACCCAATCCCACAGCAATTTCAAAATAGTAATTTTCAGGATATTTATCGACTAAGAGAATGTTGTGTGCCATACGTTGTACATAGATATAGTGCTTGTTTTGTATGTCAAATACACGTACCCTACCCAAAGAAGAACCTCCTGAAAAAACTGTTTTCCCATTGTTTTCTATCTCTTTTTTTATTTTGTCTCTATTTTTTTTAGATACGGGTTTTACATAGAGTTCTTTATATATTTTTTCAAGGGTCTCTTTTTTGGTATCTTGTTGTAAATTAGATAAAAATGTAATAGAAATCAGCTGATAACGTTTATATTTTTCTATCTTTTGTCTGTCTTTATCCCATGAAAGAAATAGTAGAAATGTGGCGATTAAAATAATCGTAGCCACAGAAAAAAGGGTATGGATAAAGGTTGTTACAGATAAATTTTTCATTAACGGTCAGACAAGAGGTATCCTACACCACGGATGGGTTTGATATAAATATTTTCTGCATCTATCTTGGCAATCTTTTGACGTATCCGAGAGATAATCACATCAATATTTTTAATAGAAGACTCATCATCAATATGCGCACTTTCATATAAAAGTTGTTCACGTGAGACAGAACCATTTTTATGTTGCAAGAGGATAAAGAGTATATCATATTCTGCTGCTGTGAGTTCTAAAGATATATCTTTAAAGCAAATCTCTCTTGCCTTAGGATTGGCTACAAAAAGTGCTTGTTTGATATTACTATTATCTTCTACAACATTGCTCGTACGACGTAAAATAGTCTTGATACGTGTCACAAGCTCACGTGGGTCATAAGGCTTTGGCATATAGTCATCAGCCCCTCTTTCCATACCGATAACCTTATCGGTAATATCATCTCTAGCAGAAGAGATAATAATAGGAATATTAGAAATGTCACGTATCTTAGGAATAACTTCTAGCCCATCCATCCCTGGTAGTGTCAAATCTAAAATCACCAAATCAAAATGATGTTGTGTAAGGAGTGAAAGCCCTAAATATGGGTCTTCTGCACCCATGACTTCCATTTCAAACTTGGTCAAATAATTGGTTAAGATGAGTGCCAACTCTGGGTCATCTTCTATAATTAATATTTTTATAATTGTAAATCCTTTAATAAAGAGATTATCTCTAAATATATTTAATAGATAGTTAACCTATCTCACTATAATCTACATATACTTTAGTCATAGCAATAAGAAACGAAGTAATCGCAGGACCTACAATCATGCCCCAAAACCCATAGGTACTCATCCCTGCAAAAATAGAAAAAAAGATAATTAAAGAGTTTACTTTTATCGTACTTTTTAGTAAATCTTCTTTGATTACTTTGATAATCATAGGTTTGATAATCGTATCAGCAATGATAGAAATCATAATGATAGAATACGATGCAATAATGAGTGCTGTATGTGCATCTATCTTTGTCCATGCATACAAAGAAACAGGTGCCCATACGATGATACCACCTACGATAGGAATCAAAGAAGCAAAGCCATAGATGACACCAAAGAGTAAGCCATTAAAACCAAAAGCCCCCATAATAATACCAAAAAGAAAACCCTCAAAGATAGCCGTGACAATGATAGAATAAAAGACCACCTCCATGGTAGCAGAGACTTCTTGCATCATATGTGTGCCTTTGGCAGAAGAGACAGGCAGTAAAGACAATATCATATCAAAAAAACGTGTGCCATAGTAGTTAATAAAAAAATAAAAAATTACCACAAAAAACATATTTTTCATAAATCCCAATCCTGCACCACCTACAAGTGTAAGATAATTACTAGATTCATGGATATAGATGCTCACTTGTGTATCATTAAGATACTTTTCACCTAAGGCTTTTAATGAAGGGATACTTTGCACTTGTTGGTTCAAAAATTGAATCGTTTCATGTATTCCTGCACTGTCTATTTGAGAGAGGTAGCTTACCCCTATGGTAGCTAAATAGACAATAGGTGCAAAAAGCAGTAATGTGAGCAAAAGTGTAGAAATACCTGCTGAGATATGGGCTGAACCTGTATGCTTGACCAGTCCTTTGGTCAGGTTAAATGTTGCCATTGTCAAAAGCATTGCTACCACTAAAGAGAGTACAAAAGGCTTATACACCGAGTATGCTCCGATAATCCCAAAGACAAATAACGCTGTAATCATCAAAGTACTTTTAGACATCTAGTACCCCCTTGGATAAGCCACTAAGTTTAAAGTGTTCATACGATTTTTGTGTAGCGATACGCCCACGTGCTGTACGTTCTATATAGCCATTGGCGATAAGATAAGGCTCTAAGACATCTTCTATCGTCCCTTCATCTTCACTCAATGCTGCCCCAATGGTGCTTAGACCCATCGGACGATTTTTAGCAGAAATCAAAAGCTGTAAGAGCTGAATATCTTGTTCATCAAACCCTAGATTATTGACACCGAGTTCATCTAATGCATATTTGGCTCGTGCAAGACTAATCTTCGTCTCATCTACTACCTCAGCAAAATCTCTCACACGTTTGAGCAAACGCAAAGCGATACGAGGTGTCCCTCTGCTACGTTTTGCCATCTCTTTTGAGGCATCACTGTTGGCTATTTTATTGAGTTTATGTGATGCTTGTATCACTATCTTAGACAGCTCTTCGGGGCTATAAAATTGCATCCTAAAATGCATCCCAAAACGCTCACGTAGAGGATTGGAAAGCATCCCTGCTCGTGTCGTAGCTCCTATGAGGGTAAAACGAGGTAAATCTATCTTCACAGTTTGAGCAGCAGGTCCTGAACCGATGATAATATCAAGTCTAAAGTCTTCCATCGCAGGATATAGTATCTCTTCTATGGCAGGACTCATACGATGTATCTCATCTATAAAAAGTATATCTCCCTCTTCTATATTGGTAAGCAAGGCTGCTAAGTCTCCTGATTTCTCTATCATTGGAGCTGCTGTGGTTTTGATATTTGCACCCATTTCAGTGGCGATAATATTGGCAATCGTGGTCTTGCCCAAACCAGGAGGTCCAAAAAACAACACATGGTCTAAGGCTTCTTCTCTTTTGCGACTGGCCTCTATAAATACTTTAAGATTTTTTTTAATCTTCTCTTGTCCTATATACTCATCCCATGAACTAGGACGCAACGTCACTTCATAAGAAGCCTCATCCTCAAAACGCTCTATCTCTACTATCCTTTCCATTAGTAGGTATATGCCTCACTAGGAAATTCTCGTCCTTTAACTTCGTCTCTATAGTGTTGCATTCCTTCACGGATTTGTGTCGCTCCATCCATGTATTGCTTGACAAACTTGGGTGTAAATGCTTCAAAAAATCCAAACATATCAGACCATACGAGTACTTGACCATCTGTGGCATTACCTGCTCCTATGCCTATAGTAGGGATACGTATCGTTTCGGTAATGGCTTTGGATGCTTCACTTTTGACACCCTCTACCACGATGGCAAATGCACCTGCTTTTTCTAAGGCTATGGCATCTTCTACAAGACTATCTATATCAGCTTGGTCTTTGCCTCTTACCTTATATCCACCATCAGCACGTACATACTGTGGCATCAACCCAATATGCCCTAAAACGGCGATAGAGTTTTGTGTCAAGGCTTCTACGATATAGGCACGTTCTTTGCCCCCTTCTATCTTGACGGCTTGGGCTTGTGTCTCTTGGTAACAGCGTGTGGCACTCTCTATGGCTTTTTGAACTGAGGTATAAGAACCAAAAGGCATATCAAAGACCACTAGGGCAGACGATGCACCATTACAGACAGCTTGTGTATGATAAATCATTTGATCCATCGTAGCAGAAAGCGTGTCTTCTTTACCAAAAAAGCTCATATTGAGACTATCTCCTACGAGTATCATCTCTACTTCTTTATCAAAAAGTTGTGCAAAAAGTGCATCATAGGCAGTGACCATAGTGATAGGTTCAACACCTTTCATCTGGGCTATGGTGGATAAAGTTACTTTTTTTTCTATCTTTGGGGTGTGAATACTCATGTTTTTATTAATGTCCCATCTATATTTTTACTCATTTTATCATATAATGTTGAAATTAAATCTATAACAGATAAAAAGAGTCCATATTGAAACATTTAGTCGCATACATTACCACTGGTTTTCCTTCATTAGAATTTACTGTTGACGCATCTTTGGCTCTTGCCGAAGCAGGTGTTGATACCTTAGAATTGGGTATGCCTTTTTCTGACCCCGTAGCAGACGGTCCCGTGATAGAAAAAGCAAACCTACAAGCCTTGCAAAATGGCTTCAAATTAGACCACCTCTTTGAAGCTTCTGCTAAGATTAGCCCCCATATAGATACCTTATGGATGGGATATTTTAACCCTTTTTACCATAAAGGTATGGATTACTTTATAGAAAAAGCCAAGCAAACAGGTGTGAACGGCTTTATAATCCCTGATTTACCCCTAGAAGAAGCATCTTATTATAAGCCTAGCATAGAAAAAGCAGGACTCAATCTCATAGACTTCATCGCACCTACAGACAGTGAAGCACGGATAGAGCAGATTGTTAGCCATGCCCAAAAATTTATTTATCTTGTAGCCTACGCAGGGATTACAGGCTCAGGGCAGAGTGAAGACCTACAGCCCATCATCACAAGCATCAAAAAATACTCCCAAACCCCTGTTTATGTAGGATTTGGTGTAGATACACACACAGCCAAAGACAAAGCCATCGGGGTCGATGGTGTCATTGTAGGATCTGCTTTTGTCAAAGTTCTCTTAGATACCCAGCTTAGTGATACCCAAAAGATTAAAAAGATTGCAGAGATTGCCAAAGAGATAAAAGAGAAAATAAACCAATAAAGAACCATAAAGAACTAGGCTCTAAAACATATCTTCAAAAGATTTATATTTTGCTTGGACTTTAGGCTTTTTATACACATTTCGTTTTGGTTTATAATAGGTTCTTGTTTTTGGTACGATTACTCTTTTCTTTGGATATGTTCTTTTTGTTGTCTGATGTTTACTATATGATTTGCTAGGTGCTTTGATAGGTGCTTGGGCTTTTCTTACGTGTATCTTAGTAGGAGAGATAGATACATTGCTTTCTATCTTTGGGATATACTCTTTAATCTCAGGAAGAAAGGTTATATTTCCATCGGGTTTTAGATAATCAAGTTCTACAAGTATATCTAGGGTACGTCTAAAGGTAGGTACAGCAGATTCTGATGCGAAGTACTTATAGGGTACTTTGGCTCGGATAACTAAAGCACCTATAGTATATTTGTGTCCCTCTTTATCATTGGCAAAACCATAAAAGCTACTATGATACTCTCTGGTATAACGACCATCTTTAATCATATATGCCGTACCTGTTTTACCTCCTACATCTAGTCCTTGATATTGGGCTTTGACCCCAGTACCACGCTTGACAACCTCATTGAGCATATCATGTATTTGATTGGCTGTTTTTTTCGTGATGGCTTGAGTGTTGCCTATCTTTTTTGGTATTTGGTACTTTTTCCCTTTGGCATCTTGTAGATAATCTACGAGATGAGGACTCATTGCCAATCCATCATTGTTAAACGCAGAATAGGCTTTCATAAGTTGGGTAAAGGTTACTAACATACTATAGCCAAATGCTGAGTTTGCTCTATGCATTTTATGGTTTAGCTTTTTGATAGATTTTAGAAAACCTGGTAAATCACGAGAGAGGTCAATCCCTGTTTTTTTGGCGATACCAAATTTGAGTAACCCTTTTCTAAATGTCTCCCCAGTGATACGCCATGAGATTTGTGACACACCAATATTGGAAGAGTGTACGATAATATCTGTAACAGACATAGACTCAAAATAGTCATCATCGCTGATATGTTGCCCTCCTGTGATACTAAATCGTTTGTACCCCGTATCAAACCATGTGTTAGGTGTGATTTTATTGGCATCTAAGGCAATGGCAACGGTCAGAGGTTTGAGAACTGAACCTGCTTCATAAGGATATTCTGTAAACTTAGGGACAAGAGAAGCGATATCTTCTTGTCTGATATGGGAAGGGTCATATCGTTTGGTAGTCACTAGTGAGAGGATTTTGCCTGTGTCACTCTCCATGATACCTACAAGAATCTCATCAGCATCTATACTCTGTCTCATTTGGTCAGCCATAAGCTCTACACGTCTTTGTAAATCAATAGGGATATTGAGATGTAAATCCAATCCATCTACACGTGCATGGTTGATAGAATTTTTATCATGAATAATAGCCCCTAAAACATCACGTTTACCTTTTAGATATCCATTTTTTTTAGAGGTAATATACTTGTTGTACGCACGTTCTAAACCCTTTTTCCCTGATGGTCTGGTGTATCTGCCATCAGGTTTATCTCCTACATAACCTAAAGTAGGGCTTAAAATATCTTGTAAGGGAAAAGTCCTATGCTCTCCAATTTCTATAATATCTAAGCCATAGACCACTTCAATACCATTGCGATTTTTAACCGAACGAAAGACTTGAAGCTTTCTAAATTTATAAGCGAGTGCTTTGAGTTGCATGGCAGAACGTGAGGTAATTGTTTTAGAAAGGATGATATTGCCTTGTATATCCTCTCCTTTATCATTCATAAAACAAGCAGATATTTCTTTTTTTGGAATACCACTATAGATAGAAAAAAGTGTGATAAAAAGAGCTCTTTTTTCAGGTTTTATGCTCGAACCTCGTATGACAGCCTGATATATTTTGATAGATTTACTAAGAGTGTATCCATCAGCAGAGATGATGTCCCCACGAAAGGAACGGTCATGTATGGTGGTTTGGTTACTAGGTACACGTCTTTTTGATGTCATGGTATTAAAGACAGAAAATAAAAATATACCCATCATCAAAAAGATAAGTATATAAAGAAAAGAAATCTTATTTTTTCTGTTTAAAATGGCTTCATTTTTTATATTTTTATACATAATTTCCCTATATAGAACAGTATTTTATACAAAACTATCTATAAACTTGGTAAAATACTAATGAATATTAGAGAAAGAGAATAAAATGATTGATAAAATACTTTTAGCAGGGGTGATGGCACTTCTTGCTTTGTCGTTGGTAATGAGTTACTCTCTCTCTACCTATGCTGTGTTACATTTTGAGTATAGTGATGTGCATTTTTTTATACGGCAAAGTGTCTTTGTCTTGATAGGTTTTATCATTATGGTAATCCTCTCTAAGCTCAACCCCAATACGTGGCTCGTACCTTTAGGGCTAATGCTCTTTGCTTTCTTTTTTATAGCGATGATTGTGATGCAATTTTTACCTGAGAGCGTAGTCCATGCTGTAGGAGGTGCTAAAAGGTGGATACGTGTGGGCAGTATCTCTATTGCCCCTGTGGAGTTTTTTAAGATAGGGTTTATCTTCTTTGTGACATGGAGTTTTGCACGAAAACTACTCAATAAAACCAAAATGCCATTTTGGGAAGAATTAGAAACCTATACCCCTTACTTAGTAGTGTTTATCATTGCTGTGATTATTATCGCTGTATTTCAAAAAGATTTGGGTCAAGTTGTGGTGCTAGGGGCAACGATGATGGTTCTTTTTGTCTTTGCAGGAAGCTCTAAAAAATTCTTTTTTTCTGTGATTTCTGTAATTTTTACGGCATTTATTGGCTTGATATTTTTTGCACCACATAGGATAGCACGTGTAAAGTCATGGTGGGGAGGGGTGCAAGATTCTATTTTGTCCTTTTTTCCTTTTGAGTCGGTGCAACATTTACGTATAGAAGCAGGAAAAGAACCCTACCAAATATCCAATTCTTTAAATGCTATTTACAATGGTGGTTTTTGGGGCAAAGGCTTGGGCAATGGACAATTTAAATTAGGCTACCTTTCTGAAGTGCATACGGATTTTATCTTAGCAGGTATTACTGAAGAGTTGGGCTTTATAGGCTTAGCGTTTGTAACCATAACGATGTTGGTTATCGTGTTTCGTATCTTCAAAATTGCTTCAAAGGTACAAAATCCTATGGAGTACCTCTTTTGTATAGGGGTCGGACTTCTGTTGGCTTCATCTTTTATACTCAATGCCTATGGTATCTCTGGTATCACCCCTATTAAAGGTATCGCTGTACCATTTTTGAGCTATGGAGGGTCACATATCGTAGCCTCTTGTGTGGCGATAGGGATGGTACTGATGATTTCCAAAAATGTACCACGAGATGAAAAAGGAGAGATACTATGAGCATCGTGATGACAGGTGGAGGTACAGGTGGACATTTGACCATCATACACTCTGTAAAAATGGAACTCAAAAAAGAGACACTTATCTACATAGGTTCTACCAAAGGACAAGACAAGCAATGGTTTGAGGGCGATGAATCGTTTGAAAAAACATATTTTTTAGAGACTAGAGGTGTGGTAAATCAAGGTTTTATAGGAAAGATAAAATCACTTTTCAAAATTTTCACTTCGGCATGGGAGATGCGTAAAATACTCAAAGAACATCACGCTAGTGTGGTATTTTCTGTAGGAGGATTTTCTTCTGCTCCTACAGCTATCGCTGCAAAGATTTCGGGTGTGCCTTTGGTAATCCATGAACAAAATGCTACTATTGGCTCTTTAAATAAATTGCTCAAACCCGTAGCCGATGTATTTATCTCTTCGTATATAGAGCAAAGTCCTATCAAAGCCTATCCTATCAAACAAGTCTTTTTTGACAATGCACGGATTCGGTCTGAAGTGAAAACAATACTTTTTTTAGGTGGCTCACAAGGGGCAAAAGCCATCAATGTTTTGGCTTTGGCTTTAGCACCTATCCTAAAACAAAGAGGCATACATATCATCCATCAAGCAGGAGAAAGAAATATAGATGAGGTCAAAAAACTGTACCATGCCCTAGAGATAGAGGCAGACGTTTTTGGATTCACCACAACATTAGAGAACTCTATGCAAAAAGCAGATTTTGCAATAGCACGTTCAGGGGCTTCTACCCTATGGGAGCTTTCTGCCACAGCCTTACCTACACTATATATCCCTTACCCTTACGCAGCATCTGACCATCAATACCATAATGCACAGTTCTTAGTAGAACAAAACCTAGCATGGCTGATGAGAGAAGAAGAGATAGACCATAACAAAGTCTTAGCCCTTTTTGATGAAGACTTAACAAAGGTAAGCCAAGGACTGATAAACATTGTAGAAAATGACGGAAGCAAAAAAATTGCAACACTCCTTCAATCCTTTGGGTAGTATATAACTTAGGGCGTTTTACTCGAAAAAACTTTCTTTACTTTTTTTTACTAAGCTCAACTACTCTTTTATAAAAATACTCCCCTTTGGTATTTTCCTCTGCATTGACTGAAATTATCTCTAAATATTTAATAAGTGATTCTTTTACATTTTTAGCGATAAATGTATGAAATAATGCTTTATTTTCTCCTGTTTGTACTGTTTCTAAACTTGTATAATATTCATCTCTTAAATCATTTTGACTTGAAATATTAGTGATTGGAAAGCCGTGTTGTAATAGTATTAGATTCATAACAAGTCTTGAAGTTCTACCGTTACCATCAATAAAAGGATGTATGGTCACTAACCTTTCGTGTATCTCTGCTGATAATATGACAGGATTTAAAGTCAATTTATTTTCTTCATAAAAATTAAAATACGCTTCCATCAAATTTTCTACTTGTAAAAATATTGGTGGTTTGTGTGTAGAACCACTTATCATAACATCTACATTTCTATATTTTCCTGCATTGTTATTGTCTATATTTTTTAAAATGAGATGATGAATATATAAAAGTACTCTTTTCGATAAAGATACTTTTTCTTTGACAAGGTCTTTGATGTAGTCTATCGCTTCTTTATGGTTGATGACTTCAAAATGCTCTCTCATAGATTTACCACCTATGGTAATCCCTTTATTAAGCACTAAAACCGTCTCTTGAAGTGTTAACGTATTTCCCTCAATACCATTACTATCATAGGTATAGACTTCATCAAAATATTGATTTAATTTTTCTATATGTACGCCCTCTAAAGGTCTAAAACTATCTAGTGACTTTTTTAAATCTGCTATTTGTTCTAATAGAACTTCTAAATCTTCACTATTTGGGTATAGTTATTGTAGGTTAAAATGGTTGTTCATCATGGTTGAGATTAATTTAAAAAATTCTTCTTTTGTGTCTGACATTTTACCCTCTATTTTTAGCCATAATATTATGTATTAATAATTAAGTTTAGTATAACAAAATATTACAAATAACCAAATTTAAGAGAAATTTGATATAATTTTTATATAAAGGAAAAATATGTTAAAAAAAATGATAATAACGGTATTGGCTTTAGTAGCACTTGTAGGTCTCAATGGCTGTGGTAGTAGTGATAGTGGCAATAATAACAATGATGAATTAATCACTCTTTTTTTAGTAGATGAAAATGGATTTTCTTATGGGAATATTCCTTATCGTTGTGATTCTATGAACAATTGGGAGACGACACGTCCTAATGGCGAGTTTACTTTTTTATCTTATGATAATTGTGAATTTGATTTTATAGGATTAGAGGGTAATTATGCCAATGATTCTTTTTATGACCATATTATTCGTATTGTAGATTTTGATTACAATGGTAAAAATAATATAGCGTATGACTGTGCTTTATTTGGTGCAGGTACTACCTATGGAGATGGTAGATTTGATTATGATGCAGATGATGCTTGTGTATTTTATCTCTAGTCTTTAACTCCTAATAATCAGATTTTAGATAGAATATCTCTTATTAATATAAGAGGACAATTGTATCATGGATATTAGAAAAGCATACTTAGATTTTTTTCAAGACAGAGGGCATCAGCTCATAGCATCTTCAGCACTTGTACCTGATGACCCGACACTTATGTTTACCAATGCAGGAATGGTACAATTTAAAAACATCTTTACAGGAGAAGCACCGATACCTGAGATTCCTCGTGCTACTTCTTCTCAAACCTGTTTAAGAGCAGGTGGAAAACATAATGACCTTGATAATGTAGGCTATACAGCACGACACCATACTCTTTTTGAAATGTTAGGTAACTTCTCTTTTGCAGATTATTTTAAAGAAGAAGCCATTGCGTATGCTTGGGAATTTATTACTTCTGAAAAGTATCTTCACCTTTCGGTAGATAAATTATGGGTCACTGTACATGACTCTGATGACGAAGCCTTTAAAATGTGGGAAAAACATATTGATTCAAAGCGTATTTTGCGTTTTGGGGATGTTGATAACTTTTGGCAAATGGGCGATACTGGTCCATGTGGTCCAAGTTCTGAAATATTTTATGACCAAGGTGCTGAATATTTCAATACAGAAGAAGATAGAATGGGAGGCGAAGGCGATAGATTTTTAGAGATATGGAATTTGGTCTTTATGCAGTACTTCCGAGATGAGACAGGCACACTAAATCCACTTCCTAAACCTAGTATCGATACAGGTATGGGGCTTGAACGTGTGGTTGCTATAAAAGAGGGCAAACGTAACAACTATCACTCTTCACTCTTTATGCCATTTTTAGATAAGATAGGTAGTATTGTAGGTACGCCATATAACTTTGAATCTGACAATGCTTCTTCGTATCATGTCATCGCTGACCATTTACGCTCTTGTTCTTTTTTACTCGCTCAAGGAGTCACTTTTGATAAAGAAGGGCGTGGGTATGTATTACGCCGTATTATGCGTAGGGCAATTCGTCATGGATACTTATTGGGTCTTAGAAAACCTTTTATGTATAAGCTTGTAGATACCCTTGTGAGTATGATGGGTGCAGAATATACCTATCTTTTGGATAATTCCATTGCTATAAAAGCCTCTATGAAGATTGAAGAAGAACGTTTTTTTGATACGATTGAAGCAGGGATAAAACTTTTTAATGAAGAGCTTAAAAAAACAGCACTTATCTTTGATGGAAAAGTGGCATTTAAACTTTATGATACCTATGGTTTTCCTCTTGACCTCACCGAAGATATGTTAAGAGAAAAAAGTATTGGCTTAAATAAAGAGGCATTTAATGCTAAAATGAATGCCCAAAAAGCACAATCTAAAGCCAATTGGAAAGGCACAGGGGATGCTGTAGCCACAGGTGATTTTAGGATACTCAAAGAAAACTTTGGAGTCAATACTTTTGTAGGCTATAAAAACATCAGAGTAGAATCTAAAGTCTTAGGGCTTTTAGATGAAAACTTTAAGCGTGTCACTATGCTTACCCCCAATACTACAGGGTGGGTCATGTTAGATAATACACCTTTTTATGCTGAGTCAGGGGGACAAGTGGGGGACAAAGGCGAGATTGAGGGTAGAGGATATATTATAGATACTAAAAAATTTCTGGATATTCACTTTTCTCAAATAGAAGTCAAACGTACCATTACTATGGGTGAAATTGTTGTTGCAACACTAGATAGATGTAGAGAACAAATCACAAAGCATCACTCAGCAACACATTTACTTCACGCAGGATTGTCTGATATTTTGGGAAGTGGTATTTCACAAGCAGGTTCATTGGTAGAAGCAACTAGATTGCGTTTTGACTTTACACATCCTACAGCACTTACCACAAAAGAAATCAATGATATAGAACTATGGGTAAACAGTAAAATATCTGCATCCATCGCAACTACTACCAAAGAGATGGGTATCGAAGATGCAAAAAACTCAGGAGCCAAAGCCCAATTTGGTGAAAAGTATGGAGAGGTGGTACGTGTGGTAAGTATGGGCAATGATTCCGTAGAATTTTGTGGAGGTACACATGTAGAAAATACTTCTGAAATTGGTATCTTTATGATACTCAAAGAATCAGGAGTAAGTGCAGGAGTACGGCGTATAGAAGCTATTTGTGGTACACAAGCCTATAAACATATTTCAGCCCTTAGAGCAGAGATAAAAGAGATAAAAACAGAACTCAAAAATACAAATGCTTTAGTGGGTATCGCTAAACTAAAAGAACAAATAAAAAGCCTCAAATCAGAAGTACAAACAGCATTGAAAAGCAGTAAAAAAGAGCTAGTAGCACAAGAAATAAAAGGCAATATGGTTATCATAGAAGAGATAGAAACTGGTGAGATCAAAGCACTTATTGATGAAGCCAAAAATCAATATCCTAAGATTGCGATTATGCTCTTTCAAAAAAAGGGTGATAAAGTAATGATTGCTTGTGGTTCTAAAGAAACTTCAATCAAAGCAGGAAATTGGATAAAAGCCATTGCCCCTATCTTAGGTGGAGGAGGAGGAGGTCGCCCCGACTTTGCCCAAGCTGGAGGCAAAGATGCGTCTAAGATAGCACAAGCCAAAGAAAAAGCTTTGGTATATATTGAAGAGAATATATAATGACAGATTTTTTTACAAACTATGGACATTTCATCGTCTTTTTGCATGTTCTTTCTGCTTTTATTTGGGTAGGAGGTATGATTACGATACGTATCATTGTCCATCCCGTGATTGCAAGAGGAGGGGTCACTGCCCATCAAATGCTTCAAAATGATATTATGTCTTTTATGCTAGAACCCAAGCAACGCTTAGGCATTACGCTTCAAAATACGGGAAGGCTTTTTAACTTTGTCTTGCCTTTTATTGTCTTGCTTTTTGCTACAGGTTTACTCATGGCAATCGCCCTCAAAGGACATCATGGAGCGTTAAAAGCTCTCTTTTTGTCCAAAGAGATTATCTGGACAATTATGGCAGTGAATTTTGGCTATATGTATGTCAAACGCTATAAGGCATGGCAATTTTTTCTCCAAGGTAATTTCGCCCAAGCCAAAGCACAGATGAGTTATATCCCTCATATCTTGTTGCCTCTGAATATCGTTTTGGGTTTGGTGGCATTGTGGATGGGTGTGAGCCTTAGAGGATTCTAATGATTCATTTATGTTCAAGCTCTCCAAGCAGGGCTTTACTCTTAGAAAAATTTGGCGTACAATTCATACAAAAATCCCCTAGCTATGATGAAGAACAAATCACTACAAGTACCGCCAAAGATTTCGTCTATACAGCAAGTAAAGGCAAACTAGAAGCAAGTATCCGTGAATTTGGTTTAGAAATCCCACTACTTTGTGCCGATACCGTCATCTCTGCTCACGATGGGACAATTTTGCGTAAACCTAAAAATAAAGAAGATGCCAAGCGTATTTTAGAGATACAAAGTGGCTCAACGATTTCTATTATCTCTTCTTTACATTATAAATCAAAAACCCTATCCTTTTCAGACATATCAGCCACGCATTACCAGTTCTCTCCCTTTGAACCCAAAGATTTAGAAGCATATTTAAAAAGCAATCTATGGCAAGGCAAAGCAGGGGGATGTATGGTAGAAGGCTTTTGTAAAGCGTATATCCAATCTGTAGAGGGCTATGAGAGTACGGCTATGGGGTTACAGGTTGAGGTGCTTTTACCTTGGTTAAAAATATGATGATTTGGAATATTTTTGAGATATAAATATTTTTTATGTTATTATGGCAATAGATTGAATTTGAGGTAGAGTATATGACATTAAAATATAAAAATACAAAAGTAGAGAGTGAAATAGTGGAAAATTGGATAGATAAAACATTATCATACCCAAATAAAACCATTCGTCTTGCTACAATGTTTTCAGGTATTGGGGCTATTGAATTTGCCTTAAAACGATTAAAACTAGAAAGTAATATTATTTTTGCATCGGATAATGATAAATTTGTTAAACAAAGTTATTTTGAAAATTATAATATTCTTGAAGAGAATTGGTATAATGATGTAATGGATATTAAGGGTAAAAAATATTTAAATAAAATTGATTTATTGGTCGGTGGTAGTCCTTGTCAATCTTTTTCTATGATAGGAAAGAGAAGAGGGCTTGAAGATACAAGAGGAACACTTTTTTATGAATTTGCTAGAGTTGTCAAAGAGTCACAACCTAAAGTTTTTATTTATGAGAATGTAAAAGGACTTATCAATCACGATAAAGGCAAAACTTTTGAGATAATCAAAGCTACATTTGATGAGTTGGGATATAAATATTATCATAAAGTAATAAATGCCAAAAATTATGGTGTACCTCAACATCGCGAGAGAATATTTGTTGTAGGTTTTAAAGATAATAGTATTGATTTTAAATTTCCAGAGAGTATAGAATTAGAACATACAATGCAAGATTTTTTAGAAGATTATATTGAAACTAAATATTATCTAAAAGAAAAAGGTGTGAAGTTTGTAACAAGTTCTAAAAATCGTAAAAAAAGATATACGCAAATTAACGGAGATATTGCTATTTGTCAAAAAGCAAATCAGCAGTTTAATTGGCACGGTGATTTTAGATATGAAGAAAAAGATGAACAAGAAGAAGCAGAGTTTATTTTTGATGTAAATGAAGTAGAAGAGAAGTATTATCTATCTGAAAAAATAAAAACTTATGTTTTAGCAGGTGGTACAAAAAATTTCAAAACATCTACAAAAACAGATTTAGAAGTAGCACGACCATTATTACAATCTATGCATAAAATGCACAGAGCAGGTGTTGATAATTATGTGACACACAATAAAGGAAGAATACGAAAACTTACACCAAAAGAGTGTCTAAGACTTATGGGATTTGGAGATGATTTTAAACAAATAGTAAGCGATACTCAAATGTATAGACAAGCAGGAAACAGCATTGTAGTTGATGTATTAATTGCTATATTAAAAGAGATGGATATTACAAAATTTGGAGAAAAATAGATGGAATTTCAAAAAATAAAGATAGAAGAGAAAGAGTATTATATTGTAGATTCTATTCAAAACTTTAGGGCAGAAGATAGTTTTATTCATAGAGATAATAAATTGAAAATATTTAAAGGGAATGGTGAAGCTAGAAAATATGTAGGAAGTTATACAGGTAATAATGGTGATAAGTTAAAACATTTTTTTGAATATGATAGATGGGGAGATACTAAAATAGAGGGGAATAGAACTTATCCTATGATTCAAAAACAATGTTTTTTTAGTAAATCTAATTTATTGAAATATTTGTATGATGCAAGAGTTGAATATTATGAACAAGAGCAAATTTATAATAATGATATATCTTTTAATTTTCAAAAGAATATTGAAATTATTAATGCCTTAGAGGAAAATATTCTATCTTTTGAAATTTATGATGTATCCGATTTTATTGATAGTAAAAGAGGAAATAGAGGGTATATTCGCTCAGATAATGACATATGGGATATTTGGAGAAAGTTAATTTTACCTCAAATATCTTATTTATCTATTTTAAAATTATTACCAGTAGATAATTCTAGCTCTCATCCTTTATATTATTTTAGAACATTATTAGATTATCAGTTTCGTTCCATTGTACATTCTAAACTTTCTTCATCTTCTTTTGATATTATAAGCCAAGATAAGGAAACAAAGAAAAAAGAGCTTAAAAAAAGTATTTCACGAGAAGGAGCAGGTAAGTATAGAAAAAAAGTGATAGAAAATATGCCACAATGTCCATTTACACAAATTTCTGATGATAGATTATTGATTGCTAGTCATATTAAACCCTATAATATTTGTATGAAAGAAGATAATGTCAAAGAAGCAACAGATTATTTAAATGGCTTAGCACTTTCTCCTACTTATGATAAGTTATTTGACCAAGGGTATATTACTTTTACAGATAAAGGAGAATTACTTTGTGGAACACAGTTGAGTGCTTATACTTGGGAAAAGCTTAATATCAATCCCAATGCTAAAAATAAAATGAGGATTTATCCAGAAGATAGAGAAGAGTATTTAGAGTTTCATCGTCAAAATGTTTTTCAAGATAATATAGATGATATGGTATAGCAAAGGAATAATAAATGTACGAAAATAAATTCAAAGAAGCTGTGAAAATTTTGTCTATACAGATGGCTATGGGCTGGTAGGTTGAGGTTTTGTTGGGGTGGTTGGAAAAATGAGTACTTGAAATCTGTATATACAAGTTTTACACAGTTTTGTTTATACTCTCTTTTTTGGTAGAATATTAAGAGCTATAATATTAATATTTTTTTCTTCTATCTTCTCTAAAGTTTCTTTACTATCCCCCACCAAATAAGTCTCATTCGCATACCTCATTAGTGGCAAATCATCATGATGGTCAGTATATAGTATGCTTTGACTTGCTCTAATATCCTCTTCTTTGAGTAAGGCTAAAAGATTTTTCTTTTTCTCTTCTTTGAGGTTTTCTTTCCAAGGCTTTATACTTGTAGGGCTTGTAGCAATGACATAATCAAAGCCATATTTCTCTTTGATAGCTTTGGCATATATCAAGGGTGCTGCCGTGGCTAAAATAGAAATATTCTTTTCTTCTAAGATTTTTAAAATGTTTAAATGTACATAAGGCTCTAAAGTATTTACAAAAATTTCTATTTCTTTGTCTGTGACAAGTTTTTCGGAGACTTCTAAAATAGCATATTTCATCTGGGCATGGTTTATTCTTTTAAATGCTCTCAATGCTATAGTATAGAGTATTTTACTAAGTGCTTTTAATCCTAATTTTTTTAGTGCTTGTTTGGCAACAAAAATCATCCATTTATGAAAAGTATTCACCGATACAAAAGTGCCGTCTAGGTCTATGATGAGGAGGGGTTTAGGCATTTTTATTTCCTTTATAATCCTCAGCCCAAGGACAGCGTAAAAGCGTATTTCTATATAGTGTATAATCAGCCTCAATATAAGGTTTTTTATGCGTCACAGTTAGCACAGCCGTTCTAATATCTAGCATTGGGTTGAGGTTTTGTATGACATTTTTAACACTCACTAGTGTAGTCCCTGAATCTATGGCATCGTCTATGAGTAAGAGTGTTTTTGCTTTGCTTATCTCTTCTTTGAGAACCTCATTAAGTACCACTTCTTTTTCTCTATGCCCTTGATAGGTTTTATTTTTGAGTTTTTCACTTAAATTATTTTCCAAAATACGCAGTATATTCAAGATACTATAAGGCAAATATTTAAAGACCTTTTTAAGATAAAGAGCCTTTTTGGTTTTGGTAGAGGCTCTTTGTAGGGTGATTTCGTGGTAGCTTCCTTGCCACGCTTGGGCTTTTAAGCTTTCGTGTATAGGACGGCTAATATATACACCTCCAGTGGCAATACCTATGAGTATATCTGCTTTAAAGCTATCGTCTTGGACAGCTTGGAGGAGCTTTAGGCTATGGGTTTTGAGTGCTTGTGGATTGAGGGTGAGGACTTTCATAATTTCTCCTTTCTAAAGAAGCAAAAAAACAAGCCTTTGAGCATAAAAAATCTAAAGCCTATTTTTTGTATAAAGCTATTCTTTGAGCGACGGTCTGTGGGGGTGAGGGCTTGTGAATGTCGTCTATAGTGAATAAGGCATTCTTCGCTAAAATAAATTGAACCATAGCACTCTGCTATCAATCCTATCCACCAATCATGCATGTTTATATCTCTTGGAAAAGGCAAAGATTTGTCTAATATCTTTCTATTAAATGCCATGCAACAACCTAAATAAGAGTTTTTATAAAGGTTTTTAGCAAAGCCCTTTTTAGAGTGATTAAAGGCAAAAAAAGAGCTGTGAATAGGAGAAAGGTTTTCATCTACCATGAGGGCATCGCTTAGGACCAAATCATACTCTTTTAGATGGCGAAGCATGACTTCTTTTTTGTGAGGCAACCAAATATCATCTTGGTCAGCTAAAAATATATATTCTCCTTTAGCATGGCTAAGAGCATGTTCAAAGTTATAGACATGAGAGGAAAAAGTTTGTGCTTTAAAGAGCTTGATACGCTTATCGTTGAGGGCTTCCATTATCGCTATGGTCTTGTCTGTGGAGCTGTCATCTGATAGTATAATCTCATCCTCTTGGTCTAGTTGTGCTAGAATAGATTCTACTTGTGCTTGGATATAGGTTTCGCCGTTGTAGGTGGCTATGCAGACGGAGATGGACATCAAGAGCCTTTCATGCGTTGAAGATGATTAATAATAAGTTTCGTATCATAGTCCGTATATTTCTCTATCGTTTTCTCCACCTCTTTAATATCCACACCTAGAGGATTATCGCGTAAAAGTTCTATCTTAATAAATGGCACTTTGCCTTGCGTGACGAGTTCTTTCCAAAAGTAGTGAGTACTATTAATTTTACCAATACGAACAAGCCTTACGCGTCCTTCACGAAAAGATTTGAACTTTTTGATGATATTTTTAGGGGTGAGTTTGGCTAAGAATATAGAAAGTTTTTGCCAAAATGAGGGCTGAAAATGGGTGCTGACTCTGGGGATGAATCCTGCTTTGATGAGTATTTGGCTAAGTCCCACTTCATAGCGTTCTATGATAGCAATTTTACTCTCTAATACTTCTATATTTTGCCAAAAATCTTGAAAGGCTTTATGCTTTAAAATAGGGCTTTTGAAGAGGATAAAATAGCTCTGAATATGATAGCCCATATCTGTATTGTCCGTAATACCCCAAAAGTCACACGGGGTATTTTGCATACTTGTAAAGAGATTTTCTAGGGGATAGAGTGGGGCATAAACGCTATCATTACAGAGAATCACTTCGTCATAGTCTTGGTAGGTAAAACTTTCAAGCCCTACGCTGTAGCTCATGAAATCATAGCCGATATTTTCTCTTAGAATTACTATATCGCAGTACACTTCTAGCTTTTTGACATCAGAGTTAGAGAGTTTTGCTGTGGATACAAAGACTAGATGAGAGCTATTGTCTTTGAGGGATTGGATATAAGGGAAGAGGTAGCTATCAACTATATCATCACGGTCATAATGTACGAGGACAACGGCACGATTAGAGGGCATCATAATAGCCTAACAGCTCGTCTACTTGTGTATCATAGGCACGGATAGAGGCTTTGTGTGGATTGCTATATTTCACACTTGGGTCATGGGCTTCTACGCGAGATAGAATGGCATTTTTATAGCTTTCTGTATCACCAATAGGGAGGATATTGCCATTTTCATTCTCTACTATATCTTCTACTACCCCACCTGCATCAGTGCTAATGACCCAAACATCACGCACAAGGGCTTCACGAATGGTAAGTCCAAAGCTCTCTTTCCATTGAGAAGGAAAAAGCAAGACATCAATAGAAGCGAAAAAGTCATCTAAGCCTTTTTGTCCATATTCATAGCCCTCACTAAGTAAGAGTTTTCCTTTTATATCCCAATCACTATCCACAATAGAATGATGACCTAATTTGAGGTGCAAATCCACAATGACAAGTTCGTAATTGTCTATGCTTAAATCCTCAAAAATACCTTTGATGACTTCATAGCCTTTATGCACAGCATTGCCACCTAAATAAGCGAAGCGAATGGTTTTAGAAGTGGCTTTTTCGTAGCTTGTATCAGGGAAGATAATCGCATTTTTATTGACTTTTATTTTGCTTTTGTCTTTGAGGTTATACCCATACATTTGGGCTTGAAAGGCTGAGGGTGTGAGCAGTAGCGTCGCTTTTTCTAAGATAGGTTTGAGATAGGCTGTGCGTTCTTGGGTGGCTTGGGCGTTGTGTGTGCATTGGGTGATACAGTAGTCTGTGTCTATTTTACTTTGGTAACAATAGCTATTGTTTGGGGTAATCATAAACTGCTTTTCACAAAGCCACCACATATCGTGTAGGGTAATGATGTAGGGAATATTCTGTGTCACACAAGGCAAAGCAATAGAAGCTGAAAGCTGTTGAATAGAGTGAAAATGCACCAAATCGGGTTGAATACTAAGTAGAATTTCTTCAAAGACCTCTTGCATTTTCTCATTACGATAGTCCAAAGTATCGCTCATCGGAAAAGGAAATCTCACCAAAATCACAGCCACCCCTTGCACCTCATAACGCACAATATCATAAGGGCGTGGCAAATCATAATGCTCATCAAAAAAGCCCGTAAAGACCGTGACATCATATCCCTCTTTTTGCTTGATACGCTTAGATAACTCTTCAATGACAATGGTTGCCCCTCCAAAACTAATAGGGTTATATAGCACATTTGCCATAAGGATTTTTTTGTTTTTAGGCGTGGGTGTATATAGATGTTTCTCTAAGATAGGTTGCATGGCACTTTGGGCTATCTTTTCTATGCTGTAGTTTTCTAAGACCTTTGTATAGGCTCGGTTTGCTAAGTCTTCTCTTAATGCTTTGTCTTCTATGAATTGGCTTAGTTTGTCTATCCATTCGGAAGTGTTTTTAGCGACAAAGCCAGAGATACCTTGTTGAATAGAAGAACGATATTCAGCCACATCAGAAGCCACCGTAGGCAATTTTAGTATAGAAGCTTCAAGGTATTTAATATTGCTTTTGGCATCATTAAAAATAGAGTTTTCAAGTGGGGCGATATTAATATCATAACTTTGTAGGGCTTGATAATATTCATTTGTTGGCATAAAGGGAATTTCTGTAATTTGATGACTTACTACAGAAAATGTTTCAGGTAGGCTAAGTGTACCATGAATGATAAGTTCTGTTTGTGGATATTTTTGTAAGACAAAGAGCAGGGCATCAGAAGCTTCTAAGAAATCAATATCATGGGTAGAAGTGCCAGAACCATAGACGATTTTTACTTTTTGGCTATCTTTTTTAGGTGTTTTAACCGTTGAATAGGCTAAAAGCTCTTTATCCAAGCAATTAGGGATAATATAATTTTCGCTTTGGTTATGTTCTTGCATGAGCGTAGCGAGTGTTTGCGTACTTGCTGTGCTATGGTCTGTGAGGCTAAGGGCTTCTTGGTAGAGGTCTGCCCCATCTAAGAGCATCTTTTGTGTCTTTTTATCTAGGTTTTTAAGGTTGATATTTTTTGCCAAAAGTTCTCTATCAAAGACCAAATCATCAACATCAAAAAAGCTTATAAGATTGAGCCGTTTGGCTTCTTTGATGAGGTCAAGAACGACCACATCAGCAGGAACACGGTAAAAAAAGACCATAGCCGAAGTTTGCAAGGCATTTCGTGCTTCATGAAAATCTGTCCATGATACAACTTTGGCTCTATAGCCTAAATATTCACACATTTCAACTTTTTGCATCACCCTATATTTGGTGCATTGTGCAATGGAAAGTTCTGCGATAATGAGGACTTGTTTGCCTTTGTCTTTAGATACTTCTGTGAGGGGTTTATGCCAAAGTTGATTTTTTATTTTAGGTGTTTTTAACTTTCTTTTGATGCGTTTGAGTAGTGCCAATAAAGAGTTTGGAATACGCCGTTTAACAGCTTCTTTGATACGAAATTCATTGCTATCAGCCATATTTATTTTTTTGATATTAAAATGCAAAAGAGTATTCATAACAAAAGGAAGTTTCCTAAAGACAAAAGTGGCTTTGTAGCTTTTGGAGGTATGAATAGCAATAATATCGGCATCTCGTTCTTGAATTTGTTTATCTCGTTCTTGGATAAGCCTATCTCTATATTGGATTTGTCTGTCATAGCTAAAACGCTGGGTAAAGGCTATCTTGGCTAAGTCGTTTAACGTATCTACATTTAAGTTAGCATAGTTTGCATGACTCTCTTCAATTGTATACGCTTGACTCTTGCAAAGCAATCCAAAAAAGCGTTCAAAGGCATGGGCTAGGGTGTGGTCTGTTTGTCCTGCTTCTTCTTCAAACTCTAGGTTATCACTTTGGATAAGAGGAAGCAAAGGAGCAAATACTTCTGTACGCACCCAAAACATCGTCCCTGCTGGAAAGTGATACTCAGGAGAAAAAGAAATATCTGAAAGTGAGGCTAGTTTTTGGAGGTTTTTTTGGTTATCTAAATCGAAATGAACCCCATTTAAAATCAAATTTTTACCTGTAATAATGCCTAAATTATTATTCTCTTCTAATCTATCAAGATTTTCTCTTACAATAGCATCCGAGCCAATAAGGTCATAATAAAGCAATTTCCTCCACGCATCACCACTTTCTATCTCTACAGATTTTTTACTATGAAGCTTACAAATATAAGGATAGCTCATTAGCTGAGGAAGAAAAGTAAAAAAGGGCAAGACATCACGCCCTTTATTTTCTACACTATAGATAAAGGCTCTAGGCACATCGGCTTTAATAGACGCTAATATTGCTTCATCAATCGTGGTAGTGACTGTGATGAACAAGTCATACTCTAGCTCTAAAGCATTGAGGTAGACAAAGAGTTCTTGCCATACTTCTGTGTAATAGAGGTGGATGATAATGGCTACTTTGGGTGTAGAATCTGGTGTATCTTCTATGTGTGTATAACTTTGTATCTCTTTGATAGAACTATTCACGGTATGCCTTTTTATTTATACACCAATCTGAAAATACTCAAATCCCATCTCATCCATACGTTCTTTATTGAACTGATTTCTACCATCAAAGAAAATAGGGGTTTTGAGCAACTTTTTTACTTCATCAAAGTCTGGGCTTCTAAACTCTTGCCATTCTGTGACCAATATGAGGGCATCAGCATCTTTGAGTACTTCATATTTACTATTAGCATACGATACTGATGTATTGTCTTTGAGGTAATGCGTTTCTGCTTCATGACGTGCTTGGGGGTCGTAGGCTACAATTTTTGCACCTTTTGCTGTGAGTGCATTGATGATAGTAATAGAAGAAGCTTCACGCATATCATCGGTTTCTGGTTTGAAAGCCAATCCCCATATAGCAAAGGTTTTTCCTTGTAAATTTTCTCCAAAATGATGGATAACTTTGTTACTCATTACTTTCTTTTGTGCATAATTAACGGCTTCAACTGCATCTAAAATCTTGGGTTCATAACCGAAGTCTTTGGCAGTTTTGGCTAAAGCTTGTACATCTTTTGGGAAACAACTTCCCCCATAACCACACCCTGGGTAGATGAAGCTGTAGCCGATACGAGAGTCTGACCCTATACCATTTCTTACTTGATTGACATCAGCACCTACACGTTCACAAATATTGGATATTTCATTCATAAACGATATTTTGGTGGCTAACATGGCATTGGCTGTGTATTTGGTCATTTCGGCACTTTTGATGTCCATAGAGATAAATCTATCCCTTGTTTTCATAAAAGGAGCATAGAGGTCGTGCATGATGTCTAGGGATTTTTGATTGTCAGCACCGATAACCACACGGTCAGGACGCATAAAGTCAACAATAGCAGCACCTTCTTTAAGAAACTCTGGATTGCTTACGATGTCAAATGCAATCTCAACACCACGGGCATCTAGTGCGTTTTGGATAGTTTCTCTTACTCTATCTGCTGTACCTACTGGTACTGTAGATTTATCTACTACTACAAGATAATTTTCCATAGATTCGCCAATAGTCTTAGCAACGGCTAGAACGTATTGTAAATCAGCACTTCCATCTTCTCCCATGGGTGTACCTACGGCAATAAAACAGATTTTAGATGTAGAGATAGCCTCTTTTGCATCGGTAGTAAAGTGTAAGGTTTTAGACTTATAATTGTCCAAAACCATCTTTTCTAATCCTGGTTCATAGATGGGT
Organism: Sulfurovum sp.; assembly: GCA_027062365.1. GTDB lineage: Bacteria > Campylobacterota > Campylobacteria > Campylobacterales > Sulfurovaceae > Sulfurovum. Next base: position 36,521 of record JAMOTK010000022.1, read on the forward strand.
AAATGACCTTCTTTAAGAGAGTTTATTTTATTCTCATCTATATCCACACAAGTGACTGTATTTCCCATTTGTGCAAAACATGCACCACTTACTAAACCTACATAACCTGTACCAATGACGGATATTTTCATATTTTTACTTCCTTAATCTTATTTTCTAGTGTAAATGTTGAAAGATAGAGTATCACATCTACACCTATATTTATCAGTCTTACAAGAAGTACTGAAAATATAATAATATTTGCATCTATATTAATTTGTAAATAACTTACAATTGCAATAAATACACCTTCTCTTATGCCTAATCCCCCTGAAGCACCAGGTGTCACAAATCCTATGAGCCAACTTATCGTATAGATACTTACACATTGAAAAAATAACGTGTAGCTAAAGTTTTCACTTTGGTACAGTACTATAATCCCTAGCATGATGCCTTGCATAGCAATGGATAGTGCTAAATAGAGGTTCATAGAGACTTTTTTTCTCATAGGAAATGATGGATAAATATAGATTAAACTAATCAGTGTAATAATACTAGATAAGCCTAGTAAAGTCAAGATAACTAAGGGAATTTCTTGTGACAAAAAAGCAAATAATGTACCTGTAATCATCGTACCTGTCAAAAGTAAAAATGAAAAAAGAAATGAAGTCTTTGCCATTTGTTTTTGTGTAATGTCTAGTTTTGAAGCAAGTGCTTGACGACCAATGAAATGAAATACATTACCTGGAAGATATTTGGCTATTTCTGTTTTGGAAAAATAGTAATAAGAGAGTACATAATTAAAATGATGCACACTATAGTGTAAAAGCATCTTGTGCCAAGCATAAATACCAATAAGTACAGAGAGGATATTCAGTACAATAAGTAAAGGCAAAATATCTAAAAACAAAAGAAATTGTTGGGTAAAAGAAGAAAAAGTATATTCTTGTGAGAGGGTATAGAAGACAAAAATAAGCCCTAAAATACCTAAGGTCTTTCCTAATAAATAGACTATTTGTTTAATTTTTTCTTTTTGCACAAAATATCTTATGGTATGATAATAGCAAGTTTAGAAAATATTTCATCTTCTAAGATTTGAGTGGCTTTGGCATTACTGAGCTTAGTTTGATATGAATGTAAAGCATTTTCCCCTACTAAAGTAACAAGTGCTGGGTTATTTTTAATCTCTATGATACGATGGGCTAAGCTTTGGGCTTCTATATCTTGAACATAAAAAATATCTTCATTGTCTCTAAAGGCTTCTTGCATGGCATCCGTAGCTAGAGTTAGGTGTGGTTTACCTACTCTAAAAGAGTCATTGGTTTTATTGAGTACCACAGCATTGGCACGTTCTCCATTATTAAAAAGCCCTAGATTTATATCTGTGGCATTATAATAGTAGTTGAGTTCTGTGAGTGACATATAGCCTTTAAATTCAATATTTTTGAGTTGATATTTGTCGACAAGGTTTTGACACTTTTGATAATCAGGTCCTTTTCCTATCATAAGAATAGTAATATTTTCATCTAAATCTTGTAGTATCTTACTTGCTTCTATAATGACTTGTGTTCCATGAAGAGGGATATAACTTCCTACATACAGTACGCTAAATGATTCTTTATATCTCTTGACTTCTTTTGGAAAAACATTCTCTTCATTAATGGTAAGAGGAACACGGACAAACTTTTCTTTATCAATCATATATTCGCTAGAAAGCGTATCAATGAGTTTTTGTGTATCTACGATGATGTAATCAGCTTTTTCTAAAGACTTTTTTTCCATCCAATAGGTAAGTTTACCTAAGAGACTCTCTGGTTTATAGAGTTTTCTATCATTACACATCACATTAAAGATAGAGAGGTAAAAATCAAATATGATAGGTTTTTTTGTAAATAGTCTCATAAAAATGACTAAAAAATGCCCCATATAGCCGACAAAATAAGCATCTTTGTTATACATCATAAAAGGAAGTCTTAGCAAAATAGAAGGGATTCTACTTGCATAGCCTTTGCCTTCTGAGATACATTCACTGTATTCGAATTTTTCTGATAAGACTTTTCTATGAAATCTATTGCGTGATATTGTAGGTTTATCGGCACAAGTAAAGAGAATCTTCATTAATTGTATTCTCTCATCTTTATCTCTTCTAGTAGTTTTCTATTGACCGAAAGAAGGTCTGCGATAAAGGCTATGAGTCCTGTTTGAAAGCCCATACCCATGAGTACCCCTGCGAGTATCACCGATTGTGTATGTCCTTCTCCATCGCCTGTAAACATAAAGTAGACGTAACGTAAACCAAGTAAAAATCCTAAAGAGAAGAGAATGGCTGCAATGCTCATAAAAAGTTGAAAAGATTTATATACCACAGAAATACGTACAATAGTGACTACCGATTTTTTGATATAATTAGGAATACTTGAAAGAAGTTTGGAAGGGCGTAAATCTTCATTGGTACGTATAGGCACAGAGGTAATGACCATGTTTTTTTGCCCTGCTTGAATAATCGTTTCAAGTGTGTATGTATAGTTATTATACACATTGAGTTGCATGGCACATTCACGGCTAATCGCACGAAATCCACTAGGTGCATCAGGAATATCTGTTTGACTGGCTTTTCTAACGACCCATGAGCCTAGTTTTTGTAAGAATTTTTTGGCAGGAGAGAAATGTTCTGTTTGACTAATAGGACGCGCCCCAATCACATATTCAGCTTTCCCATCTATGATAGGTTGCGTGAGTTTAGGGATGTCATCTGCTTCATATTGATTGTCTGCATCGGTATTGACGATAACATCAGCACCTTGGGCTAAACATTCTTTGAGTCCAGCCATAAAGCCTTTGGCAAGTCCTTGATTGTGTTTGAAATTGACAATATGGTCAACGCCACACGCTTTGGCTACTTTGACGGTGTCATCTATACTACCATCATTGATAATGAGCCATTCTACGCAGTCAAAGCCTTCCACTTCTCTAGGCAATGCACCTAAGGCAATGGCTAAGGTCTCGGCTTCGTTGTAGCATGGTATTTGTATGATAAGTTTCATGGGGTTAGCTCCTTATTGATAGTATTGTAGAAAATAAAAGAAATCAGCATAAAGGGTATGGATACACATTATAATGATAAAAATATTAAATAAAAAGAATTGTTTAAAACGTTCTACAAATAGTGATGCCATTATAGCAAATGCAAACATAAAAGGTAATAAATAACGAGGTTGTAATCCTCCTAAATAACCTGCACTAAGGTGTGATTTATAAGAAAATATAAATTGCACTACCAAAACAGCAAAAACAGCAAAAAGGGTCATCTTTCCGAGGATACAGTAACTACGGTTTGCTTCTTTACATCGAAAGAAAAATGCAAATATTGCCAAGATATGAGCCACAACTAGTCCCATAACGCCACTCCACTGTGCATGTCCAAAAGAGTGATGGGAGTGAATACCAAACCAACCTCCTTTGATATAGTGTAGCATACGTTCAAACCATTGAGACAGATTGAGATGCAGTCGATATTGTTCAGGTACAAAAAATCCTGATGTAAGATAGGCTTTGGGGTGGGTGTGATTATAGGTAGGCACAAGAGCATGGTACTCTAGCATAATAGAGGCTTGGTAGTAAAGAATAGGAGCTAAAAAGAGTGCCAAGAGTAGCAATTGATTCTTAGTGATTTGTATCCATTTTTTGGTATAAATCATTTGTATAAGGAAAAAAACTAAGGCAAAAAAGAGCAACAGTGCAGCGGTGAGCTTAGAAAAATAGGCAAGAAAAGCACCTAGCCCAAGGATAAAATATGTCAAGGTATGATAATTTTCTTCTAAGAGTCGCTTAAATCCAATGATAGCTAGAACGGCTCCTAGCATGGCTAAAGTATCATTGGTAATACTCCCTCCTAAGTAGCTATGCATAGGTATAGCTGTGAGTACAGAGAGATAGACAAAATGCCCCAAAATACCTATAGATGTAGAGAACCCAAGATAGAGTATGAGTAGTACAGTCATAAAATAGAGCATCATACTTAACGTTCTATATTTATGTATATTTTCTTTTTGAGATATATTTTTATCATGGGCTAATGAAAGAAATTGATAATATAAAGGTGGATGGCTTAGATAGTGTGGCATCTTCTCAAATTGAGGTACTATCTCATAAGGTGTATTTTGTACATAGTTAATATATTTGAGGTGCATAGTCTCATCAGGTGGATAACCAAAACGAATATTTTCTTTATAATAAAGGGTTTTAAAGAGAATAAAGCCTAAAAAGATGCTATAAAGTATAAGTTTAGCCACAATACTATCATCCAAAGAGGTTTTTTTATAGAGTGAATAGATATAGCCTAAGAGCATAACGATAAGTAAAGAGAGAAAAAATAGTTCTAAATTTAGAATTGAACTTTTGGAAGTTTTTTTTACTTTAAAATCAATAGAGAGTTGAGGGTCTGTGCCTGTGGTGTTAAAGTGAATAGTATTTTGTATATGTGTAAAATCTTTTATTTGATGACCACTTGTTATTTGAGTGAGAGGAATCGTATAACGAAGGATTTTAAACCAATTAATACGCTTAATACGAATATTCTGAATCGTAATATTTCGCTTGGCTTTGGTACTTGGGTCAAATCTCATGGTTCTAATGGTATTAATATTAGGAATAGAAAAATGGTATTGATTATTGTTTTGATAAATAGCTTGTCTTGAATTGTATTCACTAAACCCTTGATTATCTCCTGCAAAATAAATTTTAGGGTTTAAAATATTTTGTTGAGGACTATGCATGGTAACGATCATTGTAATACCATTTTGTTGATACATCAGTCCTACAAAGAGCAGTATTACAGCGATAAAATTGATTAGACTATATTTAATTAGTGTTGACATAAAGAAAAGTCCTCTTTATCATGGGTGAGATTTGGATTATAATAGGGGTCACCCTCTGTGAGTATCGTCTCATGCCTTGCAAAAAGGGCATCTTTTTCTGTCTGAAACCTTGCGATTTTCTCAGGTGTATTGTCTTCTCCACGAGAGAGAGATTCGTGATGATACATTTGGGCATACGGCGTAAAGATATTGAGATAGCCTTTTTCTCTGACGCGTAAATTAAAATCTACATCGTTATAGCCTATTTTAAATTCTACAGCATTCATACCCTCTACTTCTTGATAGACTGATTTTTTTATCATCAAACAAGCAGCTGTCACAGAAGAGAGGTTTTGAATGATATTGAGTCTATTGAAATATCCAGCGTGGTCGCGAGTAAATTCCCTATGCGAATGGGCAGCATAACCACCAAGCCCTATGATAATCCCTGCGTGTTGTACAGTTTCATTGGGATAATAAAGTTTTGCTCCTACTGTTCCTACATCTTCTCTTTGAGAAAATTCTAACATTGCTTCTATCCAATCATTATCAATAATTTCTATATCATTGTTGAGCAATAAAATATGCTCCCCCTTAGCATAGGTATTAACAGCGTGGTTGTTAATATCTGCGTAATTAAAATCTACATTGTATTCATAAAAAGAGACTCTTTCATCTTTGGCTTCTAAAGAGAGCATCATCTCAAATGTAGCAGGGTCTTGGCTATTATTGCTAATCCCTATGATTTCATAATTCTCATAAGTAGATTTTTCTAAGACAGAAGAAATAGACATTTCCAAAAGCTCAGGTCTATCTTTGAAGGGGATAATAATACTCACTAAAGGTTTGTCTTTTATTGCGTATTTGACCCTAAAGTAGTGATTTCTATTGGCATGAAGTACCTCAGCATCTATGCCTCTTCGTTTGAGTGTGGCTTCAAGGACTTTTTTGCCTCTCTCAATGGCTTCTGGCTTGGCTTCGCTATTGGAGGCTGTGGATGTCTCTAGCATTCGCCAGTGATACAAGACTTTTTGGATATGATAAATACTTGAAGCTTTTTCTGTTAGGCGTAAAAATAAATCATAATCTTGCGAACCATCAAACTTGCTATTAAAATGACCTACACTATCTAGTAAGTCTTTTTTAAAGCAAGTAAAGTGGGTAATATAGTTATGAGAAAGCAGTAAATCAGGAGAAAAATCAGGTTTATAATGAGGATTACTTAAAACGCCCTCTGTAGAGATAAAGTCTTCATCACTATAGATAAAATCTGCTTTTTTCTCATTGATAGCTTTGACCATCTCATAGAGTGCATTAGGCGTAATCTCATCATCATTGTCCATGAGAGCGATATACTCTCCACTAGCTAGAGAAAGGGCTTCATTAGATGCTTTGGAGATGTTTTGGTTTTCTTTTAAATAAGTGATTTTTATTTTATTGTGTTTTAATGAGGACAAATATTTTAATAGTGATTTATCTGTACTTTTATCATCAGCAATACATAGTTCCCAATTGGTGTACCATTGACTCTTGATAGATTGAATTGCTAGTCTTAGCCACTTTACATCTACATTATAGACAGGCATGACGATAGAGATGAGAGGTTGGTATTTAAGATTGTGCAAAGTAGTTTTAATCTCTTCACTCAAAGTAGGTATTTGGTAGGTATAGTGATGGCTTGTGTCATTGGATAAAATATCTTCTTTTAATGGCAGAGGATAGTCTTGCATATCAATCGTCTCAAAAGGCTTTTTCCCCATGAGAGTGAGAAGTTTTTGAGGGATAAGTTTACGAATCTTATTTTTAAGGCGTAAAGCATCGGTAACATGGAAGAGGAAATCAATCTGTTTATCTCTTAGTACTATGGCTTTATCGCTGTTTTCTTTTAGTATCTTGAATTGCTTTTTATGATGTGTAAGATGTTGTGAGAGCTCTTCTATATGTGCTTCTTTGCCTTTTATATGTGCTACTATAGGGGCATTGGTTTTAATGTATTGATACTTTTGAAAATAAAATCCATTGTCCATGACATATTTATCTACAAAATGTCTTTCCATTCTTAAGTATAGAAAATGATTTTTCATACGGTACTTTTCTTGGTCTTTCAGGCTACCTAACATCAAGAGTGTACGATGAATAATATATTCTACTGGTAAAGACGCTTCAAAAGCCCACTCATAATCAATGAGGTAAATATTCTCCTCTTGATAAATAATATTAGAGAAAATAAGGTCAATATTGGAGATACCCTCAAAGCAAGTTTCGTTTTCTAATGTAGAAAAGTTGAGTTTTCCAAAGAGTGTTTGATAGCTTTCATCTAGCGAATCTGTAGAGATAGTTTTGGTTTTAAAAGAGGTTTTGACCAAAGAGATATAGTCATCAAAAAGTTGTTCTTTTTCTATCTGAGTAGAGGCTTGATGAAATTTCTTCTCTAAACTCTCACCTTCTATAAATTCAAAGGTAAGGCTATTGGGGCTTTCATCAATAATTTTGGCTAGTTTGACTTTAGGATTTATAATATTAGACCTAAGTTTAGCATAACTCTCTTTCATCTTTTTGAGATGAGGGATAGCTTCAGGACAGAGGGCTTGTTTTTTAATATATTTTTGACCATCTTGTTCGTATATAATGGTTTTTAATTGAAATGCTTTGGCTCTTTCACTGTTATTTTTTACATAATGTATTTTCATCTATTCTCCACATATTACTAAAAATGAGTTGGCAAAAAATGGGTATTGTCCATTTTCTATAATCCCAGCATAGGCATCACTCTCATCAAAGAGTGTATAGCGTTCATAGTCAAAATTAGGAGCAGGGCTAAGTTGTGAAGTGCTACTAGGTAAACAATCATCTGAATATATCTCCATAGGCATTTTATAATCAGGATGAGGATAATAAAAGTCTTGACTTGGATACCCACTGCTATTTAAAAGCATTTCTAACTCTTGTTTGCCAAAGGTACGTACGGTGTCGGTATCTTTGTATCCTGTAATACCATCAAATTCTTTAGAAGTATGGTCTTCTTTTGCACCAGAAAAATATTTGAGTCCATAACGATTTTCTATAGCAATGATGAGTTTACCATCAGGCTTTAAATATGTTTTAATTTGTTTTAAAAAGTCTTGATATGGTTTATCTGTTTTGGTGAATGATCCTGCATATTCTAGTACACCATTGAGTGTAATATAGTCAAACTTTTCTTTAAAGACCACATCATTTAAATTGGCAACGATAATTTCCAAATTTTCATAGTGCTTATGTCTTTCATAGTTAATATTAGCCCGTCTTTGAGAGAGTTCTACTGCTGTTACTTTGGCTAAACTGTCACATAATGCCCCAGTAATAGCACCACATCCAGCACCAATCTCAAGACAAGTTCCATTTTCTTTAAATGGATACCAATTAATAATATTTTGTCTAATAGGAGAGAGATGGTACAGTATAGGCCATCGCGTGTCTTTTGCTAAAATAGCACTAAAATCATTATGATTTTTAACAATTTCCAACAATTCATCTTCTATATCCCCATCACTGTAGTGATCTGTTCCTGTATAAAATTCTAAGTTTAGTATGGCACTCATTTATATCTCTTTATATATTCTATTTGGTAATTTATTTGTTGTTATTATAGTCTTATTGTTCTATGAAGTTACTGTGTTTTGGCTTGTATAGTATATCTTTGATACTTTGGAAATGCTTTTGGTACTTCAAAAAGTATAGCCTTATAGTGCTTATCACTATGCTTTTGGTAGCTTTTTTGATAGTTTTTACTTCCTCGTCTTTGATATAGTACAGGTTTTCTATAGATAAATTTAATCACAAAAGCAATATCATCACGTGCATAATAGTAAAGAGGTTTACTATTTTGATAGTGACTCTGATAATAGGCTAGTTTTTCTCCAATAGATATAATCTGTTCTTGATTTAAATTAAAGGCTCTTTTGTGTTCTATAAACATATTTTTAAAAGAGCGAATATTGTTATAATAATTGGATGAAGATGAGATATATTTTGAATACATAAGCGTAACCATAAAAATGGCTATCATCGCCGTATGAAATATGTAAATTTTACTTGTTTTTAGATGTACCATGATGTATACAATAAAAATAGGCACGATTAAAAAAAGTAGTGAACTAAAGTAAAATCGATAAGAGACTCTATCATACGTCAAAAGTCCAGCCAGTCCAGCAGAATACTTAAAGAGTGGGATGAGTATAAATAGTGAAGCGATACAGACAAAGAGTAGTAACCGTAGATTGATAAGTAGAGGAGATTTCTTGTACGATTTATAGAGTAGTATACATCCAAAAATAAGTATCAAGAATAAAGAAAGGTATATAAAACTATTGAGTGTTGTAGATGCTTTGTTATAATGAGAAAGTATCATATCCCCATGTTTATCTATTTCTTCCAGAAGTAAAGGAAGCTTTTCCCAGCTTAGATAAGACAATAATTTTGATTTTGCATAAATATACTGTTGTAAATAGGGTGCTACTGTAATAATAGCCAGACTACTCACAATAAGTAAGGTAAAAGTGATAAAGAGATGCTTTATACACCACTTTATAATCATATCTATATGTACCAATATCAACACAGCTAAATACATCATGTAATAGATATATTCCATAGCATGTATACGAATAATGATATAAGAGAAGCCCAAAATCAGGAGACTATAAAAGATTTTTTTAGTCAGACTACTTGTCTCAAAAATAAGTGAAATAGTTAAAGCGAGTATAAAGAGTGTAAAGACTAAACTAATTTGATAATTGATAGAGTACCATACAATCCAAATTTCATGATGGTTCACAGAGTAGGTGGAGAGTAGGGTCACCCATACCATAGAAGACCATAACGCTACATCATTGAGCAAAGAGCGTTGAATATGGGTAAAAATATTTTTTATAAAAGTACGACTTACATAAAAAATCATCATAAAAGTAAGAATCATTTGCGTATAGTGAATAATATAGGCACGTAAAAATATCTCTTTGTTTTCAATATTGAAAAAATCAAAAATATTAGACCATGTATAGTGCCACATATAACGTGTGGAAGGAGCATCCACGCAGAGTGATTGATTGTCAATCCACTGTAAATGTGTATACATATCAAATGGATAGATAAGCAAGGGGTGGGTTGAAAAAATAGCCATTATAATAATAAAAAAAAGAAATATATGCCTAGTATTCAATATGTATCTCACTCTGTAAATCAAAAAATCCAACCATCTGTGCAGCACCAATAATATCAAAGAGTATCGCATCATAGATACGGCTATAGACTTCTACGCCTGTTTCATTGAGTGTGACACAACCCAATGAAAGGGCATAGGAACCTAACTGTAGATTGGCTTTTTGTTTAAAACTTATAGTGATAATTTGGTCTTTGGTATAGGTGCCTGTGGTAACATATTTCATATTGGTATTGGTGCCTGTGAGTTCTAATCCTTTGGAGTCTTTGAGTGTAAAGGCAAAGATAGGGGCTATAATACTTTGAGCAAATTTTACTTTCATAATAATTTTAAATTCAGCATTATAATCAATAATATTAGCAGGTCTTCCTTTTTTATCGAGGATACCATAGTCTATAATACTAGCTTTCCCATTGCCATATTTATCTAACTCTTTGTGTGTGTCAAAAAAATCTTTAAGGTATGTACTATTATCTTGTAGGTCTATGGTCTCTTCTTTATTGTCATCTTCTTTTTCATAAAAATCATTGGAGAGTACTTTTTTGAAAGCATCCACTGCAAATTTAGGTGAGCCATCAAATACTATTTGTCCTGCGTCTATGACGATACCTCTATTGCAGTATCTAAGTACTGTATCTAGGGCATGGGTCACAAATAAGATGGTACGACCTTGGGCTTGGAAGTCTTGAAACTTTTTAAAACATTTCATTTGAAATGCCATATCTCCTACACTTAACGCTTCATCTACAATGAGAATATCAGGTTCTACATTGATGGATACCGAAAAGGCTAGACGTGCGAACATACCAGAACTATACATCTTTACAGGTTGATGGATAAATTCACCAATATCAGCAAATTCTAAAATAGCATCTACTTTAGTAGCCATTTCTTCGTGGCTAAAGCCCATGAGTGTACCGTTGAGATAGATATTTTCCATACCACTCATATCAGGATTAAATCCAGCACCTAGTTCTAAGAGTGAAGCGATAGTTCCTTTTGTCTCAATCGTTCCTAAAGTTGGAGTCAATACCCCTGTAATCATTTTTAGTAGGGTAGATTTACCTGCACCATTTTTACCGATAATACCAAGGGTCTCCCCTTTTCTTATCTGTAAATTGACATCACTCATAGCATAAAAATCATGATGATACGACTTCTTAAAAGGGTTAAGTGCCTCTTTAAGTCGGTCTTGAGGCTTATCATAAAGATGATATATTTTGGTGAGGTTTTTTACCTCTATGGCTATTTTATTTGGCATTATAGTACATCCGAAAAGTGTGGTCTAAGTCTTCTAAAGGTCAATCCACCAAAAACAAAAATAATCATAGTAATACTCCAAAAATAGATAGTCATGCCCATATCTTCCCAAAACCATACGTGGTTAATCATACTGTCTCTATAGCCTTGAATGAAATAATAGGCAGGATTAATTTGGATAATCCAATGATATTTCTCTGGTACCATCTTTAAAGACCAAAAGATAGGGGTCAGCCAAAATCCAAACTGTATAAACATACCCACTATCTGTCCTATATCTTTAAAAAAAATAATGACAGAAGAGGTGAGCCATGAAAGCCCCAAAAGAAGTACACAGGTAGCAAATAAATAATAAAATATTTGTAGCCAATAGATTTCAGGGGTATATCCATAATAGATAAACATTGTAAACATAAAAAATATAAAGAAGACATGGACGATTAACGCTGTAGAAATGGAAACAATAGGAAGTAAACTTACCCTAAAAACAACTTTTTTGACTAAAAAATTATTACTCAATATACTGTTTGTCCCAGCTGTGAGTGCTTCAGCAAAGAAAAACCACGGAAACATACCCACCACAAGCCATAAAATAAAAGGGAAGTTATCAATAGGTTTTGATTTAAATCCTACTTGAAAGACAAACCAAAGTATTGCTATCGTGGCAGAAGGTAATATAAATGCCCAAGCGACACCTAGAAGATTACCAAAGTACTTTTGTTTAAAATCATTTTTAGTGAGTGACCATAACAGTGTTTTATTTTGAAAAATAGCTTTAATAAATGCTAACAATTACAGTACTTTATATTTATTGAGATACCAGTCAATGGTCTTTATAATACCTGTATCAAAATTCTCATCAGCTTTCCACCCTAGTGTTTCTTCTAGTTTACTTGCATCAATAGCATAACGTCTATCATGACCAGCTCGGTCTTGTACAAAAGTGATGAGTTCTTTATAAGAAGTCTCACGAGGTACTTTTTCATCTAATATGCTACAAATGGCATCCACTATTTGTAAATTTGTTCTTTCATTACGCCCACCGATATTATAGACATTGGCTTCTTTTCCTTCATGATAAACAAGGTCAATCCCTTTACAATGATCCAAAACATAGAGCCAATCACGGATATTTTTACCATCACCATAGATAGGGATATTCTCACTTGCCAATGCCTTACGTATGATAGTAGGGATAAGCTTCTCATCATGTTGTTTTGGACCATAGTTGTTAGAACAATTTGTAATCACCGTATTCATGCCATAAGTTTCTTGATAGCTTCGTACAATCATATCTGATGACGCTTTGGACGCAGAGTAGGGAGAATTGGGTGCATAAGGGGTTTCTTCTGTAAATAAATCTATCTCATTGAGTGTTCCATAGACTTCATCGGTAGAGATATGATGAAAACGACAAGCTTCATAACCTTCTTTTTTAGCAAACGGCTTAGACATCCAATATTTATAAGCAACATCAAGAAGCGTAAATGTACCATTGACATTGGTTTGCATGAATACTTCTGGGTTTTTAATAGAATTATCTACATGGCTTTCTGCCGCAAAGTGAATGACACCTTGTATATCGTATTCGTTAAAGATAAACTCTACTAAGTCACGGTTACAGATATTACCTTTAATAAATTTATAATTTTTATTGTCTTCACACTCTTTGAGATTGGCTAAATCCCCTGCATAAGTGAGTAAATCTAAATTTATAAGAGAATACTCTGGATATTTATCTAAAAAATAAGGTACAAAGTTTGACCCTATAAATCCTGCACAACCTGTGACTAAGATACTTTTTTTCATGTTTCTTCTTTCTCTAAAATAGTATTATATTTATAATTTTTGATATTATAGCATTTACTATCTATATATTTTCCTTATGCTCAAACTCAATGACTATTTTTTTGAGACTTTTTAACATATTGTCTGATTGTAACAAACTCTCAATATCATGATTGAGTTGAGCAATAGGATAATAGGTGGGTTTTGTAATCGTGATAGAATCATACTCTGTGTTGATATTGTCATCATTAATGAGAAGCTCTTCATAGAGTTTTTCTCCTGTGCGTAATCCTGTAAATTTGATATGGATAGTATTATTGCCACTAAGCTCTATCATCTTTTTGGCTAAATCAACGATTTTAATAGGTGCACCCATATCCAATATAAATAGCTCTCCTCCCAACCCTATCGCCCCAGCTTGAAGGACAAGTTCACACGCTTCAGGGATGAGCATGAAATAGCGTGTAATATCAGGATGGGTTACGGTCAAATCTAGCCCTTGGGCTATTTGACTTTTAAATTTTGGTATCACTGAACCACTTGACCCCAATACATTACCAAAGCGAACAGCCACTATATCGGTATCATGATTTTTGACATTTTGTGCATAAAGTTCACAGATTCTTTTGGTAGCACCCATGACATTGCTAGGACGTACTGCTTTATCTGTAGAGATAAGAATAAATTTTTCTACCTTATTTGCAATGGATACATCAATACAGTTTTTTGTCCCTATGACATTATTGATGATAGCCCCCTCTATATTTAGCTCTACCATGGGTACGTGTTTGTATGCGGCTGCATGTATCACAATCTGGGGACGATGTAGTATAAATGTTTTTTGTAGTAATACTTTGTTGACCACCGATAGCATGACGGGAATGATTTCTATTTGTGTATCTATCTCTTCGATGATTTGATAAAGATTGTACTCACTATGGTCTATAAGTATAATCTTTTTGGCATTAAACCTAATACATTGACGTACTATCTCTGAACCAATACTTCCACCAGCTCCTGTAATGAGTATTACTTTATTGTCAATAAATGAAGATATCTTTGCTTTATCTAAGTCTTTTGGATGACGTGCCAATAGGTCAGCGACTGAAATGTCTTTGAGTTGTGTTGAAAATAGTTCATGATGTAAAATAGTATCTAATGAAGGTAATACTTTTACATCTTTAAAATATTTACTTAGCGTATTGTATATACTCGTAATGACACTTTTAGGAGCAGAGGGGATAGCGATGATAAGTAAATCAAACTTTTCCTCTTTATCGAGTTTCGTGATAAGTTTTTCTTTTGAAAGGATAGGCAGTGTATCTATACAAGTGTCTTGTATCGCTTTATTATCATCTATAAAATAATTTACAGTAAAGTTCCTAGTTTTTAAGTCTTTTTTGAGTTGATGCCCAGCTTCTCCTGCTCCATAGATGATAACATTTTTGCTTTTCATAAACTATTTATCCTTATATTTGTTTTTAAATATATATAAACATGATTATACCAAACTATTCTTGATGAAGTAAAAAATAGTATAAGCAATAGTCAGATATAATGACGCTATCTTAACTATAGAAAGTCTACCTATGATACTAGCACTATTTTTTTCTGCTTTCTTAATCTCACTATTAACGCTATTTGTAGTCATTTATGTATCTCATAAATATACCTATTTTATAGATTGTCATGAAGAAAATAAACCCCAAAGATTTCATGAGATTCCAGTACCTAGAGCAGGGGGTGTAGGTATTATCATTGCTTTATCATTGGTACTTTTTATTCCTTATGGACTACAACTTCTTCCCTCTGCTATTTTGGCATTTATGAGTGGTATCTTTGAAGACTTTCACAATTCATTAAGTGTAAGGTTAAGACTTATTTTGCAAATTATCGCAGGAGGGGTAGCTGTATGGCTCACACATTCGGTGGTGACATATCTAGGGTTAGGTATTGTTTTACCTTATGGCTTAGGTATATTTTTTAGTGTTTTTGCCATTGTTGGTATGATGAATGCTATCAATATTATTGATGGGTTCAATGGTCTAGCCTCAGGGGTTATACTTATTATTTTGGCTTCTTTTTCTGTGATTAGTTACGAACATAATAACATAGAACTATTGTCTGTTATTTCGATACTAGCAGGTGCAGTATTTGGCTTTTTTGTATTAGTCTTTCCTAAAGGTAAAATTTTCTTAGGAGATGGTGGCGCGTATCTACTAGGCTTTATGGTATCCTTAATAGGTATCTCTTTGGCATCAGAATATGCAGATGTCAGTCCATGGTATATCTTATCTATTTTGATTTACCCTGTATGGGAAGTGATATTTTCTATTATAAGAAAGCTCTCCATAGGACTATCCCCTATGAAACCAGACAAATATCATATACACATGCTCATCCAAAGAAATATGACCAATAACAATCCTTTAACAGCACTTTTACTATTAACTTTTATGATACCTCACACAATACTTTCTACCTTTTATGCACATAGCTCTATGTATAATATTATTATTGTGAGTGTATTTATTGTGTGTTATCTTCTATTGTATCTTTATTTGTTTAGGAAGGATAGTACAGGATGATAGCTAAGTGTTTGTTCTTCGTACTATTTTGTATTTTTTCACTTCATGCAGGTACGAACGATAATCCTATTCTCTCAGACAAAGAAAAAGATTTTTTAAAAGCACATCCTAGGATTGTCTTAGGTACAGGAGATACTTGGGCACCGTATAGTATCATACATAAAGATGGTACACTCAGTGGGTATGATGTAGATATATTAGCTAAAGTCAACAAATCCACAGGTGCAAACTTTGTATTAAAATTGGGCAATTGGTCAAAAATCCAAAAAGAGGTAGCAGAAGATAAAATTGATGGTCTAGCCACACTTGTTTGTACCCCGAAACGAAAAGAGTTTTTAAATTTTTCAACGGTATATATATCTTTAGAAAAGATGATTATGGTAAAGAAAAGAAATCCACTAGGTATTAAAACTTTAAAAGATTTAGATGGAAAAATTATTGTTATTCTTAAAGGTAATATAGCAGATAAACAAATAGCTGATAGACTTACAAAGAGTGCTATCTTATATGCAAATACTACGAGGGAGATGTTAGAATTTGTAATTTATGGTAAAGCAGACGCTACATTTGGTAATGGAGCTACTGAATATTTACTTATGCGAGAAGGGTTACCTTATTTAGAAAATGCTTTTAAGTTAAATCAACATTTAGACTTACACTTTGCAATCAAAAAAGAGTGGAAAGAAGCCATAACAATACTAAATAAAGGATTAGCCACTATATCCGAACATGAAAAAATATTTTTACAAAAAAAATGGTTTTTTACAAAAAAAAATGAAGACATTCTATTTAGTGATGAAGAATGGGAATTTATCTTCTCTTTTATAGGATTAATTTTAATCATATTGCTTATTTTTCTCTATAGACAATATCAGATTAAGCAAGTAAATAAAAAATTAGAATTTGAAGTAAAACAACAGATAGAAAGACTAAGAGAAAAAGATATATTTTTATTTCAACAACATAGGTTGGCTAGTATAGGTGAGATGATAGAAAATATTTCTCATCAATGGAGACAACCACTCTCTGTCATTAATTCTTCGGTCATGATTTTGGATATGGAAATATCTCAAAATACAATAAATACTAAATATATATTAAAAAAGCTAGATGAGATTGAAGAGATGACGGAGTATATGTCACAGACTATTGAGGATTTTAGAGATTTTTATAAAGAAGATAAACATAAAACGCTTTTTTTTCTTGAAGAGGCTATACATAATGTACTCTCTTTAATGAAGATTTATTTAAAAGAGGTAGAGGTAGAGGTAGAGGTAGATGCTAATATAGAAATTATGGGTATCCAAAATGAGTTTACACAAGCTATTTTAGTTATCTTAAATAATGCTAAAGATGCTTTACTCTTAAATCATACAAAAGAACCTAAAATTGAGATAAAATTAGAAGATACAGTATCTCATTATCGTTTGAGTATTTATAACAATGGTGGAAATATTAAGGAAAACGATTTACTCAAAATATTTGACCCCTATTTTACTACCAAACATAAATCACAAGGTATTGGATTAGGTTTGTATATGGCTAAAATGATTTTAGATGCTATGCCGAGTCACTTTTATGCCAAAAATCTAAATGATGGTGTCATTTTTTATATAGTATTTGATAAGGAAGCAATAGATGAAAGAAAATAATTTAATCACACAGAAGAAGCCTTATAGTATTCTCTTAGTAGAAGATGAAAAGAAAATACGAGATAATTATGTACGATACCTTAAAAAGTACTTTAATGATGTATATGAAGCAGAAGATGGAGAAGTTGCGTATAGCCTATATCTTAAGTATCGACCAGAAATCTTAATATTAGATATCCATATACCGTCTTTAGATGGGTTGGCATTACTTAGTAGGATACGGCAAACAGACCATAAAACCAGATGCATTATGCTTACAGCATATTCTGATACAGAATCTTTGTTAAAAGCCACGGAACTTAACCTCACCAAATATTTACTCAAACCTGTTTCTCGAACGCTATTAAGAGATACTTTAGATTTGGCTATCAAAGAATTAAAGACCTTTCTTGTGACTTCAACAGAGATATATCTGTTAAAAGAAGAATACTCTTGGGACTATCAAGAATCAAGATTATTTCAAAATGATAATGAAGTCTCTTTAACAATGCAAGAAAGAGAGCTATTAATACTTTTTTTTAATAATATTTCACTCAATGTATCTTATGAAACGATTATTTATCATCTTTGGGATGACTATACTCAAGAAAAAGTCAACGCTGTAAAAACACTCATTAAGGTATTACGAAAAAAATTGCCCCCAGAGACCATTCTCAATATTTATGGTTTTGGCTATAGAATTGCATAAACTCACTACTTTATCACTTTTTTAGGATAAACTATGTTTATGAAATAGGTATATTCTTATTTTACATAGTTTATTTTAATTTAAGGAGAATTATATGAAAAGTATAATCAAAAAATCGTTACTAATCACAGTTTTACCCCTTGGAGCATTTGCAGTGGGTATCAATAACTTAGACCCAGTGGTCAATTACAATATAGGTGCAGGGGCTACAGTGATTGATTCAGACCTAGCAGTAGTGACTACAGCAGGATTTAATGGTCAGTCTTTGGAGGTATCATTAGCAGATATGACCAGCAACGATCATATTAACTTGATTTCTACTCCTCAAGCATCTATTGTAGATGGTGAAATATCTGTAGTAGGTGGCAACCTTTTTTTAGGTGATGGCACAATAGCTTCTCCTATCGGAGCTGTGGATTCTGTTTTTCAAGGAAATGGTAATAAATTGCGTTTAGACTTTTCTATAGGTTTTGAAAATGGTAGTTTCAATACAGGAAGTAATGGAGATACCACTATCTCAGGTTGGACTGTAGTTAACCAACAAGCGATACTTGATGGTACAACTACCATTGCAGGACAACCTACCCCTATTGATTCTACCTATCCCATGCCTGTAGCTGGTAGTATGGAACCAGTACCTACAGATGGAAATGGAAATCCTATCCCTGCAACTGATACTGGTGTTGCTAGTATGACATATACTTCAACTCTCCAATCAGGCCAAGTTCCCGATGGCTCTGGTTTGTCTGTTGAATTAACAAGTGATGGTAACTCAGTTGATGGATATGCAGTGATTAGAGGACCATATATCGTGAGTAATGCTTCTGTAGCATTGGCTGCAAATGATACACTATCCTTTGACTGGAGAGCTGTAGGTGGAAGCGATTCTTTTGATGTTTTTGGATATATCGTAGATGTAGATACAGGACATACAGAAATCATCTTAGATAGAACAGGAACATCTGCTAGTGAAGATACACCTTGGGATGGTGTAGCATATACCGTGCAGAATCCTGGTAATTATAAATTTGTTTATATCTCAGGAACGTATGACTTTACGGGTGGTATGGCATTGGGTGGACAGCTTTATGTAGACAATGTTGTGGTGACACAAGCCAACCCTGCAACCATTTCTTCTACAAATATAGAAGCATTACTCAAAAAGATTACCTACCATAACAGTGCATCTGTACCCAACATCTATGATAGAGCTTTGGCAATCACACTGAGTGATGATGCACCATCTTCTGTAACTGAAACCACAACACTCGTACGTGAAAACCATGCACCTGTGAGTGTTGCTGCTACACATACAATAGACCAAGATACATCCAAAACATTTGCACTTAGTGATTTTGTGATGAGTGATACAGATGGGGATGCTTTGGTATCTATAACGATTGTTTCCTTGCCATCTGTTGGGACATTACAATTGAGTGGTACAAATGTGACAGCATCACAGGTTATAGTACCTGCAGATATAGGCAATCTAGTATATACACCAGTCGCAGGGGCAACAGGTGTAGTATATGCATCATTTGACTTTAGTCTTTCAGATGGTAAATTAGCATCTAATGTTTCATCAGTTATTATCAATGTGGCACATGTAGATACTATACCTGTAGCAACGGGTGTTTCATTGACAGGTACTATGTCATCATTGTCAACACTTACAGGTAATTATACTTATAGTGATGTAGATAATGATACAGAAGCAGGTACAACATTCAAATGGTATCGTTCTACTGATGCTTCAGGTACAGGTAAAACACTTATTTCAGGAGCTACAGCACAAAGTTATACACTAGGGGCTGCAGATGTGGGTAAATTTATTAGCTTTGAAGTGACTGTTGCCAATGCAAATGCCTCAGGTGTAGCTGTAGAAAGTGCGATTAGTATCACATCTGTCATAGCAAATACTGTCCCTGTGGCAAGTAATGTAAATATATCAGGTACATTTGAAGTAGGTCAATCACTTTCAGGTAACTATATATATGCAGATGCAGAGAATGATGTAGAATCAGGTACAACATTCAAATGGTATCGTTCAAATGATGCCTCAGGTACAGGTAAAACACTTATCTCAGGAGCTACAGCACAAAGCTATACATTAGTGTCTGCAGATGCAGGGAAGTTCCTTAGCTTTGAAGTTACTGTGAGTAATGTAAATAGCTCTGGTGTCGCAGTAGAAAGTAGTATTAATTCTACTATAGTTGACTCTTTACCTGTTACTTCCAATGTTTCATTTACAGGTACATTAGAAATTAATGCAACACTTACAGGTACTTATACTTACAATGATACAGATGGCGATGTAGAAGCAGGTACAACATTCAAATGGTATGAATCATCAGATGATGCTGGTTCAGATAAAACAGAAATTGTAGGAGCTGTAAGCCAAACATATATGCTCACAGTAGCACAAGACAATAAATACATCAGCTTTGAAGTAACCGTTGCCAATGCAAATGGTACAGGTAATACAGAGGAAAGTACGATTAACCCAGAAAAAGTAGTTGATGGTACAAGTATCCGTGTATGTATCGAAAAGCTTTATAACACAGTACTTGATAGAGAAGCTGATACAGAAGGACTTGATTATTGGACAACTCAATTAGAAACTGCTAAAATTGGTGGTGCTGACCTTATTAGGAAATTTTTTAGCCTACAGTCATTTACTGATAGAAACCTAGATGATGCAACGTATGTAGAAACTTTGTATCTTGCAGTCCTTAATCGACAAGCAGATACAGGTAGTTTGAATTTTTGGTTATCAAAACTAGAAGAAGGTGTTTCAAGAACAGATATGTTAGATAAGTTTTTAGCTACACAAGGGTTTGCAGATAGATGTGCAAAATACAATGTAGCCCCAGCACACGCAGGTGTGGTATCTTATGTTGAACGTTTATATGTCGAGCTTTTAGGACGTGATTCAGAGCCAGAAGGTCTTGAATACTGGACGACTAGGCTAGTAAATGGTACATTGAGTGCTTCAGATATTGCAAGAAAATTTTTACTATCTTCAGGATTCACTACTACAACATCGGATGATGTAGTATATTTAACCAAACTTTATAAAACATTTTTGAACCGTGAACCGGATCAAGGTGGTTTGGATTATTGGTTGAATAAACTATCCACTGGGGTAACTAGAAATACTGTAGCAGAAATATTTTTAGGGTCACAAGGATTTATCAATCTTGCCAATTCATATAGTATTCGTCCGTAAGTATGATTTGACATATTCTCCCTTCAAGTTTTTTGGAGGGAGTTTTATATGTATACAGTGTAATTCTAAATTTCCCCCTGATATAAAACTATCACAAAATATACTATGTAGATAGTTTCAATCCCTTCAACTTCACTCAATAGCCTTACTTTAATTATATAAATATTTTTAGTTTTATAAGAAGTATATTCTTCTAATAACGTGATATTATGATAAAATTAGATAAAATGTTAAAAATACTATATTACTAGGATAAAAACTTTAATGAAAAAAGCAATAATTACAGGAATTACAGGACAAGATGGTGCATATCTAACACAATTACTTTTGGAAAAGGGTTATGAAGTGTATGGAACGTATAGAAGAACTTCCTCTGTAAATTTTTGGAGAATAGAAGAGCTTGGAATCCAAAATCATAAAAATCTTCATTTGGTAGAATACGATTTAACAGACCAAGCAAATAGTATTAGTATGGTAGTCAGAATAGAACCAGATGAGATATATAACCTTGCTGCTCAAAGTTTTGTAGGTGTCTCTTTTGAACAGCCTATCGCAACTGCACATATTACAGGGCTAGGTTGTGTGCATCTCTTGGAAGCGATTAGGATAGTTAATCCTAAAATTAAATTTTATCAAGCTTCAACTTCTGAAATGTTTGGAGATGTTCAGGAAATACCTCAAAAGGAGACTACACCTTTTTGGCCAAGAAGTCCGTATGGTGCTGCAAAAATGTATGCCCATTGGATGGTTGTAAACTATAGAGAGTCGTATAATATCTTCGCTAGTAGTGGAATTTTATTTAATCATGAATCCCCTCTAAGAGGTCGTGAATTTGTAACAAGAAAAATTACCGATAGTGTAGCCAAAATAAAGCTTGGAAAATTGGATTGTATCGAACTTGGAAATATGGATGCCAAGAGAGATTGGGGATTTGCAAAAGATTATGTAGAAGGTATGTATCTGATGCTTCAAGCTGATAAGGCAGATACTTTTGTATTGGCTACAAATAGAACAGAAACGGTACGTGATTTTGTGACGATGGCATTTAAAGCTGTAGGTATTGAACTTGAGTTTAAAGGTGAAGCTGAATCAGAAGAGGGTATAGATGTTGCTACAGGTAAGGTCCTCGTAAAAGTAAATCCAAAGTTTTATAGACCTGCTGAGGTAGATTTACTTATTGGTAATCCTCAAAAAGCCAAAGATATTCTTGGGTGGGAGCCAAAATGTACGCTTGAAGAACTTTGTGCGATGATGGTGAAAGCAGACTTACGACGCAATGAGATAGGTTTTAGTTTTTGATGAATAAAGTTTTAATTACGGGTATAGATAGTTTTACAGGAGGACATCTCTCAAAATATCTTATCGCTTGTGGATATGATGTATATGGTACTTCTAAGTTTAAGAGTAGTGATAAACTTTATCAATGTGATATTACAAAAAAAGATAATATTTTAGTTATGTTAGAAGAAATAAAGCCTGACTACTTGATTCATCTTGCTGGTATATCTTTTACGGAACATGGAGATAAAGAAGCGTTTTATAAAGTAAATACTATAGGGACTAGTAATGTTTTAGAGGCTTTTATAGAACTTTCTCTAAATCCTAAAAAAATTATTTTAGTCAGTAGTGCCACTGTATATGGAACCCAAGGTTTAGAAGTAATTGATGAATCTTTATGTGCAAAACCAGCCAATCATTATGGAGCAAGTAAGTATGCAATGGAGTCTCTAACACGAGGGTATTTCAACAAATTACCAATTATTATTACACGACCTTTTAATTATACAGGAGTAGGACAGAGTGATAATTTTTTAATCCCTAAAATTGTGAATCATTTTAAGGAAAATAAATCAACTATAGAACTCGGTAATTTAAATGTTATTAGAGAATTTAATGATATTGAATTTGTTTGTGAAGTGTATAAAAGATTATTAGAGAATGATAGTACAGGAGAAGTCGTAAATATCGCATCTAACCGAGGGATTAAGCTTGTTGATGTTATTGATATGATGAATAATATCGCTGGGTATACTATTGAAGTAAAAGTAAACCCAGCATTTGTACGAAAAGATGAAATTAAATCTTTGACAGGTAGTAATACTAAACTTTGGAGTATGGTTGGAAAAATTGAACAAATTAATTTCCAAAATACGCTAAAGAAAATGTATCAAATATAACTGTATACTCATTTATATTTGAAAAAACCATTATACGTATAATGTAAAAAATAATAAACACTTCTAATAAAAGAAATCTTTTCAATATTTCTATAAATATGCCATTGCCATTTTGCTGTTCGTAGTTTATTACTTGAAAGACTTTTTTTATAAATACGATAATGGGCTAACGGTTCATTTATACCTTTTGCATAGGGAATCTTTTTTAGGATTTCTAATTTCATGATATAGTCTTCATGACCAATCGTTTGCATATAAAATTTCTTTAATTTTTTAGCATTATATATGGTTGTTAATGTACCGATAGTACTTGTTTTGAGCATATCAGTATAATTTACCTTGCTTGGTACTTTAAAATATTTTAATATTTGTCCATCTTGCCCCATAGTATAGTAAGCTGTATAACTTAGTAGTATATTGTTTTTTTGCATAAAAGAAAGTTGTTTTCTTAATTTATGTTCTAGCCATATATCATCAGCATCCAAAAAGGCTATATATTCTCCTTTAGCTTCTTCAATAGCTTTATTTCTACTTTTTGAGACACCAATATTTTTGATGTTTTGTATACACTTTATACGCGTATCTGTTTTCATATATTCTGCTATGATAAGATAACTTTTATCTGTAGAAGCATCATCTACAATGATTAACTCCCAATTTATATAGCTTTGTATTTGTACCGATTGAATCATTTGTTTGATATATTTTTCAGAGTTATAACAGGGTGTAATAATTGAAACTAAAGCATTAATCATTTTAACTTCTTTGATAAGATTTTTTTTGTGATAGCATTATAAATACGGCTACAATTTTGCTTATCTTTGAAATGGATGAAATATCTTTCACCTTCTTTCTGTTTTTTAGAAATTGAAATTTGTTTTGTCATGTTCGTAATAATATGTTCTACAAGAGATGGACTATCATCAAATACATCTCCAAAGATAGTATTCTCTAAATCAATCTCTGAACCAATTTTCTTAATATATTTTTCTCTATCAAACTGAAAAAACACAATAGGCTTTTGTAAATAATAAAAATCAGAACACATACTTGAATAATCTGTAATCATGAGTTCAGCAGACATGATTTCATTGTTTATATTAACCGATGGGGCTAAAATTTTGATAACATCATTTTCAAAGTCCTGAAATATACTATAATACTGATGTAGCATATGGTGTAAATAAAAATGAATGTGAATATTGTTTTCTCGTAAAAATAGATGAAGATTTATATCTAAAAGTAAGGATTTATATTGATTAAAAAAGTCACTTTCTTTTAATATATTTTTACTACTTAACCAACTTCTCCAAGTGGGTGTGATGAGTATGACTCTTTGTGCATTTGGTATAGATTTAAGGACATCATGTCTTGCACTTCCTAATAGTTGTATTGCTGTAGGATTAATATTATATCCTAACATAGCTTTTTTAGAGAGTTCAGTAGAGGCAATAGCTAGGTCATAGCTATAAAAAATAGCTTGTTTTAGTTTTGCTATTTTACCTTGATATTGAGGCATTTTTTTTAATGCTATTGTACCATGACTTAAATAGATTTTCAAAACATGCGTATAAAAATGTTTTACGATAGGAAGAACAAAGCTAAAGGGAGCAATATCTGAATTTAAAGTATCAGAAAAAAGTACAACTTTTGCATAGTAAAAATAGAGATAAGATTTTATACTACCCTTTATAAGTCTCTCTCCTTTAATGTCTTGCATGATAGAAGCATTTTTATCAACTATCCAATAGATATTGATAGATGAATGATTTAGGAGGATGTATTCATAAAAAACTTTTGAGTTATCTGTGTAAAGTTTAGCATTATGCCCACCAATGAGCCAAACATCTTTTTGCTTTTTTGTAAATAAGAATAATACCAAAGCAATATAGGCATTAAAAATATAATAAATATTGTGTAGTAATTTCATTTTTTTTTCTTTTTATTAAGATGTGTATATAATATTTTGACTAATTTATTGGCTGAGATTTTCCAAGAAAACTTTTCAAAAAGATTGGTATTTATTTGAATAGGATGAATTAATATATCTTCCATCTTTTGTGATATATCCTTTATATCATTTGTATTAGCATAATATACATTATCTAAAAAGAGTTCATGAAATACAGGAATATCACTTAAAAGTGTAGGAACGCCTAATTTAAGTGCTTCTAAAGGAGGAATACCAAATCCTTCATAGCGTGAAAGAAATAAAAAAGCTTTAGTATGATTAAGTAATATTTGTTTTTCTTCTTCACTAATATAATTTGTAAAAATTACAGAATCTTCTAAATTATTTTTGCTTATATATTCTAAAACATGTGTATATAACCATCCTTTCTTCCCTGCAAAGACAAGCTGAATAGGGAGTAGTGTCTCTTTTTTGAATAGGTGGAAAGCTTTAATAAGTATGAATGGATTTTTTCTTGGTTCAAGTGTGCCTAAGAATAAAAAATAATCTTGTTGAATTTTAAATTTTTTTAAAACATGAGAGTAGTTTTGATTTTTTTCCACAATTTTGGTAGTATCTGCATAAATGTAATCTATAGGTCTATTAAGGTCTAAAGTATTTTCTATATAATGTTTTATGTCTTTTTGTGAGGATTGTGATAATGTGATAATGTAATCACTATTTTTAATACTCTTTGCTAATTTTTGTCTAAAGTTTATAGTATGTTTTTTTGTTTGTAGGTCATCATAAAGTATAAGTGCAATATCATAGACCATATTGACTATAAGTGTATGACGTGGTTTAAATATCGGGTTAAAGATATATTGGCTTTCTATATAAATATCATATTCCCCCCAGTAAAGTTTACAGGGAATATATAAGTTATGATATAAAAACTGTTCAAAAAACCGAAATAGTTTATGTGGTTTCCTAGGAATAATTTTAGAAACATCATAAGTTTTATCTATCTGAATACTTTTAATAAGTTGTAATTCTTGGAAGAGATTTTCTACAAATATTGGAATACCTGTTTTATGTAGTTTATACGCAGGACTATAATCAAAAAGAATTTTTAATTTATTCATAGGTCACCTTCAAGTCTTTATACTTATTTGTGTATAATACGAACCTAATTATAGCGAATAATTATTTTTAAGGAAATTAAAGACAATGACAAATATTATTTTATGTGGTGGTTCAGGTACAAGATTATGGCCTATAAGTAGAACACTCATGCCAAAACAGTTTGTAAAGCTTTTTAATAAAAAATCTCTTTTTCAACTTACCGTGGAACGAAATGAAAATATTTGTACCCAGCAGTTTATTATATCCAATGCAGAGCAATATTTTTTAGCACTTGACCAATTAGAAGAACTTTCGTCTAAGAATAATAAATTTCTTTTAGAACCTATTGGTAGAAATACAGCCCCTGCTATTGCTTTGGCATGTTTTGCACTAGATAAAAATGAAATCGTTCTTGTATCTTCATCAGACCATCTTATTAAAAATGAAAGTGAATACCAAAAGACTGTATTAAAAGCACAAGAACTTGCAGAAGATAACAATCTTGTAACCTTTGGTATTACAGCAGAATATCCAGAGGTTGGATATGGGTATATTGAGGCAGATGGTCAAGATGTCAAAGCATTTCACGAAAAACCAGATAAAAATACTGCACAGAAGTATGTTGATGCTGGTAATTTTTATTGGAATTCAGGTATTTTTTGTTTTAAAGCAGGAATTTTTTTAGAAGAATTAGAATCTTATTCACCTGATATTTACAATGCCTCTAAGATAGCGTACGAAAATGCAAAAAATAATTCTATATTAAGAATTTCCCATGAAGATATGATGAGTATCCCTGAAGATAGTATTGATTATGCTGTTATGGAAAAAAGTAATAAAGTGAAAGTAATTCCTGCCAATATAGATTGGTCTGACCTTGGTAGTTTTGATGCCTTATCTAAAGAATTTCCAAAAGATAAGAATGGCAATAGTTTAAATGATAACCTTATCGCTATTAATTCAAAAAATAACTTTGTTTATGGGAAAGAACGCCTTGTTGCATTGGTTGGTATAGATGATTTAATTGTTGTTGACACGCCTGATGCATTACTTATTAGTAAAAAAGGTGATTCACAAAAAATCAAAGACATTGTAAAAGAGTTAAAAGGTAGAGAGAGTAATTTACCTCATATTCATCTCACTGCCCATCGTCCTTGGGGTACGTATACAGTCTTAGAAGATGAAGAACAATATAAAGTAAAAAAGATTATTGTAAAACCAGGTAAAAGACTTTCTCTTCAAAAGCATTTTCATCGTAGTGAACATTGGATAGTGGTTAGTGGTACAGCGACCGTGACGGTAGGAGATGAAACACGCCTCATTCGTCCTAATGAAAGTACTTATATCAAAATGGGTGAAGTGCATCGCTTAGAGAATGAAGGCAAAATAGATGTAGTGCTAATAGAAGCACAAGTAGGAGAATATACGGGTGAAGATGATATTGTCAGAATTGAAGATGATTTTGAGAGAATATAGATGAAAAATATGTTTATACGACTTTGGGCATATCGGTACTTTATACTTTCATCAATAAAAACAGAATTTACTGCTAGGTTTATTAGGAGTAAACTAGGTGGATTATGGATAATAATACATCCTTTGGCTCAAGTATTGGTATATGCACTTATCCTATCACAAATTATGACAGCAAAGCTTCCTGGAGTTGATTCAACATATTCTTATCCTATCTATATCTTATCTGGTATTATTGGATGGACACTCTTTTCTGAAATTGTAAATAAATCTTTAAATGTTTTCATTGTGAACGGTAATTTATTGAAAAAAATGTCATTTCCAAAATTAGCATTGCCTCTTATTGTTATGGGAGGAGCATTTTTAAACTTTATTTTATTTTTTATTATTATGTTTATTGTATTTGGTTTTTTAGGACATTTACCGTATCATGCCTTACATTGGTTACCTTTACTTGTATTACTTACCGTTTCCTTAGCAATGGGCTTAGGACTTTTTTTGGGTACACTGAATGTCTTTATTCGTGATATAGGTCAAATGATGGAAGTAGTACTTAATTTTTGGTTTTGGCTCACTCCTATAGTGTATATGCCAAATATCCTTCCTGAAAACTATCAAGAACTTCTTATGCTTAATCCACTAACAGGTATTGTTATGGGCTATCAAAATGTTTTACTTTATGACAAAGCACCAGATTTTAATTTATTAATGTATCCAACAATTATAGCTTTAATAAGTTTATCTCTAGCAATAATTATTTTTTATAAAGCGAGAGAAGAAATGACGGATGTATTATGAATAAAGTGTTAGAAGTCAAAAATGTAAGTAAATCATTTAAAGAATATGCTAGTGAATGGGCAAGAATTTTTTCATGGTTTGGATTTAATTTTAACCCTAAAGAGGAACATCATATCTTAAAAAATATCAATTTCTCTATAAACTCTGGTGAAGCCATAGGAATCGTGGGTCAAAATGGAGCAGGAAAAAGTACTTTACTTAAGATAATAACGGGAACACTTAAAGCTTCAGAAGGCACTATTCAAGTAAATGGGCGTATATCTGCGATACTTGAGCTTGGTATGGGCTTTAATCCTGATTTAACAGGAAGACAAAATAGTTATCACTCTATGGGTATGATGGGATATACTATAGAGCAAATAGATGCAGTCATAAATGATTTAGAAGCTTTTGCAGAAATAGATGAATATTTTGATCAGCCTGTACGAACTTATTCTAGTGGTATGCAGTTAAGAGTCGCTTTTGGAGTAGTAACAGCGTATAGACCAGAAATATTGATAGTAGATGAGGCACTTTCTGTAGGAGATGCATATTTCCAACATAAGAGTTTAAATCGTGTCAGAGAATTTCAAAAGCAAGGAACAACATTGCTTTTAGTATCACATGATAGAGGAGCTATTCAAGCTATTTGTGATAGAGCTATTTTACTAGAGAAAGGGGCTGTTATAAAAGATGGAAATCCCGAAGAAGTCATGGACTTTTACAATGCTCTCATCGCTGAAAAAGAGAACAGTACTGTTAAGCAAGTTGTGAAAGAAGATGGAGACATTCAAACTATTTCGGGTACAGGTGAGGTGCAAATTGAAGATATCGGACTTTTTAGTGAAAAAGGTAAAAAGGTTGATTATATTTCAGTGGGAGAGTCTATTCAATTGAAGGTAAAAATAAAAGTAAATCAAGATATAGAGCAAATGGTTCTTGGATATGTAATAAAAGATAGGCTAGGGCAAGATATTTTTGGAACGAATACTCATCATTATAATAAAATTTTAGAAAATCTAAAAAAAGATGATACTTTTGAATTTATTTTTTCTTTTTGTATGAATTTAGGTATTGGATCTTATTCTATTGCAGTTGCAGTACATGCTAATGATACTCATCTATCTGGGAACTATGAATGGCGAGATAAAGCTTTAATATTTAATGTGATTAATACCTCGAAAGAAGCGTTTGTTGGCAGTTCATGGATAGAACAAAAAGTGGAGGTAATACATGTCTAAAGAGAAACGAATATTAATAGATTGTACATATGTATATACATCAGGTTTGAATACAGGCATACAAAGAGTGGTGAGGAATATTGCTATACTTTCTAAGCAGATGGGTACTTATGATGGATATACGATTAGCTTAATCATTTTAGAAAAAGATAGAATACTTGAGATTGAAACTATACCTAATAATACCAAAGTAGGGAATAAACTATTAATATATAATTATTTTATAAATATATATTATCAATCTCGAGATTTATTCAATGCTATTTTTCCTTTTGAAGCTGTAGAGAGATTCACATTAAATCCCAAAAATAAATTTGGTTTATCTTATATCTTAGGCAGTCCTTTCCGTTTTTATAATAAATACTTTAAAAGTAAAATACAAAATAACTTGAAGAAACTCATAGTGCAAGAAGATGATATATTGATTTTACTTGATTCAACATGGCACATAGATATGAGAATACCATTAGAAGATACAAAAAAAAATAAAGCCAAAATAATTACAGTTATTTATGATTTAATTCCTATTTTGCATCCAGAGTTTTGTATGGGATCTCTAGTAAAGGTCTTTAATAATTGGTTTAATGAGAACAAAAAAGTTACAGATGGATATTTGGCTATTTCTGAAACAGTAAAAAATGATGTGATGCAATATCTACAAACTTCTGAAAATTATCGTTTTGATTCCTTTATGTTAGGTTCAAATATTCATAAAAATAATGAAGCTATAGAGGATATCTCTAAAGAACTCATTAAAGTTTTTGATAATAATAAAAATAATATTTATATGGTGGTATCTACGATAGAAGTGAGAAAGAACCATAGTTATTTAATAGATGTTTTTGAAGAGCTTTGGAAACAAGAAATTGATGTTAAATTATGTATTATTGGTCGTTTAGGATGGCATGTCAATGAGTTAGTTAGCCGAATACAAACTCATACGGAAAAGAATAAAAGACTTTTTATGTTTAATAATCTTAATGATGAATCTTTACTTTTTGCTTATAAACATGCAAAAGCATTGGTATTTCCTTCTTTTGTGGAAGGGTTTGGTTTACCCATTATAGAAAGCTTGGCAAAAGGCTTACCTGTCTTGGCAAGTGATACACCTATACATAGGGAGGTAGGAAAAAATAATATTGCATATTTTAATCTTGATGATAGCAATGATTTAGTGAAAAAAATTATTCAAATTGAAAATGAAGGGATTCCTGAAAAATTAATTCCTAAGGGGGACATGCATATTTATAATTGGGAAGAGTCTACAAAAGATTTTTTAAATAAAATTATTAGTATCGCAAATAAAATAGATAATAATTAAAGAAGGTTGGAGAATGATTGAATCAAATATAAATTTTTTAAGTGTTGAAGAAATAATGACTGAGATTAAAGAGAATATAAGTAAAGGAAAAAAACATTATACATTATCCGATTTTACAAAGTACCATGATGTAGAGTTTATTACCAATATTTATAAAATTATTTTAGGTCGTGAAGTTGATAAAGCTGGAATGGATACTTTTTTAAGGCTATTGCATTCAGGAGAGATGTCTAAAATAGAAATATTAATAAGTATTCATTTATCTAAAGAAGGTAAAGAACATAATATCCAAATATCAGGACTAAAATCAAGAACTTTTCTTTTTATTCTATATCGTAAACCTATTATAGGATATATTGCTAAAACAATTGTTACCTTATTTACTATCCCACGGCTACTTAAACGCTTAAATCAATATGAAAGCTATACAGATTTACAGGCTAGTATAGCAAGTAAAAATATTGTTTTAGTTAAAGAAATAATAGATACTAAAGCAGAACGCTCAGAGCTAGAAAGTAAAGCAGAACGCTCAGAGCTAGAAAGTAAAGCAGAACGCTCAGAGCTAGAAAGTAAAGCAGAACGCTCAGAGCTAGAAAGTAAAGCAGAACGCTCAGAGCTAGAAAGTAAAGCAGAACGCTCAGAATTTGAACTTTATTTACATACAGTTGACTATGCGAAAGAATATATGAAGCTTTCTCAAAAAAACATGCAAAGTCTTATTGATGAAGTTAAACAACGCTTACCTGATAAAGTTTTGAATGAAAAAGAACTATTATCCATTACAGAAGAAGAAAAGCATCGATTTGATACTTTTTATGTTGAGTTTGAAGATAAGTTTAGAGGAAGTAGAGCTGAGATTAAGAAAAGAGTTGAAGTGTATTTGCCTTATATTGAGAATCTTCCTTTTACAAAGGAAGATATTATAGCCCTTGATGTAGGGTGTGGTAGAGGGGAATGGATAGAGTTACTTAGTGATAATGGTTACTGTGCAAAGGGTATAGATTTAAATCGTATTATGGTTAGTACATCAAAATCTTTAGGCTTAGATGTAGAAAAATATGATGTCATAGAATATTTGAAATCACTAAAAGATGAAAGTTTATCTATGATAACTGGTTTTCATATTATTGAACATCTACCTTTTGAAGTTTTGATGACAATGTATGCAGAAACTTACCGTGTTTTAAAAGTAGGAGGAGTAGCTATCTTTGAAACACCAAATCCTGAGAACTTAATTGTAGGGGCATGTAACTTTTATACGGATCCTACACATATTAATCCTATTCCTCCTCATACAGCAGAATTTTTACTTCAATCTAATCAATTTAGAGATACAAAATGTTTTAATATAAAAACGATGCCTAAGGTCGATTTAAATAACCCTATAATGACAGATTTTTATAATGAATGGATAAATAAATATCCTGATTATTCTGTGATTGGGTATAAATAATGGTGAATACAACAAAATTAATTATAGTCACTCCATGGTTTGGAGAATTTGCTGGTGGTGCTGAAGTGTTAGCTAAAAGTTTGGCTATAGAATTTAACCATAGAGGGATAGAAACTTTAGTCTTTACTACATGTTGTAAATCTCCTTATGCCGATTGGTGGCATAATGATTATGAAGAAGGGGAATATGAGGTGTATGGATTACAAACTTTTCGCTTTTCTGTAAATAATACAAAGGCATTATATGATGATGCTTTGGATGGTTTTATTCATCATAAAGATAAAATGACTAAAGAGAGATATGAAAATTTCTTTTTAGCAGGTATAAATAGTGATAATTTAGTTCAGGGGCTTAGTCAATATATTGATAATGGGTATGAAGTGATTGCTATGCCTTATTATCAAGGTTTAACCCATTCTGTTGTGAATGCATATCCTCATAAAGTATCTATTACACCTTGTTTTCATGATGAGGAGCCTTTTTATTGGAAGCCTGTTGAGACCATGTTAAAAAATGCAAAATATATTTTTTACAATGCAGAAGAAGAAAAAGAGCTAACGATAAAAAATTATGGAAAGATTATAGGTAAAAAACTTATAGAATCGACTGTGACAGGGGTAGGTATTGAAAGGATTACTCTTCAAAAAACTACAACTTCTAGACTTTCAGTAGGAAATGATTACTTTATTTATATGGGACGAAAAGAAGAAGGAAAAAATGTACATCTTTTAATTCAATGGTTTCTCTCTTATATTCAAAAACAGGATAATGAACTAAAATTAATATTTATTGGTGGAGGAAATGCTTCTTTAATTCCTTCTCATAAAAAATTTATTGATTATGGTTATGTTTCTGAATCTGATAAACAATATTTATTAAAAAATGCAAAAGGATTGATTAATTTATCTGAAAATGAAAGTTTTTCTATTGTTTTAATGGAAGCATGGTTGAGTAAAATACCTATAATAGTACATGGCGATTGTGCAGTAACAAAAGGACATGCTATAAGGGCAAATGGAGGGTTATTCCCCCAAAATAAAGAAGAATTTATTCTTTGTTTAGACTATTTATTGAATAATAAGGATGATGCGTATAGCATGGGTATAAATGGTTTTAATTATGTCACTGATAATTATACACATGATATGGTTTTAGAAAAATATTTGAGAGTATTGGAAGTAAAATGAATATACTGATTGATGGACAAACACTACATACCCCAGAGATAAATAGAGGAATAGGAACATATTTTAAAGAAATGATTGAAGCGATGCTTCGTAATGATTTTGTGAATAACTTTTATATTACCATTGAAGATGAAAAAAAACTTTCTTGCTTTAGTGATTTTACTCAAAATAAATTGATTAAACTACGCAATCCATCTTGTAATCCTACTTTGTTATTAAATAGAGATAGAGCATTAGCGAGTAAGAGATATACAAATCTTATCAATATTTTTTGTAAAGAGAATAAAATAAATGTTTATTGGAATCCTAATCCTCAAATGGACAATACTATTTTACCTCTAAAAAATAAATATATCAAATATGTTGCCACTATATATGATTTAATTCCTTATGTAATGAAAGATATTTATTTCTCTACTTGGCCAGAAAGTATACAAAAAGTATATTTAGAAAAGATAGAAATTTTAAAAGAGTATGACCATATCTTTCCTATTTCAAAGAGTACGCAAGAAGATACTATTGATATAATGGATATTTCTGAGAGTAAGCAAACAGTTACCTTTTGTGGAGTCAATAAAAAATTTAAACCTTATCCTTTCCCCCAAATAGTAACAGATGAATCTTATATCTTATATTTAGGTGGTTTTGACCCTAGAAAAAATATGTTTCAATCAATTGATGCTTTTGCTCTTTTTATGAAAGAATATAATAGTGAGAGAATACCTTATAAATTGTATTTAGTGTGTACACTAGGGGCAGAAGCTAAAGATAAATTAATCACTTATGCTAAAAAGAAAAAAATTGAAAAAGATTTGGTTTTGACTGGTTTTCTTAGGGAAAAAGAATTATTAAAAGTGTATCAAAAAGCTAAATGTTTTTTCTTTCCTTCGCTGTATGAAGGTTTTGGATTACCTGTACTTGAAGCATTAAGTTCAGGCTTATCTGTAGCCTGTGCAGATAATTCTTCTTTGCCAGAAGTCGCACAAGAGTTTGCACATTATTTTAATGCTAATGATATAGATGCTATGGCACTAAGTTTAGAAAAAGCATTAAAAGATGGTACGTGTTTAGAAAGTAGATTAAAAAGACATACTTATGCTTCTTCTTATACATGGGAAAAACCTGCAAAAATATTGTTAAAAAAGATATTAAGTTTAGAAGAAAAAAAAGTAATTTATAAAAAGAAAAAAATAGCATGGGTATCACCACTACCCCCACAAAGAAGTGGTATATCTAACTATAGTAAGGTTTTGATTTTAGGAATGAAGGATGATCTTAAAATAGATATTTATTATGATACTGTCATACCAGAACAAGAGCTAATCGAAAAATTTGAAATATTTTCATTAGATACTTTAGCTGAAAATTTCAATCATTATGATGAAGTTATTTATCATCTTGGAAATAATTCTGAATTTCATACAAATATTTATAAATATGCATGGAATTATCCTTCTACAGTGGTTATACATGATTGGAATATGCATCCTTTTATGCAACATTCTTTTTTAAATTCAGGGGAATCCGTGTATTATGATGATGCGATGAAAATATATGGTGAAGAGGGAAGAAGAGAATTAAACTTAACTAAAAAACGAGGATATTCTAATATTGAAAAATTTCCTATGTCTGATGCCATTGCAAAAAAAAGTAAAAGAGTTATCGTACATCATCAATGGGTGAGAGAACAACTTATTACTAAATCTAATGTAGAGGTTATACCACATTTTTCATATATTGATGGAAATATTGAGAAAGATAATATTAAAAATTTTAGAAATAAATATATACTTAGTAAAAATGATTTTTTGATTTCTATTTTTGGAGATATAAATAAAAATAAGTTACCTGAAACTATTATAGATGCAAGTAAAATATTATTAGATAAGGGTTATCCTGTTAAGGTGATATTTGCTGGTAAAATTCAAGATGATACTAGATATTTATTTGATTCCTTAAAGAAAACAAATTATGAGAGTAAAATAATTGCTACGGATTATCTTAATGATTCTGAATATTTTAGTTGTATGTTTGAAAGTGACCTTATCATTAATTTAAGAAATCCATCAATGGGAGAAGCCTCAGGTACATTATTACAAGCTTTTTATGCTAAAAAAGCAGTTATAATTGGAGATTTAAATCAATATAAAGAGTTTCCAGATGAAATAGTAGTAGGTAAAATTAGATATGATGGTACTGAAGTGAAACAACTTAGTCAAATTATTCAACATTTTTTGGAAAATAGTAATTTAAAAAAAATAATTGAGGATAATGCTAAGCGCTATAGTGATAGAATACTAGGATTACATACTATTACTAGAAGATATATAAAGGGGATAAGTGATATTTAAATATATATATAGAATAAGGTTAAATTTAGGGATACTGTTATCACTGCTTATTATTAGCATTTCTAGTTATTTTATTTTTAATGCTTTAAATAGTTTCTATAGTTATAAAAATGCAGTTGCACCTAAAATGGTATTGACATTAGATATATTTCATTTTTTTTTAAAAAATGAGTTAAAAAAAGAAAAGTTAAAATTTACTGTAGACCCTGTTTTAAGTGATACTGAGTCACCATTGAAAACATTTCATATTACAGTGAAACAAAAGGACATAGATAGTTTAAATAGCAATTTACCCACTAGTGGTAAAGATAATTATATAGATGGATATTTAAAAATTAGTGATGATGAAAAGATTAAAAAGATTAAGTTAAGGTATAGAGGGGATAATAATTTTCACTGGCTTTATAATCAAAAATCATTAAGAATTAAATTTTCAAAAAATAATATTTATAATATGGAAAAAAAATTAAATTTAATTAATCCTCCATTAGAGTATTCAATATTAGATATCTTAAATTATAAATATGCATCAAATTTAGGATTAATTAGTCCTAATTATTTTCCTATAAGAGTTTTTATTAATGGAAAATATTTTGGAGAGTATATGTATCTTAGTCAAATAGATGAAAGTTTACTTAGAAAGCATAAACGAATGCCAGGTAGTATATATTCTGGAGATAGTGCTAAAAAAGATAAAGTGGGAAACTGGGACTTATGGCAAAATTCGTCTTTATGGGAAAAAAAATCATCTCGAAATGCAGAGCAAAAATTAATCCGAGAAGACATTGATTTATTTATAGAAAAATCTAATGGGAATGGTATTTCTTTTTATAATTTCTTTAATAATTATTTAGATAAAAATAAGTTTTATAATTTTTTTGCATTAGATACTTTTTTTGGTACTAATCATCATGATGAGCATCATAATCATAAAATTTATTTTGATCCCTACAAAGGTTCTTTTGAACCTATTGAATGGGATATTAGATTTTGGACTAAAGAACCATATAAAGATATGTCTATTTATAAGTTGATTCAACAAGTAAAATTAAATCCAATATTAGAATTTGAAAGAGATGTTATTGCTTATAAGATATTATTGAGTAAAGAATTTTCAATTGAATTTATACTCAAAGATCTTTATCAATATAAAAATAATTTAAAACAAGATCTTCAAAGTGATATGTTTAAAGATAAAGCCATCATTCATAAATTATTTCCAACCTGGATATCTGTACCTTTTGGAATGAAAGAATTTCATGATTCTATAGCCTCTTTTTCTGATATATTAAAGCAAAGACGAGAAATTTTATTGAAGATATATAATGATAGTAATGTATATTATAAAATTATTGGAAATAAAATAATATTTAAAGTAGAAGGAAATTCACCAGTAAAAATATCATTAATTAATACATCTTCAAATATATATAAAGATATTAATTTTAATGGTATGCTAGACTCCATGGATATAAAGGTTAATAAATATGATATTTTATATCCAGGAAGAAAGGTTAGAAATGATATATCTAATCAATGGCCAGATATTTTAAGGCAGATAGAGTCTTCACCCTTATATTATTCTTATTTAATTGAAGATAATCAAACATTTCAAGGAAAAATAATTGCAATGAATGCAGTGACAGACAAACCTATGATTGCAGTGAATAGTCAATTTAATATTGATACTATTAGTGATTCAATCCATCCATGGGAATTACCAAAACCAAAATATCAAACCAAAATATTAAAAGGTGTTATAGAAGTAAATAAAACCTTAATATTTGATAAATATACAAAAATTATTATAAAACCAAACACAACTTTTATAATGGATAAAAATACATCAATTTATTTTTATGCTAAAGTAATAGCAATTGGTACAAAAGAAGCACCTATAAAGTTTATAGCTAAGGATATTCATAAACCATGGGGGTTAGTAGCTGTTCAGGGTAAGGCTACAACAGGAAGTGAATTTGAATATGTAGAGTTTAAAAATGGTTCCATAGATACACATAATCTTATTCATTATACAAGTCAATTCAATATCCATGATATGGATTGGTTTGAGGTAAGACATTGTAAAATAGGTCGTAATTTTGTAGGAGATGACGCTATGCATATTGCTTATGCAAAAGGTGTAGTAGATAATTGTGAGTTTAAAGATGCGAGAAGTGATGGGTTAGATATTGATATATCTGAGGTTAATATCACAAATAATATATTTTATAATAGTGGAAATGATGGATTAGATATTATGACAACAATTATGAATGCTGATAATAATCAGTTTATAGATATGGGTGATAAAGGGATCTCTGTAGGAGAATGGAGTGAAGCAAATATTACAAATACTACTTTTACTAGAACAGTTATAGGTTTAGAAATCAAAGATAAATCAAAAGTAATTGCTGATAATCTTATTTTTATAGATTCTAAAGAAAAAGCAATAAATTTATACAATAAAAATAAGAGATATGATACAGGTGGATTTTTAGAAGCAACAAATATTAAATTTATAGGAAATGATATTGTAAAAGCAGATAAGAGGTCTAAGTATGAAATTAAATAAAAAATATTTTCCTAGTTTAGGTTTTATCCTATTATTGGTAACTATAAGTGCTACTAGTCTGTGTATTACATGGGTATTCTCACCTCTTAGTTATGAAAAGGCTTTAATATTAGAAAAAAAAGGACATAAATATTTTAAAGAAGAAAAATATGCTAAAGCGTATGAATATTTTTTAAAATCAGCATTGATTAATGATAAAAATTCAACTATCTCATATAGATATAGATGCACAGGAACAGCTTTAAGCCAACAAAAAAAGTATAAAGAAGCTATGAACTATTACCAAAAAGCATTAAGCTATAATAAAAAAAATAAAATAGCAAAAGCAGGGATAGATTGGATTTCTCAAACAAATAAAATTAATACTAATTTAGAGAATATAAAACCTATTGATATAAAGGTGAAAAAATAACATGTCTAATCTTAATGTAAAAAGAAATGAGTTCAAGTATTATATATCTAATTTAGAGTATAAAGTAATGGTAGGTAAGTTAATTCATGTATTAAAACCAGATGGATTTAGCCAACCAGGAAAGGGTTACTTTATACGAAGTCTTTACTTTGATTCACATGATGATGAGTGCTTATTTGAAAAGCAATCAGGAGATATGTTTAGAGCAAAATATAGAATGCGTATATATGATACGAAAAGTGAATCTGTAAAATTTGAGATCAAAAATAAAGCAAATAATCAAATTTTTAAAGAGACTGCAACTATTACTAAAGAGAGTGCTATAAAGATTATAGCTGGAGACTATAGTGAGCTTTTAACTTATAATAATCCTATTTTAAATAAGATATTTATAAAATTTACAACAAGACACTACAGACCAAAAGTTATTATAGACTATACAAGAGATGCTTTTATGTTTGATTTTTTTAATCTTCGTATAACTTTTGATAAAGACTTACACTCTTGTAATACAGATTTTGATATATTTTCAGATAATCTTCATACTATTCCTGTTATTTTAGAGGGTAAGCAGATAATGGAAATCAAATATGATACTGCATTACCTGAGTATATACATAGGACTTTACAATTAGATGCTTGTGAGAGAATGGCAATTAGTAAATATACCTTAGGTAGAAGATTTTTCAAGATTGAACAATGGGAAGATAACTAACATGATGAGTAAATTAAAATTAAATAGAGGAAAGTAAAAATGAATGAACAGATAACAATGGGTGATATATTTAACAAAAGTTTTGTGGCAATGCAAAGTGGGATGGAAAGATTTTCTGCAATAGAGATTATAATTAATTTAGGAGTCTCTTTTATTGTAGGATTATTTATATTTTATGTATATAAAAAAACATTTCAAGGTGTACTTTATCAAAGAAGTTTTAATGTATCTTTAGTGGCTATTACTATGGTTATAACACTAATTATTATGACTATTAGTGGGAATTTAGTACTCTCACTTGGTATGGTTGGTGCGTTATCAATTGTACGGTTTAGAACACCTATTAAAGACCCTGTTGATTTAGTATTTATATTTTGGGCGATAACAGTGGGAATTGCAAATGGTGTTGGATATTTTAATATCTCTCTTATTGGTTCAATTGTAATGACAATAGTTCTATTATTTATGACTCGTAAACCAGAAGAGGAGCAACCTTATCTACTTGTGCTTCAAGTTCCAACGACAACAGATACTGTACCAGTTGTAAAAGAGATAAGAAAGTCTGTGGAACGATTTATGTTGAAATCAAAAACGATTACACCTCAATATGAAGAGATAACAGCAGAAATAAGATTGAAAGGTGATGATACATCATTTTTAAATGCTTTACATAATGATAATAAAATTTTAAAAGCGACACTTATTACGTATTCTGGTGATTTGGCACAAGTATGAGAATAGTATTCATCTTTATGATTTTTTCATACTCTTTAATGGCAGAGAATTTAATATTTAAGCCTGATGGAAAGTATAAAATACTCTCTAATCTACATTTAGTCAATGATATAGAGTATAAAAAAGATAATAACTACCAAGCCCTTATAGAGATACCAGCAGGAGTGAGGGAAAAATGGGAAGTAAACCATAAATCTGGTCATCTTGAATGGGAATTTCAAGATAAAAAACCACGAAAAGTGAAGTTTTTAGGTTATCCTGGAAATTATGGTTTTATTCCTCAAACAATTTTAGAAAAAAAAGATGGAGGAGATGGAGATCCTTTAGATATTATAGTTTTAGATGCATCTGTAAAAAAAGGAACTATCCAAAAGATACGAGTACTTGGTGCAATTAAACTTCTAGATAGTGGCGAACAAGATGATAAAATAATAGCAATAAGTATAAATGGAGCTTTTTCTAAGATAAACACTCTAAGTCAAATGATGATAGAATTTCCTGGAAGTATAGAGATTATTCGTTATTGGTTTGAGGGTTATAAAGGAAATAAAATGCAATTTATGGGATATATGAAACGAGATAAAGCAGAATCTTTAGTTGAAAAGGCACATAAAAGTTGGAGTAATCATCAAAATGTTCATTAGATTTATAATTTTCTTATTAATGCTTACAGTAACTACTTTTGCAGATGATGATACTCTTGAAGTATATTTTGATACACCAAATTTAGATTTATTAGAAAATAACTCTCTTTTGAAATATAAAGCAGTAAAGTATCTATCAAAAAAGAAACAAAAGATAAAATATAATGAGTCTATAATATATATATCTAAATCACAAAAAAAACATATTTTTAGTGTAAAGCATTATAATAATGTAAAGTTTATAGAAGAAAAGCATTCACTATTGGCACTCATTAAAAGAAAAGATAGAAAATTATTTTCTACTTTAGTAAAAAATGATGGTATCAAATATCCAATGAAGTTAAAATATATATTTGAAGTTACAAGAAATTCAAAAGATAAATTTCTAGTGGAAAATAACTATAAAAAAATATTTGATAAAAAATTCAAGAATGATATGCTATTTACTATAAAATTTAAATATCTTTATTTTCTAAATTTGTTTTATGCGATAGGTTTGAGTATCATTGGATTGCTGATAATAAAAATACTGTTTAGACAAAGATTAAGAGAATAATAATAAATATAATGATATTATTTTAAATAAAGAATTTGCAATATAAAGGAGGATAAGATAAAATATTTAATTGTATTTATAGGTACAATTCTTAGTTTACTCGTGTTATTTATTTATTTAGATAATGAAAAAGCTGATGAATTATTGAGGGATGAGATTAAAAGTGAAAAGAATACTATTCTAATTAAAGAGAAAAAGAGTAAAGTAGATTTCAACACTTCATCTAAAATTGAAGAAAAAAACCCTGATACAGCTACAGTTTTAGTAAAACAAGAACAAAAAATTCATTTCATTGATGAATTTGAAGCTATTACTGAGTATAATATACTACATCAGCGTGAGCTTATTGATGAGGGGGAAATTTTATCAGAAATAAATGGTGATGTGTCTTATGAATTAAATGATGAAATCTTAAAAAAGATAGAATTAGAAATAGAAGGTAAGGCATTCCAAGAGATTGATGAAGAAAGAATTTTATCAGAAATAAATGGTGATAATGAAATTATCTTAGATAAAGAATTATTGAATAAAATTGAATTAGAAATTAAATCAAGTTTTTCAGTAAGTATTAATTAAATAAGGATTAAAAATGAAAAAATATATTATAGGATTGACATTACTATTAAGTACGGAGTTAGTTATGGCGACTACTCAAGGCACACCTACTACTACAATTACAGCTATAACTACATATCCAAACTCTGTGACTATAAGTACAGCAAGTACTAACGGTAATGTAGATAATTGTACTTCCAATGACCCACAAGCAAGACATCAATTAATTCTTCCTTTAACTGATGAGTCAAAAAGTGTATATGCTGCATTACTTTCAGCTTATGTTAGTGAAGGAAAAGTTAGAATTCTATATAGTGGATGTGTCGCAGGTATCCCTTTAATAATTAGAACAGATTTAAAGAAATAGTTTTTAGCAAAGAAATAAAGTGTTTCTTTGCTACTTTTTTACTTAACCCTCTCAATCAAATACTGACCATACTGATTCTTCTTCAAAGGTTCAGCCAATTCTAACAGTTTTTCTCTATTTATATACCCCATCTCATAAGCAATCTCTTCTATACATGCAACTTTAAGACCTTGACGGTTTTCAATGGTTTGTATGAAGTTAGAGGCTTCTAAAAGGCTTTCGTGCGTACCAGTATCTAGCCATGCGTAACCTCTGCCCATGAGTTCTACTCTTAGTCTGTCTTCATTGAGGTAGTCTTGATTGAGGGTGGTAATCTCTAGTTCTCCTCTATGAGAAGGTTTGACTTCTTTGGATTTAGCTATGACATCGTTAGGATAAAAGTAAAGACCTACCACAGCGTAGTTACTTTTAGGCTCTGTAGGCTTTTCTTCTAATGAAGTGACTTTTCCCTCTTCATTAAACTCTGCGACACCATATCTTTCGGGATCTTGGACATGGTAGCCAAAGACGGTAGCATCGTTTTTTTCTTTGGCATTAATGACCGAAGTGGCTAAGAGTTCTGTAAGACCATGACCATAAAAGATATTATCTCCTAAGACCAAACAGACATCATCTTCACCTATAAAGTCTTCTCCCAAGATAAAGGCTTGTGCCAATCCATCGGGAGAGGGTTGCTCTATGTAGCTAAAAGAGATACCCAAATCAGACCCATCACCTAGAAGCTCTTCAAATCGTGGTAAATCTGTAGGAGTAGAAATGATGAGTATCTCTTTAATACCTGCTAACATGAGAACAGAGAGTGGGTAGTAAATCATCGGTTTGTCATAGATGGGTGCTAGT
The DNA here is from genome assembly GCA_027062365.1 of Sulfurovum sp. Lineage (GTDB taxonomy): Bacteria > Campylobacterota > Campylobacteria > Campylobacterales > Sulfurovaceae > Sulfurovum. The sequence continues at coordinate 80,153 of JAMOTK010000022.1, forward strand.
TGCTTTGAGATTCCTTTGGTAATAGGGTACAGTCTTGTGCCTGACCCTCCTGCTAATATAATACCTTTCATTGCTTATCCTTTGTCTTTGGTGTTGTTATAAAAATAATTGGTTGCTTCTACAAAGCCATCAACTGAGCCACAATCAAAACGCTTACCATCAAATTTATAGGCTATGACTTTTCCTGCTTTGGCTTGTACTTTGAGTGCATCGGTAATCTGTATCTCTCCACCTTTTCCTGCTTTTGTATCGCGTAAAATATCAAAAATATCAGGGGTCAAGATATAGCGTCCGATGATTGCCATATTGCTAGGGGCATCTTTGGGGTCTGGTTTTTCTACCATATCACTGACACGATAGATATTGTCTGTATTGTCTACTAAATGTCCTTCGATGACACCATATTTATGGCTTTGAGAGAGTGCTATCTCTTCAATGGCTACTACCGAACATTGATAGGTATCATAGATGTCTATCATTTGTTTGAGTACATTGTCTTTGTCTTCATCATGGGTACACAAATCATCTGCTAGTATCACGGCAAAAGGTTCGCGTCCAATGAGCGTTTCTCCTGTAAGTATGGCATGTCCTAATCCTTTCATTTCTACTTGACGTGTATAGGAAAAGGTACATTGGCTAATGAGTGAACGAATTTCTTTTAAAAGAGGCTCTTTACTTGTGCCTTTTATCTGATGTTCTAGTTCATAAGAGATGTCAAAGTGGTCTTCGATGGCACGTTTACCACGACCTGTGACGATTGCCATGGTTTTGATATTGGCTTGAAGTGCTTCTTCTACGCCATATTGAATGAGGGGTTTAGTAAGGACAGGGAGCATCTCTTTGGGAGTGGCTTTGGTAGCAGGAAGAAAACGAGTACCGTATCCCGCTGCAGGGAAAAGACATTTTTTAATCATAGTTTATTTCACTTTATTAGATTATTTTAATAAAGATTATATCCAAAAGTAGGTTATATTTTTATGATAAAGCCTTAAGTTTCTTTTTCAAGATAATTTTGGCTGCTTCTACCCCTGGTTGATTATAGGTATCTACATTCATAAGCTCTCCTACAAGAGAGGTCAAAAGTTCATAATAAAATATCAATGCACCTATGTTTTGGGCATCTATTTTAGGAATACTAATCGTATCTAGGGGGATATTCTCTTCGGCTTGAAGTGCTTCCATGACAGAGTTACACTGCATATTAATCAGCTGTGAAAAGGTTAAATTATTGAGAGAATCCAATTCTTCAAGATGGGGGAGGGTTGTATTTGGTATTTTAATCTCATCTTGAAAGTCTTCTATTTGTATAAAAGTTACAGATTTATCTCTTGTCCCTTCCATAATGAGCTGCAAAAATGAGTGTTGGTCTTTGGGTCCGATGAGTCCAATAGGGGTAAGCCCTACATTAAAAGCAGATGAGCGTTGCTTTTTACCCAAGCTTTCGCCCCAAAGTTGTACATACCATTCACAAAAATATTTGAGTGATTCTGAGTAAGCAAAGAGACAGTTAATATGATATTGGGCATGATTTTTGGCATAAAACAGAGATTTTTTGAGAAGTATATCATGTAAGTACCCCTGCTCAAAAAAACTTTTTTTGATAGAAGAAGCCCCAAAGAGTAGGGCTTTTATATCGATACCACACAGAGCCAAAGGTACAAGACCCACAACAGAAAGGACAGAAAAACGACCTCCTACATGTCTAGGTAAGTGTAAAATAGTGGCATCTATACTATTGGCATACTTTTCTAAGTCTGATTTGGGGTCTGTGATAAATGTATAGTGTTTTGGGTTGGGTTGTAAGCTAAGGATATATTTATAGATTGCAAACGTTTCTACGGTTGTACCTGATTTAGAGATAACCAAAAAATGTGTTTTATCTAAATCTATTTCACAAAGGATACCTTTGATATTGATAGGGTCAGTGCTTTCAAAAAAATATAGTTTTCTCTTTAAATTTTCTACAGGTTTGATAAATTCATACACAGCTTTAGCACCCAAAGAGCTACCACCTATCCCAATGACTGCGATAGATTCGATGTCACAAGGGATAGTCTCACAGTAAGAAAGTATAGAAGCTATATTATGCTCAGGTAAGTGATAATATCCTATACTCTCTTGCTCTTTTTGTATATTTTCAAAGACAGAAGAGTTACTGCTGTCTAAGGGTGTATTGAAGTGTAATTTATTTTTCATAGTGAAGCTTTGGCATCTAAGATGAGGGCATTTACAGCAGACTCATACATTTTGGCTAAGGTCTCATCGGTAGATTCAAAACGAGTGACTAGAACTGGGGTCGTATTACTAGCCCGTACCAAACCCCAGCCTTTTTCAAAGTTGATTCTTACACCATCTACATCAATGATATTAAGTATTTTAGGGAAATCTTTAGGAGGATTTTTTAAAAGCTCTTTGACTTTATCTATAATCAAAAATTTCTCTTCTTCAGTGGTTTCTACTTTGATCTCTTCGGTTGAAAATACTTGTGGAAGAGCATCTATCTCATGGTCTAAGTCTATGCCATCAGCAATAAGCTCTAGCATTCGTAGGGTGGCATAAATGGCATCATCATAGCCAAAATAACGGTGCTTAAAAAAGATATGCCCACTCACTTCACACGCCAAATCAGCATTCGTTTCTTTCATCTTCACTTTGAGATTGGAGTGTCCTGTTTTGTACATGATAGCCGTTGCCCCACGACGCTCTAGCTCATCATACATCACTTGTGAACACTTCACTTCACCAATGACGGTAGGCTTATCCATCTTCATGGCATAAAGCAGTGCCATTTGATCCCCTTTGATATTGTGCTTATGGGTAAGGACTGCGATACGGTCAGCATCGCCATCATAGGCAAAAGCAATATCACCACTTTTGTGTAGAAGTGCTTTTATATCGATAAGATTTTTTTCTACCGAAGGGTCTGGATGATGGTTGGGAAATGTGCCATCTGGCTCCATATAAAGACCCTCATAGTCAAACTCCAAAGCATCAAATATATCAGAAATGACCGTATCAGCCACACCATTTCCTCCATCTAAGACTATCTTTTTTGGGAAATTTTTAAGATGAGAAAATTGTTCTACCATATAATTGATATACGGTGTTTTGATGTCCACGTCTATTTTTTGGGTATTGTCTTCTATCTTCATAGTCTGATTTTGAATAATCTCATCACCCAAAGCATAAATATCTTCTCCAAAAAAGGGGCTTTTATCCACAGTCATTTTAAACCCATTATATTCACTAGGATTGTGTGACCCTGTAATCATAATAGAGGCATTGGTACGCATACCATTGATGTCGATATAGTTAGAGTAATAGTTGACAGGCGTAGCTACCATACCCATATCAAGTACCGTACATCCTGCTTTATTGAGTCCTGAGGTAAGATAATCTCGTAAGATTGGAGAATGTGAACGTGCATCGTATCCGATAGAGACAATTTTTTGACCATTTTCATTGGCTTGAATTTTTTGTCCCAAGAAGTATCCAATGAGCTTTATAGAAGTCTCATGAAGCTCTTTCTCAAAAATTCCTCTAATATCATATTCTCTAAATATACTTTTTTGTATCATACGTCTTCCTTGTATCCATTTGGATTATTTGATTGCCATCGCCAACTGTCTTTACACATCGTATAGACATCTTTTTTTGCTTCCCAATCCAATATTTCTTTTGCATAGCTTGGGTCTGCGTAACATGTGGCTATATCTCCTGCTCGTCTAGGTACGATAGTGTAAGGGACTTTTTTACCTGAAGCTTTTTCAAAGTTTTTGACCATTTCTAAGACAGAATACCCATTGCCTGTGCCTAAGTTAATGGTCATTACTTCAGTAAATTGTGCAATTTTTTCTATGGCTTTGACATGACCCATGGCTAAATCCATGACGTGTATATAGTCACGAACCCCTGTACCATCCATGGTATCATAGTCATCGCCAAAGATATTGAGTGTTTTTAATTTACCTACAGCTGTTTGTGCAATGTAAGGCATGAGATTATTGGGTAAGCCCAAAGGGTCTTCTCCTATAGTCCCACTAGGATGAGCACCCACGGGATTGAAATATCGAAGCAATACAATCTTCCAACTCGTATCAGATACATATATATCTCTTAGTATCTCTTCTATAAAAAGTTTGCTTCTTCCATAAGGATTGGTAGCAGAGGTAGGAAAATCTTCTTTGATAGGTGTGGTTTCTGGGTCTCCATACACAGTAGCAGAAGAGGAAAATACGATAGATTTACACTGATATTTTGCCATGACTTCACACAATGTAATCGTACCTACAATATTGTTATCATAATACTTTAGAGGCTTTGAAACAGACTCTCCTACTGCTTTGAGTCCAGCAAAATGAATAACAGCATCAATATCATATTGCTCAAATACAGAGGATAAATCATCTTTATTTCTAATATCACCTTGTACAAAAGGGATAGACTCTCCTACAATACGCTCCACACGGAGGATAGCTTCTTTTGAGGCATTGCTTAAATTGTCAAATATAATAATATCCTGACCCATCTCTTTAAGAAGTATCACGGTATGTGAGCCTATATATCCAGCCCCACCTGTCACTAAAATAGCCATATCTTATATCCTTTATTTACTTTATAACTAGAATTATAGCAGTAAAAACTAAGTTTTTAAAATTATTTTAATCAGCAGGTCTATAATTGTTTTCTTTTTCTAAGCGTTCTTGTCGTATGGCTTCTTTATGAGCTTCTTTGTGGGCTTTTTTCTTTTCATACGCTTCACGTTTTTTTTGCATCATCACAGCATCTTGTAAATCTTCTTCGTTGTCATGACGCACGGCATCTATAAATTTACTATGGTCATCAAATTGACCTGTCTTTACAGCCCACAGTAGGGCGACCAATCCAATAGCACCTAAAAATGTAGAGATACCAATCATCATTATTACTATACCTTCACTCATATACATCCTTTAATTTCAAATTTTTAATACGCAGTGAATTTCCCACCACCACCAAAGAGCTAAGACTCATAGAAAGTGCCGCTACCAAAGGATTGACAAAGCCAAATACAGCCAGTGGAACAGCCACCATATTATATATCAAAGAGAAGCCTAGATTCTCTTTGATAGCTCTAAATGTACGGCGTGAAAGTCTAAATGCTTCATAGAGGCTTAATGGCTTCTCATCTAGTAGTACAATATCACTCACAGAGATAGCAATATCAGCACCTTGACCCATGGCAATAGCAATATCTGATGAGGCTAGGGCAATGGCATCATTAATCCCATCTCCTACCATCACCACTTTATGCCCTTTTTGATGATATGATACTATTTTAGAGGCTTTGTCTTGGGGTAAAAGTTTGCTATATACTTCTTCAATACCTACTTCTAGGGCTACTTTTTTGGCACTTTGTTCGTGGTCGCCTGTGAGCATAATCACTTTGATTCCCAAAGATTGTATATTGTTTATGGCTTCTTTTGCTCCCTCTCTTATGGTGTCTGTGAGTTCAAATTGAGCTATGAGTTGTCCATCAATACAAAAGAAAAAAAGAGAATTTTGAGAATTGTCTTCTACTTCTATACCCAAATCTAAAAGCAATGAAGCATTGCCACCTAAGAGTGTCTGATTTTGATAGATAGCCTGTATCCCTTTGGCTTCTATGCTTTTTATCTCTTCTAATGATAAATCTTTTAAGTCTTCATATTGACGTTGCATATAGGCTTTGATGCCTTTTGAGATAGGATGATTAGAGGTAGAGACTAAGGCATAGAGTAAAGAGGGGTTAAATGTATGATGTACCATGGCATTTACGACAGAGGGCTTACCTTGGGTGATTGTGCCTGTTTTATCTAGGGCTAGTATATCAGCTTTTGCCATGGTCTCCAAAAAAGAAGCTTCCTTAAACAAGATACCCCTTTTTGCTGCAATACCAATACCCACGAGTGTTGCCATAGGTGTTGCCAAGCCTAAAGCACAAGGACAAGCGATAACAATCACAGAAATTCCTACGATTAAAGCTATCTCAAAACTATCTACAAAGAGATACCACCCTAGAAAAGTAAGTAAAGCGATGAGTAAAATAACACTAGAAAAATAGCCAGATATTTTGTTTGCAAGTTGTTCTATTTGAGGTTTTTTGCTAATAGAATCTTCTAATAAAGAGACGATAGATGTGAGCATAGAATCAGCCACACCTTTACTAGCCTTATACTGCACAAGCGAATCTAAGCACAAAGACCCACTCATGATACTATCTCCTACACGTTTATAAACAGGCTCATTTTCTCCTGTAAGCGAACTTTCATCAAAAGAGCCTTCTCCGTGGCTGACTATGCCATCAATGACTACCTTTTCTCCAGATTTTAGTTCTATGATATCGCCTATGATGACATTTTCTATAGACACTAATTCTGTAGAAACCAATGATCTATTACTATCTCGTAGTACGGTCACTTCTGTAGGGGTGCTTCCCATGAGACCATCTAGGGTATCTACGGCGTGTTTTTTGCTGAGTACTTCAAGGTATTTTCCGACTAAGACAAAAGTAATAATCATCACTACCGAATCAAAATAAACTTCGCCTCTTTGGGTAAGCATGGCATAGATAGAATACAGATAGGCAGACAATGCCCCAGATGCCACTAATGTATCCATATTTACAATGTTATTTTTGTATCCATAGTATGCACCCCTAAAAAATATCCATCCAGAGTAAAAAAGTACAGGTGTAGCTAGGATGAATTGGGAAACATTGAGTATGTTTTTAAATGATTGTTCAATCCCTGAAAAATATCCTGCATAATGAGCCACAGCCAACCACATAATATTCATCGCCCCAAATACAGCCACTAAGATACGAGAATAATAGATTTTACGTGTAGCCATCGCACGTTCTTCTTGAAGTTTTGGGTCATAAGGGTAGGCATTGTAACCAATAGCACGTATTGTTTGTATAATATGTGAAAGCTTTACTTCATCCCCATCCCATACTACTTTGGCTTTATGATTGCTATAATTGATGGAGGCTTCTAAAATACCCTCTGTGTTGTGAAGTACTTTTTCATTGAGCCATACACAAGCAGAACAATGAATCCCCTCTATGATGAGGTGTATCTCATTGCGTCCTTCTTTATCTATATGGATATATTTGTTTTTGAAGCCTTCTAGGTCAAACTTTTCCAAATCATCATGATGCTCTATAGCAGGTTGAAGGGTGGTATCTCCTAATTTATCATAAAAAGTATCTAATCCCTCATCATTGAGCAGATGAAACACTCCTTGACAGCCTTTACAACAAAAATAGTGTGGCTCTTCATCTATCATCACATCTTTAGAAAAAGTAAGATTACAATGGGTACAAGCAACATCTATCAAGTGTTATCCTTAGTATAAGTTTAGAAAAATAATAAGATATTGTATCTAAAATTGAGGTTTATTTTAGTTAAAAAGAGTAGAATCCATTTATGGAAAATTTATATATTTTGGTCTTATTACTTATATTAGCAGAATTATTTGAAGCTTTGATGCAAAGGGCTTCTACACTTTTGGGTATTTTAGAAAATCTTTATGGCTATTATCAAAAGAGTGTTTTTTTGTTTTTTTTGATGCATCCTAGTTTTTATCTGATACTTTTTATTATACTTCTTACGGATATACTAAATATAAGTATGATATTTTTATTGACATTAAAAGTATTTGATATATTTTATAAGTTAGAATTAATCAAAAAGGTATTTATAGATGGGGTAGTCTCCGAGGCTATCTCTGGAATATTGCTCTTAAAAGTTCCTCCATGGTTCTTTTTGATAGGATTATTTACCTATCCTCCTTTATTATATATGGCATTGCTTTGACCTTTCAGCTAAAAAGCAATATAATACCCTTACTACAAACATGAAAATAGATATATTTTGATGTAATAATCTTCACCATCCATATCCAAACACAAGAGGAAATATGAGCGATAACAAAAAAGATTCTAATAGCCACAATGCTAATAGAAAAAAAAGAACCCACGTACCCGTAAACGGGCATAAGATAGAAGACCTTCAGCAACTCCCCCTTACAAAACTTGTAGAGATAGCCAAAGAAATAAAAGTCGAAAACCCCAATGAATTTCCACGAAAAGATTTGATTTTTGAAATTTTAAAAGCACAAGTAACAGCAGGTGGCTTTATCCTCTATACAGGTATTTTAGAGATTATGAATGATGGCTATGGTTTCTTACGTTCTATTGATGGTAATTTCTCAAACTCTAGTAATGATACCTATGTATCTGGTACACAAGTCAAACGTTTTGCACTTAGAAATGGTGATATTGTGACAGGGCAAGTGCGTGCGCCTAAAGACCAAGAGAAGTATTATGCACTTCTTAAGATTGAAGCGATTAACTATGTCGCTCCAGAAAAATCAAAACAACGTCCTCTTTTTGATAACCTAACGCCACTATATGCAATGGAACAACTCAAAATGGAATACAACCCAATGAAGATGACTGGACGTGTTTTGGACTTGTTTACCCCAATAGGAAAAGGACAAAGAGCCTTAGTTGTTGCTCCTCCTCGTACAGGTAAAACAGAATTACTCAAAGAATTAGCCCACGGGGTCACGTACAACAATCCTGATGCTTCTTTAATGGTCTTACTTGTAGATGAAAGACCCGAAGAAGTGACTGATATGCAACGTTCGGTCAAAGGAGAAGTCTATGCCTCTACCTTTGATTTACCTGCACAAAATCATGTCCGTACAGCAGAAATGGTGATAGAAAAAGCCAAAAGACGTGTAGAGATGGGGCAAGATGTGATTATCTTACTCGATTCTATTACGAGACTTGCACGTGCATATAATACCGTTACACCAAGTTCTGGAAAAGTACTCTCTGGTGGGGTAGATGCCAATGCTCTACATAAACCAAAACGATTTTTTGGGGCAGCTAGAAATATCGAAGAGGGTGGAAGCTTAACTATTATTGCTACGGCATTGATTGATACAGGTTCACGTATGGATGAAGTAATTTTTGAAGAGTTTAAGGGTACAGGAAACTCAGAAGTGATTCTAAGCCGTCATGTTTCAGAAAGACGTATCTATCCTGCGATAGATGTGACCAAGTCAGGTACAAGAAAAGAAGAACTTATGGTATCCTCTGATACACTTCAAAAAGTATGGGCATTGCGTAATGCCATGCAAAGTATGGAAGAAGTAGAAGGGCTTAAATTCCTTTTCTCTAAAATGATGAAAACCAAATCAAATGAAGAATTTCTTTCTATTATGAATGAGGGTGCTTAGTTTTTCTAAGAAAATAATAGTATGAATATAGGTGTATTTGATTCTGGTTTAGGGGGGTTAACCGTCGTCTCTGCCATTGAAAAAACAATGAAAGGTGTGAACATCTTTTATGTAGCTGATACCAAACATGCACCTTATGGAGAGAAAACACCGTCTCAAATACGTCAATACTCCTTAAATATTACAGCCTATCTCATCGCTACATATAAGATAGACGCTCTTGTCTTAGCATGTAATACAGCTACTTCTTTTGCGATTGAATCTTTACGTTTACTTTATCCTCATCTTATTATTATAGGAACAGAACCAGGGATAAAACCTGCTATTTTGCAAAGTAAAAGAGGTAAAATAGGAGTCCTTGCAACCCCTGCAACCTTAAAAAGTAGTAAATACCAATCCTTAGCTAAAGCACTTTCTAAAGATACAGAGATACAATTCTTTGAACAAGCCTGTCATGGTTTAGTCGAACAGATAGAAAAAGGAGAGCTTTGTAGTGATAAAACAAAAGCACTCCTCTCTTCGTGGCTGATTCCTATGAAAGCAGAGGGTGTAGATACGATTGTTTTAGGGTGTACACACTATCCTTTGGTCGCACAAACTATTTCACATATTATGAAAGATGAGGTAATTCTCATTGATACAGGAATGGCTATTGGTCAACGTTTACTTACCCTAGCACTCAATAAAGGGTATCACAATAAAGGAAGTAATTTATTGCATGTAGAAGCTACAGGGTATATTGTAGAAGACATGGTGAAGAAAATCTTACATCGTAACTATAGTATAGAGAATATTTCTATAGATAATAAATTAAAATAATATAGATTTAACTTATATAATTATATCCATCACAAATAAATCATAAATTATAATTTATAATTTATGATAAGACTAAAGTTAAGTATGCTAAAATGATTTTATACAATTTTAATTAAGTGTTAAATAATGAGAGAAGGAGATGTAAATGAGATTAAAATATTTTACTATGTTTGCAGTAAGTACTTTGATAAGCCATGCAAATATTGTCGAAATCACTGAAGGTGTACCTTTTGTAACAGTAAAATCAGATGGACAAACGTACAAGATACAAAGAGTACAAGAGGAGGATACGTATCTTACCAATACTTTTGCACTTACTTCTCGACCTTCGCCTCCTTTTTTTATAGAACCTTTTTCTGTGAGTGAGGGTATTGAAACTTTTGGTGAGTTAGAAGTTTTGGATTTTATCTCCAAGCAAAAAGGTACTTTTATTGATGCACGACTATCAAATTGGTTTAAAAAATCAGCCATACCAAGTGCTGTAAATATGCCTTTTAAAGTATTTTTATCTGATACAGAAGCAAGAACAAAAGCCTTAAAGTCTTTAGGTGCTACACAAGGTAAAGATAATAAATGGAGTTTTACATCAGTAAAGACTATTTTACTCTATTGTAATGGAGCATGGTGTGGACAATCTCCTACTGCCATTGAAGCATTGATAGAATTAGGATATCCTAAGTCCAAAATGAAATATTATCGTGGTGGTATGCAGTCTTGGCAGTTGCTAGGTTTAACTACGATTGTACCTAAGGAGACAAAATGAAAATTATTATAATATTATTATTGGCATTACTCACTTTTGCTGAAGCAGGAAAATATAATAAAGTAAAAATTACACCAGACATAGCATATATTTATGTCTATCATAAAGGTAAGGCTGTCAAAGTACATCGAATCCAAGACACCAAAAATAAAATTTATGGAGAATATGCTAAAATTTATAGACCAGGTAAGTTTATTCAGGCTATTAAAATGCATGATGATATTCAAACCATAGCTGAAATAGAAATTTTGACATTTATGCAAGAAAAAGTAAATAAGAAAAAAGGGCTTCTTGTTGATTTGAGACCTAAAGAAGTCTATAAACAAGAGTCTATCCCATCTGCTGTAAATATTCCTGCTAGAGTTATCGACAATAAAATTAAAATTGAAAAAGTACTTAAAATATTTGGGGCTAAAAGAAATCCTGATGGTACATTAAATACCAAAAATGTTTTAGATATAGCTTTTTATTGTAATGGACTTTGGTGTGATAAATCAGCAGACTTTATTCAATCATTGTTAGATATGGGGTATCCTGCAGAAAAGATGCTTTACTATCGTGGAGGTTTTCAAATGTGGAAAATCTTAGGGTTTACAACAGTAGAAAATAAATAAGGAGCTACGATGAAAAATTTATTAGAAAATATAGCTATTTTCCTTGTGGTACTTTTATCGTTATCTATTGTGTTTTTTATTGTACAGTACAATCTTATTGAAGAGGATGATACCCTAGAAGAAATAGCATTTGTTGTACCTTCTAAAAAAGAGACATCAAAAGCAAAAACAAGTAGTTATTTATCTAGTCTTGAAGGCTATGGAGATGATGTAGATGTAGATGTAGATGCACGAAAAGAAAATAAGGTAAACACCGTAACCATTAAAAGTGAGATTAAGAAAAATACTTTAGGTGTGGTCATAGAGGACAAGTCAAAAAGTGCCTATATGCAAAATCTTGAAAATTATTCAGGGGTAAAAGAGAAAAAAGAGATTAAAGAGCCTAAAAAAGTAAAAAATCTTTCAGGAGAACCTGAAAAATTAGAATTTGATGAAGTAGAAGATACACTAGGGTTGGCAATAGATGCTTTGGATTTATAAGATGCCTTTGGACTATACTCTCTTATAGTCCAATCGCTTCTCTTACTTTAGACATCTTCGCTTGGGCTACCTTACTGGCTTTGGTCGCTCCATGGGCTAGTATATCATTGACCTCATCCATGTGAGAGAGATAATAGGCACGTTTTTCTCTAGCCTCACCGAGTTCTTCCCAAATTAATTCTTTAAGATACTTTTTAAAATGCCCATATCCTTCTAATCCACTTTGGTAACGTACTTGAAGCTCTTGTTTTTGTGTCTCATCCAAAAATAAAGAGGCTAGGGCATAGATATTGTCATCTTCCCATGCTAAGGCTTCTCCTAATGGGGTAGAAGAAGAGATGATTTTATTGCATCTTTTTTGTAAAGGTTTTTCATCCATAAAAAGGTCTATGGCATTGTCATAACTCTTCGACATCTTTCTTCCATCTATCCCAGGTATTGTGGCCAAATCAGCTTCTACTCTATGTTCAGGTAAAACAAAAATATCACCATATTCATTGTTAAACTTTGTAGCGATGTCACGTGTCATCTCTACATGTTGGATTTGGTCTTTTCCTACAGGGACTATTTGTGTATCTAGCATCAAAATATCTGCAGCCATGAGTACAGGATAAGAGAATAAAGCATGATTTGCAGATATACCATTGGCTACTTTGTCTTTGTAGGAATGCCCTCTCTCTAGTAGTCCCATAGGGGTAAATTTAGAGAGTATCCAATAGAGTTCAAGTACTTCTGGGACATGACTTTGTACCCAAAAGGTTGTTTTAGTGGGGTCAATACCAATAGAAAGATAATCAACAGCAGCATCTATGGTATATTGTTTGAGTGTTTTGGCATCTTTAGATGTTGTCAATGAATGATAATTGGCTATAAAAGTAAAGAGTTCATTTTCTTCTTGAAGCTTTACCATAGGTTTCATAGCCCCAAAATAATTGCCGATATGGAGTTTCCCTGACGCTTGGATTCCTGTTAGTACACGCATAATGACTCCTGTTTTTGATTAATATTCATCTTCTTGCTCATCTATTCTCTCACCACGTTTTCTTGCTACAATATCTAAGGGAACACCCTCAAAATCATATTTTTCTCTAAAGAAGTTAGACAAGTAACGAATATAAGAAAAGTGCAAATATTCTGGTCGATTGGTAATGAGTGCAATTTTAGGAGGCTTGGTCTCATATTGTGTTGCAAACTTGATATTGACCACTGCCCCATTATGTGATGGGATATGATGTCTTCTAATGGCAGCACGTAAGGTATCATTAATATCAGAGGTAGCTAACCTTCGTTTATATCTACCATAGATAGAGACGATTTGGTCAAGTATTTTATTGACCCTTAATCCTGTCTTGGCTGAGATAGTAATAAAAGGTGCATAGTGCAAGAACCTAAGCTCATCACGTACATCATCTACTACATCTTCATAGCTTCTGTCTTCTTTTATATCCCATTTATTTAGTACGATAAGACAAGCTAGTTTATGCTCTTCTATGAGACCTGCTACTCTCTCATCTAATTCTGATATTTGTTGGGTTGAATCAAGTATAAGCAAGACAAGATTTGCTTTTTTGAGCATCTCTGTGGTACGTGTGAGGGCATATTTTTCTATCCCTAAAATCTTGGAACGTTTACGGATTCCTGCTGTATCAATAAAGGTTATTTCATGCTCATCATGCTCTATCATTTCATCGATAGGGTCAATTGTTGTCCCTGCTACATCTGAGACAACCGAACGCTCTTCCCCTAGTAGGGCATTGAGTAGAGAGCTTTTTCCTGTATTGACACGTCCGATGATAGCTACACGTATTTCATTGTCTATTTCTACCTCTTTCACCGTGTTAATCTCTTCTACAATTTTAGCAAAGGGGTCTATCTCATCTTCAATGATTTGTAGTGAGGTCTCTTCTATAGGTGCAGGGATATGTTCTTCCATCCAAGCATAAAAGTCATTGAAATAACGGTTATGACTCACAGACATAGGAAAAGTAGCATCAGCACCAAATTCCAAAAATTCCCAATAACGCTCTTCTTCTTTATCGTTATCAATTTTATTGACCACAAGAGCTAGAGGTTTTTTCATCTCTTGGAGCTTATAAAAAAGTGCTTTATCTTCTTCATCAGGTATGCTTTTCCCATTGACCATATAGATGATAATATCGGCTTCTTTTGCTGCACGTAAAGAGAAAGAAGCGACTTTAGCAAAAAGCTCAGTTGAGTAGTCTATCCCTCCTGTATCTAGTACTTCAAATTCACGATTTTGTGAGATAGTGACAATACGCTTTTTAATGTCTCTTGTTGTCCCAGACATATCGGAGGTAATAGCATCTCTTTGTCGTGCCAAACGGTTAAAAAGAGAACTTTTTCCTACATTAGGACGACCAACGATAGCTACTTTTTTAAGTGATTTTTCTTGCATGATATTTCTTTCTGTATGGTTTAATTGTTGAAATTATAACATATTATTTTAATAGAGGTAATATGATTGTATCATTCAGAGGTTTAGACTGTAGATATTGACGAATAGCATCGGTTCTATAGATATATCCTACGCCATTAGAAGCCTCTATCTCATAGAGACCTTGTGCTGTTGCTAAAGAGATGAAACTTTGTGTATCAGACTGTGTAATCGTTGTGGTGTAAGTAATCCCCTCATCTATATATGCCCCTGTAGTACTTGTAGAACCATCATTATGGGTCATCACATGAGAAATTTTTATCGTGTAATCAAGTCCCTCAATATTGGGAAATACTAGGGTGTCTTTGGCTTGAAGTATATGCTTTTGCATGGCAATAGCACTCACATGAGCAATAGCATGACGTGGTTTGGTTTTTAAAGATGCTTCAGCAGAAGAGAGTGTTTCATACATTACGACTTTTTTAATTTTTAATTTTTCTTTATTTTCTTTTGCTACTTGTACATTTTTTTGTTTGTATAGTTTATTTTCTTTTTTTATAGATTGAGAGTATATATTATTTTGAGATGAATCTTGTATCGTATTTTTTGTCACTCTATTTTTTTTATCCCTGTGACTTAAAGTATTTTCTTTACTTTGAATGGTATAAAAGAGAAGCCCTAGTAATATTAGGGCTACCAAAAGGATAAAAAGTATTCTTTTCACGATAGATATTACTAATAAAGGTTTGCAATTTTAGGAGCAGTCACTTCAAGAACAGAAGTAGCATGTGCTTCTCCTGCTTGACCTATAGGGATACCACAAGGATACCCAGCGATACATTCATAATAGGGTGAAGAAAATCGTGCAATTTGATTGGTCGTATTAAACTTATGTGCATACGCCATAATCGTGGCAAATTTACCATTGACCCCATGACCTAAGCCATAAGAATAGGGTTGGGCATTGTTTCCATCTTGGAGGTGTGAATGACGTAATCCCATGTTATGACCTATCTCATGGGCTGTAGTATCCGTAGGACAATTAATCTCCACTTGGGCAAACATTGCACCTCTAAATTGAGAAGGAGTATCATATGACCCTGCACCATACGCCACACCACATTGACCAAAATTACCATTTGGATTGACTTGATAAATGAGTACCGTATCTGCTTTATACTCTTCTCTTGCAGCTTGTATTTGTGCTGAATTAGCGATTTCATTTAAGGCAGGATGGGTTTGTGCATCATAAAATAATATCTTTTTGGCATGAATGGTAATATTTAATCCACTGTCTCTATAAACATTATTACTCACAGCAAAGAGATGATTAACACGTGTCGCCACATCATTATAGGCATCTTTGACATTTCTATCGTACAGTACGAGTACATCAATAGAGGCTGATGATGAAGATGGTGGGGGTGTAGTAGATGTCCCTGTGTTATTGTCTGAACCACAAGATGCGAGGATAAAAATGGATACTATCAAGAATATAAAATAAGATATTTTTTGCATTATTTTAGAACCTTTTAAAAATTAGATTAAATATATAGTAATATTCTAGCATAAGAAAATTAACTTAAAGTTTCTTTTGGGTCTCTTCCATATAAATAGAGTGTGAGGGAAAGGCAAATGCTGCATCATTAGTTTCTACAATATGCATAATCTTTAAATGTATATCTTCACGAATATCTAAATACTTCAACCAATTGGCTGTAGAGGTAAAAGTATAGATAAAGATATTGAGTGAGGAGTCTCCAAAAGAATCAAAATTAACAAGCAGAGTTTCTTTTTTAGAAATCTTATCATGGGTATGTAACATATATTTTATCTCTTCTACGATAGTACTCATCTGTTGACTAGACGTATCATAGGTCAAGCCTATATGCAATTTAATACGTCTTACTCCACGACGTGAAAAGTTTTCTATAGGGTTATTTGCCACAATTTGATTGGGTACAGTGATGAGTGATTTTTGAAAAGAACGTATCTTCGTAGTACGCATCCCAATATCTTCTACAACACCCTCCACACCATTGACTTTAATCCACTCCCCAATACGTATAGAACGGTCAGCAAGTAAGGAAAAAGAGCCAAAGAGGTTTGAAGCAGCATCTTTAGCAGCTAGGGCAAAAGCCAACCCCCCGATACCCAAAGAAGCCACCAATGCCGTTACATTAATACCCCACACTTGAAGCATTGCCCCTAAACCTATACCTGATACCAGTATTTTCATGATAGTGAGCATAAAATTACCGATTTCTTTATAAAGGTCTTCACTAAATCTATTGGCAAATTTTTGAAAAAGTTCTCGTATTGCTTCCAAGATAGCCAATATCGCCCAAAAAATATCATACACAATCAGTGTATTTAAAATCTTTTTAATCAAAATCGTTTCTTGAAAGGTAATCAAAAAGAAAAGATGCATCCCCACCACAATAAAAGCAAAGCGTATAGGTGCTTTGAGTGCTGAGATAATACGGTCATCATAATAGTTGTCTGAATACTTAGCAAGTTTTTGTAGTGTTCCCATGACCAAAGAGGTAAAAAAGTGACGTAATCCCAAAAAAAGTAAAAAAACAATAATAGCACCTATCCATTGAGCCAGTGGGATACCAAAAATAAAAGTTAAGAAAAAATCACCATAATCAGAAGAATAAAGAGGTGTTAGAATATCTTGTATCTTCGTATGAAGATCCATACTCAAATCATCAATGACATTGAGTGATGTTGTGGTATTATTCTCAGAAATAGGCATAATTGTTATCCTTGGAGGTGTTTTGTCTAACATATTTTATCATAAAAATATGCTATGCTTAGTAAAAAGGATTCTAGTATGCCTAAACGATTTTCTATTTTTATGCTATTTTTTATGACGGTACCCCTATTGATACACGCTCAAATCATTTATGCCAATTATGATGTAAGTTATGGCATTTTTGGTAAAATAGGGGTAGCCAAAGCTGTTTTAGAAAAAACAGAAGATACTTATAGTATCGACATCAAGCTCTCAGCCACAGGATTGGCAAAACTATTAAGTAGAGGACGCACAGAACATCATAGTTCACAAGGACATATTAAAAATGGTATTATGATAAGTGATAGCTATAAAGTAGTCAAGTCACACCATAAAACAGTGATGCAAAAAGAGTATCTTTTTGACCATATTCATCAAACCGTCACTAAAAAATTTAAAAAGTTTAAAAAAGGAAAACAAACAAGAGATGAAGAGAGTGTGCTTGATTTTTATAGCACCAATGACCTCTTGACACTTTATTTTAACCTTGATGGTCTTATCAAAGAGAAGACAAAGCCCCATGATTATATTTTTAAGACCATAGGAGCAGAACGTCAAAAAGGTAAAGTTACCGTACATATCCCTAAAAAGAAAGAACTCTCTAAGTACTATAAAACACTGGGTAAAAATGCCTCTTGGTATGCCACAGCCATTATCCATCAACAAATATTTTCTAGTAAAGAGGGTAGACTTATGCTGAGTATTGCTAAAGATGGTATCACCAATAAAGCCATTTTAAAAGATGTAATATTCTTTGGGGATATTCGAGCTGTACGTACTAGATAAGCCTAAAGCTATTATGCTACACTTCCATCATATCAAGATGAGGAACTACGTTGAAAAAAATAATAACAAATATGGACAGAGGTATACTCTTTATGCTTTTGGCTTCTTTGAGCTTCGCGATGATGGGAGGTTTTGCAAAGGTAGTGAGTCAAATGTTACCTCCTGTTGAGGTTACTTTTTTTAGAAACATTTTTGGCGTTGTGCTTGTGGGACTCTCCATTTGGAAAATCCCTCTCAATCAAAAAGGTGGAAAGCTTATGCTTCTCATTTTTCGTGGTTCTATGGGATTTTCAGCCCTTTTAGCATATTTCTATATTATGGCACATATCCCCCTAGGCGAAGCCGTGACCTACAACAAAACATCCCCCATATTTGTGGCTATTTTTGCCTATATCTTCCTCAATGAAAAACTACACCCCTCAGCACTTTTTGCTATTGCTATTGGCTTTATCGGTATTATCCTCATCGCCCAACCCCAAGGAGGAAGCTTTGATAAATATGATATTTTAGGAATTTTTTCAGGTATCGGAGCAGCATTAGCCTACACATCTATACGAGAACTACGCACATATTACGACACAAGAGCCATTGTTATGTCTTTCATGCTCATAGGTACAATCGCTCCTTTATTTCTCATGCTCATCACCCCCTATGTTTCTGTATCAGAAGATTTTGATTGGATGTTTGCATCGTTTATCATGCCCCAAGGGATAGAGTGGGTGTATGTTACAGCAGTAGGTATCTTTGCCACCATCTCTCAACTGCTTATGACCAAAGCCTACGAACTTACCAAAGCAGGTATCGTAGGTACAATATCCTATTCAAATATCATCTTTGCCCTCATCATAGGCACAGTACTCGGAGACCCCCTTCCAAACCTTTGGACATTTTTGGGTATACTATTGGTTGTTGGGTCAGGATTTATGGTGGTTTTACTAAAGGATAAAGGCTAACAGAAGGTAAAACAACCCTAAAATAATAATCTTTAGATATACTTTTGTTTATAAAATAATGGGCTAGTAATGGCTTATATGTAAGGATGAAAAATGATACTAATAGCTGGACCTTGTGTCCTAGAAAGCCGTGATAATGTGATGCGTATCGCACAATCTCTCCTTAAATACCATGAAGATTGTACCAAAAATTTTTACTTCAAAGCCTCTTTTGACAAAGCCAACCGAACAAGCCTAGACTCTTTTAGAGGGCCGGGTTTAGACGAAGGGCTAAAGATGCTTCAAGAGGTCAAAGAACAATTTGGCTATCAAATCCTCACAGATGTTCACGATTACACGCAACCTAAAGCAGTGGCAGAGGTAGCTGATGTGCTTCAAATCCCTGCTTTTTTGTGTAGACAAACGGATTTATTGGTCGCTTGTGCGAAGACATCGGCAGTGGTCAATATCAAAAAAGGGCAATTTCTTGCTCCTGATGCGATGAAACATTCTGTGGCAAAAGTACTTAAAACACGAGGTTTTGAGGGTGAAGTAAACTATGAGAACGCTCAAAAATATAATGTATGGCTCACAGAACGAGGTTCAACTTTTGGTTATGGTAATCTTATTGTTGATATGCGAGGGCTTAGAATTATGAGAGAATTTGCTCCTGTAATTTTTGATGCCACACACTCTGTCCAAGCCCCTGCTAGTGGAGGTGCTACAAGTGGAGGAGATGCTTCTATGGTAGAATATTTAGCAAGAGGAGCATCTGCTGTGGGTGTAGATGGTTTTTTCTTTGAAACGCACTTTGACCCCTCTATCGCTTTAAGTGATGGTCCAAATATGATAAAATTGAATGATTTAGATAGACTTATTGGTCAAATTGATGCTATTAGACGTATTGTGGAGTAGAATTTAGGCTTATTCTAATAATATGTCATTGTATGACATAAAATAACTTTAAATAAAGTTTTATTGGTTATTATTAACATAAAAATATTAGGAATATATAATGATATTAGAGTTTGGAGCAAAAAATTTTTATTCATTTAAAGAAGGATTTGAAGTTTCTTTAAGATTGGGTGAAGGATGTCCAAAGACTATATCTAAAGGTAATTTTTATACTAATATTATGGCAATTAAAGGAGCGAATGCTTCAGGTAAAACGAATGTACTGAAAGTATTATCTTTTTTATGTGATTTCGTTAAGAACTCTTTTAATCAAAATCCTGACTCTAAAATACCATTTCATTCATTTTTTGATAATTCTCAGCCTAGTGAGTTTTATATTGTTTTTCTTGAAAATAATATAGAGTATAGATATGAATTAAAACTTACTGTAGATAGAATACTTTCTGAGATTATTTATAGGAAAGAAAAAAGAGAGAGTAAAATCATTGAAAGAAAGAAAAATAAAATTATTTCAAAATTAAAAGAGTTTAAAGATTTAGAAATTATGAAATTAAGAGATAACGTTTCTTTAGTCAGTACAGCCAATCAATATGGTGTTGAAAGTACAAAATTAATTTATACGCTTTTTAGTAAAATTGGAATAAATGTAGATGATTTGGGTCGAAAAGATGATTATATAGATTATAAATCTGTTACACAGTTTTATTTTGAAAATCAATCTATTTTTGATTTTGTTAAAAAAGTTTTAGTGCTTTCTGATACAGGTATTAATACTATAACAATAGAGAAACAAACGCATAAAGAGACAGGAAAAGAGGAATACTTTCCACTATTTAACTATAATATACTAGATGAGGAAGGTCATAACTTAACTTTCCAATACCAATCAAGTGGGGTAAAAGCTCTTTATTTACAATTAGGACTTTATAAAATTATTTTAGATATGGGTGGTACATTGGTCTTAGATGAATTTGATATAAATTTACATAGTGACTTATTGCCAATGCTTATAAACTTTTTTGATGATGAAGAGAAAAATCCAAATAATGCTCAACTGATTTTTACTACACACCATACAGATATAATGGATAAACTTGGTAAATATAGAGTTGTTTTAGTAAACAAAGATAAAAATGAGAGTTTTTTGTATCGACTAGATGAAATTCAAGGTGATATGCTTCGTAATGACCGTTCTATCGTTCAAAAGTATAAAGAGGGGAAGATAGGTGGTAAACCAAGGTTAAATTATGGCTAGTAAAAAGTTTCAAAATAGGAAAAAAATAGCTTTTTTGGATACTATTCCTAAAGTTTTCATTAATAGTGATAATAATACATTAACTTTAAAATGTAAATTTAATTTTGCCTATTTTGATAATAGTCAAGAAGTAGGACAAGATTTTTCTGATTGGTCTCAAAATGAATTAAAAAAGTTATTAGATAAACTAAAAGAATATTCTAAAGAACCATTAGTTCATTGGAGTAAACTAGAAATAGGTAAAGCTAAATATCGGTCTCATATATTAGAAATTTATGAAAAGTTTCCAACAGAATCAGATTTTATAAACCCTACTTTTATTCCTGACGATATAAGTTGGGCGAGATTTAGATTAGAAAATAGTGTTAGATTGATAGGATTTATAATTCCTGAAAAATATCATGATACAATTCACCCAAAAACTGAAGAGAGATTTGATAAAAATACTTTTTATATTGTATTTTTAGATAAGAATCATCTCTTTTATAAAATAAAAACACAAACAAAAGGAAAATAGATGACAACAGTAGAAGGTAACTTACAAGTAGACAAGAGCAAAAAAGTAGCGATTATTAATGGTAGATTTAACCACTTTATCACAGATAGATTGGTAGAGGGTGCAGTGGATGCTTATACAAGACATGGAGGAAATCCTGATGATTTGGATTTGATTTTAGTCCCAGGTGCATTTGAAATTCCTTTTGCTCTTGATAAGGCTTTGGCTAGTGGTAAGTATGACGCTGTATGTTGTTTGGGTGCAGTTATTCGTGGGGCAACTCCTCATTTTGACTATATCTCGGCAGAAGCTACCAAGGGTGTGGCTACGGTAGGACTCAAACATGGCAAAGCTGTGACTTTTGGCGTATTAACCGTTAATAGCATCGAACAAGCGATTGAGAGAGCAGGGACAAAAGCAGGAAACAAAGGTGGCGAAGCGATGGTCGGACTGATTGAAATGATTAATCTTTATGGAGAGTTAGCATAATGGCAACAAGACACCAAGCAAGAACAGCTGTCATCGGACTATTGTATGCCTATGATTTGGGTAACGAAAATATCGCTAAATTTTCTGATGAAATATTAGAAGAGGGTAAAATCCGTAACAAACAAAGAGAGTTTTCACATACACTCTTTGACGGTACGATTGAACATATAGAACTCATAGACAAAGAAATCAAAGCCCATCTCAAAGATTGGGATTATGACGGCATAGGCAAAGTAGAAAAAGCCATTATGCGTTTGGGTGCGTATGAGATACTCATCGCCAAAACAGACAAAGCCATCATCATCAATGAAGCAGTAGAACTCGCTAAGACTTTGGCAGACGAAAAATCTCCTAAGTTCATCAATGGGGTTTTGGATGCTTTGGGGAAAACTGACTAAGAGTTAGGATAGGAAACTAAAATGAAATTATTAAATCTCAAGATAGAGGGACTGTTTAATTTATTTAACCATGAGATTCATTATAATCAAAAGGAGCGAATTACTATATTAACTGCTCCAAATGGTTATGGTAAGACTATGACACTTAAAATTATAGATAACTTATTTAATAAGAGATTTAGTTTTTTTTCAAGATTAGTTTTTGATAAAATTATTGTTACTTTAGATAATAATAACTCTATAAATATTATAAAAACAATTACTAGTGATACTACTAAAATAGATTTTATTTTAAAAGATAATATTCAAACAATTACTGCTTTTGAATACCCATCTAAAAAATTACTTTCTGAGGTAAAGAAAGGGATGCCTTTTCGTCAAATAGAAGAATTTTTGCCTAATTTTATTGAAAGAGTAAGAAGTAACGAATTTTTAAATATATCAACAAATGAAACTTTATCACTTGAAGAAGCTATTTATCAATATAGTGACTATATTCCTGAACATTTTATGAAACGATTTAATATTGGCATTCCTAAAGAGTTTCTTTATATTTTAGATGAACTTGAAGTATATCTTATTCAAGAACAACGATTAATACAAAGAGAGTCCGTATCTAATCATAGACTGAGAAGAGAAACAGTCATTACTGATACTATTGAGAAATATTCACATGAATTAAGTTACAAAATTAAACAAATTATTGAAGAATATGCACAAGTTACACAATCTTTAGATAGTAGTTTTCCAAAACGCTTGTTTAAAGCGAGAAAGACCTCTCTTAATGAAGAGGAGTTAAAAGCTAAATTACAATCATTACAAGAACAAAGGCAGAAGACTTCT
Organism: Sulfurovum sp.; assembly: GCA_027062365.1. Taxonomy (GTDB): domain Bacteria; phylum Campylobacterota; class Campylobacteria; order Campylobacterales; family Sulfurovaceae; genus Sulfurovum. The sequence continues at coordinate 103,408 of JAMOTK010000022.1, forward strand.
CAATATGGGTTATTAAAATTAGATGAAGATAGTTTTTTAGAAGAAGCTGAAATTAGTGATAGTGATACAAAGGTTTTATCTCTTTATATTATTGATAGTGAAGAAAAATTAGCTGTTTTTCGTTCTTTAGTAGATAAAATTGAACTTTTTACAAAAATATTAAATGAAAGAAGATTTAATTTTAAAAAAATCAAGATTGATAAAGACAAGGGATTTATTTTTGAGTCAGAAAATGGTTCAATTTTACAATTAACAGAATTATCATCAGGTGAGCAACATGAGGTTGTTTTACTTTTTGAACTTATTTTTAAATCAAGTGATAATTCACTAGTATTAATTGATGAACCTGAAATATCACTTCATATTGTATGGCAAAAAGAGTTTTTAAATGATATTAAAGAGATAATAAAACTTCAAAATATAGATATTGTTATCGCAACACATTCACCTTATATTATTGATGATAGTTGGGATTTAACAGTTAATTTAGAGGCTTCTAAAAGTGAATAGTATTCAAGCTTTATCTCGTGCATTAGAACCTAAACTTGTGGAGATAAAACTTTCTATTAGACACCCTCAAAATGAAAATAAAGTTTTTATCTTATTGGAGGGAGATACAGATATAAAACTTTTTAGAAATATTTTTTCTCATAATTATACAGATACTATAGAAGTCAAAGGTAAAGATAAAGTTATTGAAGGATTAAATAATTTAATAGAAGATGGTTATAAAAATATAATTGGTATAGCTGATGCTGATTTTGATAATTTAGAAGAGATTGCTTATAATAATAACTTGTTTATTACTGATTATCATGATATGGAAATTCAAATGATTGAAACAGAGGCATTCTATTCCACTATTAATGAGTATTCCAATGGCGAATGTTATGCTTTTTTATCTGAAAATCTTAAAGAAAATATATATGATATTGCTATAAAAATAGGCTATATCAGATGGTATTCTCATAAAAATAATGGCTTATTTAATTTTAAGAGAATTAAATTAAATAATTTAGTATCTTATTTGGATTGTCAAGTATCTTTTGATTTTGATAAATTAATAGAACTATTGATAGAACAAATTGACTACGATATAAATATACAAGACGAAATAGATAGTTTAAAACTTATATCTATAGACTCCTTACAAATTTGTAATGGGCATGATATGACTTTGCTTATGGCACAATATTTTTCAAGAGGAAATATAAATAAAGATAAAATAGAAGAATCTTTAAGATTATCTTATACTTTTTCTTATTTTAAGACTACAAATTTATTTAATAATTTAAATATATGGGCTGATTCAAATTATTATCAGGTATTTAAAGAGAATTGAGAATAAAGGAAAACAATGACAGCAACTATGACAAAACGAATGACCATAGATGAAGCGATAGACCTTATAGAAAATGGGGATTTAAAGACTTTGGGGAAGATGGCTTTAGCTCGTAAAAAGCAGATGCACCCAAAAGGTGTGACTACTTTTGTGGTGGATAGAAATATTAATTATACCAATATTTGTTGGGTTGATTGTAAGTTTTGTGCTTTTTATACGCACGAGAAAAAAGAAGATGCCTATATCTTGACTTTTGATGAGATTGATTTTAAAATAGATGAGCTTTTGGCTATCGGTGGGACGCAGATTTTATTTCAAGGTGGGGTTCATCCTAAGTTGGAGATTGAATGGTATGAGGATTTGGTGGAGCATATTCATCAGAAATATCCACAAGTGACTATTCATGGCTTCTCTTCTATTGAGATAAATTATATTGCTTCTCGTTCTAAAATTTCTATTTCAGAAGTGCTTTCACGGCTCAAAGCCAAGGGGCTAAGCTCAATACCAGGGGCAGGGGCAGAGATATTGAGCGATAGGGTGCGTGATATTATTGCACCCAAAAAACATGACAAAGATGAGTGGCTAGATGTGCATAGACAGGCTCATAAATTGGGGATTAAATCTACTGCTACGATGATGTATGGCACGGTGGAAACAGTGCATGAGATTGTGGAGCATTTGGATTATGTACGTCAGCTTCAAGATGAGACAGGGGGCTTTCGTGCCTTTATTATGTGGTCTTATCAAAGCGACCATACACAGCTCAAACGTGAACTGCCTACGATTACCAAGACTACACCCAATCAATATTTGCGTTATCTAGCCGTGGCAAGACTATTTTTGGATAATGTGCCAAATATCCAAAGCTCATGGGTGACACAAGGCTCGTATATAGGACAAATGGCACTATTGTTTGGGGCAAATGATTTGGGTAGCACGATGATGGAAGAGAATGTGGTATCATCAGCAGGGGCAAAAAACGAGATGAACCAAGAGCAGATGATAGAGCTTATTTGTGATGTAGGCGAGAGTCCTGCGAAACGCAATACGGCATATACGATTTTGGAAAGATTTTAGATGAAAAAGATACTTATTTTACTCATAGCATTACAAGGAGCATTGATGGCAACAGAACTAAAAGAGCTAACGATTAACGATACGAAAGTAGCCGTTGTTTTTGAAGAGGGCAAATATATCCCTATTGTTTCTATACAATTGGTCTTTAAGAATGCTGGACATTTATCCACTACGATAGATGGATTAGCAGATATGTCGGCGAAACTTTTGAACGAAGGTACAAAAAAAGAGGGGAGTATTGGTTTTGCTACCAAACTAGATGCCCATGCGATAGATATAGAGAGTAATGTAGGGCGTGAAAGTTTTGTGATTGAAATCTCAGCACTCAAATCAGAGTTTGCCAATGCAGTACAAAGAACGGTAGAACTACTCAAAGACCCCAACTATAGCCAAGAAGCCCTAGAGCAGATCAAGCATCAAAAGATAGGATGGATTACACAAAAGAAGAGTGATTTTGACTATATCGCTGCGACATCTTTACGTAAAATATTATTTAAAGGCAATGCTTTAGCCAAACCTTATGATGGTACGCTAGAAAGTATTAATAGCTTAAAAGTAGCAGATATTCAAAACTTTATTACAGGGCATTTAGGTGTCAATAATGTGATAGCCGTAGTCGGTGGTGATATAGAATTTGCACAAGCTAAAATATATCTCACAGAGATACTTTCACTTTTTCCAAAGGTAAAAATGAGACAACTCCAATCTATTGAAGCTTCGGATAAAAAAGAGTTGCTATTGCTTCATGAAGATACGCAACAGTCTACGATATTTTTTGGGTCGCCATTTTACTATGCGTATGATGCAAAAGACCAGTACAAAGCAAAAATTGCAGAGTATTTACTAGGTGGAGCAGGGTTTGGTAGCCGTATGATGGAAGAGATACGTGTAAAACGTGGACTGACGTATGGGGTGTATGCTTCGCTTAGACGTACCAAGTCGGTATCATATCTTAGTGGCTATTTACAAACAAAACTTTCTACACAAGATGAGGCGAAAGACCTTATCCAAGAAGTGGTAGATACTTTTGTCAAAGAGGGTATTACTAAAGAAGAGTTAGAAGATACCAAAAAGTTTTTGTTAGGGTCTGAACCTTTGCGTACAGAAACCCTTGCCCAAAGACTAAGCCGTGCGTATAATGATTATTATTATGATAGACCTCTTAATTTTGCCAAACTTCAGCTAGATAAGATTGCTTCTGTGACACTTGAAGAGATGAATCGCTTTATCAAATCACATAAAGAATTGTCTGACTTGTCTTTTGTGCTTGTGACAGCTAAGAAAGACAAATAAGAAAGACAAAAAATAAAGGAAGAAGGGGTTTTCATGGGGATAGATAAAGAGGCAATAGAGAAGTATATATTTGACCCTGAGAATCCGAAGGTGTGTGTATCTTATAACTTACTTTTGAATATAGCTAGAAAAGAACCAAATAACTTTTTTTCTCCTGAATTTTTACTATATTTTTTTGCTGACCAAATTATTACTAATGAGTTTGATAATGAAATTTGGGATAAGCCTGATAATTATAATTTATTAACTTCTGTAGAAAAAATAGAGCTTTTTAGAAAAATAAATTCTACTTCTGATTTAGAAGAATTCGTTAAAGATATAGATTTTAAAGTAGATAAAATATTGAATTTAAGTTTTATAAATGAATTTAATACTTTAGGTCATGCGAGTACAAAAAATGTACATACAAATATTTTTCAGCTAGATAAAGAGTATTCCTTTTATATTTATGAACCGTATAGAAATAATATATTATTCTCAAAAAATTATTTTAAAATTTTAAATGAAAACTTTCAAAAATCATCTATTTTTATAACACTAGAGAAAAATATAGCTAAATTTTTTTCTTATCAAGATAATCAACATATTAGACCACTTTTCCTAAAAAAAATAGAAGATGTAGATTTACTTCTCAATGTATTAGAAAATGACTTAAAAAAAGAAAAGCAAAAAGCTCTCCCAAAAGAAAATATAAAAACCTTAACGAATATAAGTATAAAAAAGTTTTTCTCAATAACTGAAATAAGCCTAGACAACCTAAAAGACAAAAAAGAAATTTATATCGTAGGAGAGAATGGAGATGGTAAAACGCTTTTACTTCAAGCTATCGCTGTTGGATTAAAAGGAACAGAAGAAGATGGACTTAAAGAATTTAGAGTGCGAGAAGATGACTTTAGTATTAAAATAGAAGATAAAAAAGATATTCAAAATAATTTCTTTGCCTATGGTTCATCACGAAATAACGCTTGTCAAATGAAAGAAGATACTACGGGATATTTAAGTCTGTTTAGTGGAGAATATGATTTGAAATCTCCTATGAAATGGTTGCAATATCTTGATTATAGTGAGCAAAAAGAAAATGATAATATTATCAGTGTCAAAGAGGCAAAAGCCCTTTTAAATCATCTTTTAAATTCTGATATTGAGATAAAAATAAATCCTAATGAAGTTATATTTAGCGAAAAAGGTTCAGAGGTTAGTTTTGAGCAACTTTCGGCTGGATATAAAGGTGTGATAACCATTATTTGTGATTTGATAGCAAGACTTTCAGAGAAACAAAAAGTAGAAAATATCAGTGATTTTCAAGCTGTGGTTTTGATTGATGAAATAGAACTACACTTGCACCCAAAATGGCAATATAGTTTTATGAATAAACTTAGAGATACTTTTCCACTCATTCAATTTATTGTGACTACCCATAGTCCTAGTGTTCTTTTGGGGGCTGGTATGGAAGCTGTGTATTATCAAATTTATAAAGATGATGATGGTGTGGTGAATATTTCTAAACAAAAAGAAGTGAAAAATAATTTTTTAAATGATATTCAAAATGATATTTTTGGTTTTGATGTGAATGAAGCGAGGATACATTATCCTACGCAAGATGATAAGAATAGACAAAAAAGAGCAAAAGAAAGTCTTTTAAACTTTATTGATACTTTAGATGAGGAAAAATAGTGAAATATTTTTTTGATACAAATATTATTATAGACTTATGTCAAAATAAGGAAGAGACTAAAAAACAATTTATACAGATAGCACAAGAAAAAGAAAGTGAGATTTTTGTCAATAGATTAGTAGTGATTGAAGCGTTAAGAACTATTCATTTTGATTATAAAAAGCGATTTAGAGATGCTGTAGAGCTTTTAGATGCTTTTGAATCTGTAAATATTAAACAAGAAATTTATGATGAGGCTATTGATTTTTCAAGATATTGCCATAGTAACGGTGTAAGGCTCAAAGGTAAATGTGAAGCGATAGATTTTTTGCATTTTATGACAGCTAAATATTATCATCTAATAATGATTTCAAATGATAAAGATTTGGATAAATTAGAACAAGAGTATGAAGCCTTTAAAAATCAATAAAAAATAAAAATGGAAAAACATCATGCAAGAAGCCAAACAACTCTTTATCAAACTTAAAATTCATACACTCTTAGACTTAGCACTGATTATTCCTCATTCTTATAACGATACAACTATTTCAAAAACAGTAGAAGAGGGTAAGGTCAATACTTTAGAAGCCAAGGTGATAGAAAGTAGTGTGTATGGGGGGAAGTTACGTGTTACTTTTATACTTACTCACTCTAAGAGACGACTCTCTTCTACCTTTTTTCGTGTGACACCTTATCATCATAAACTATTTAGTGTAGGTTCTAGCCATGTGATACAAGGAAAAGTAGAAACCTATAAAGGCTACTTACAGATGTCTCAACCTAAGTCTATCAAGCAAGTAGGGAAGGTGACTGCCAAATATAAAACGGTTTTAAAAGAGGTTGAGATAAATGCACTCATCGAAGCGTATATTAGTGAACAAAACCTTTATAATGAAGGTTTAGATAGTAAAGAAGTGGCTACTCTTATGCATATACATTTTCCTACACGGATAGAAGAAGTCTATGAAGAAGGGCATTTTAAACATGCGTTTATTGGGGTACTTAAATTTGTAGAAGCGTATAATCATCTAAAAAAATTACGAGGAAAACGGGCTGATTTTGAGGCACTTGATGCCCTTCATGGGGAGGTAGAACCTTTTATAGAGGCATTACCTTTTAGGCTCACAGCCGAACAAACATTGGTGATAAAAGAGATACAACAAGACCTTAGTAGCGATAAAAAGGCAACGAAGCGTATGGTAGTAGGGGATGTGGGTTCTGGTAAAACGATGGTGATACTCGCTTCTGTGATGATGGCTTTACCTCACAAAAGTATCTTGATGGCTCCTACTTCACTTTTGGCAATACAGCTTTATGAAGAGGCTACAAAGTATCTGCCAAAAGAAGTATCTATAGCGTTGGTGATGCAGGGAAAAAAAGAAGGGGTCTATACTGAAGCTGATTTTATCATCGGTACCCATGCGTTACTCTATAAAGAAGATTTACCCAAGGCATCGCTTGTGATGGTCGATGAACAGCATCGTTTTGGTACAAAGCAACGTGCAAGTCTCGAAGCATTAGTTAGTAGTGGAGATAAAAAGCCTCACTTTGTACAGTTTTCAGCGACACCTATTCCACGTACCCAAGCGATGATGGATTCTGAACTACTTGATGTAAGTTTGATTACTACGACACCTTTTGAGCGTGAAGTGTTGACCCAAACTATCTCAAAAAAAGATTTCCCTGATTTATTGAGCCATATCAAAGAAGAGATAGACCAAGGTCATCAAGTGTTGCTCATCTATCCTTTGGTAGAACAAAGTACTGAAATACCCTATCAGTCTTTAGAAGAGAGTAGGGGATTTTGGGAAAAGAAGTTTGAGCATGTCTATGTCACACATGGAAAAGACAAAGACAAAGAAGATAAACTTTTAGAATTTCGAGAAAAAGGCAATATCTTACTTGCTACTACGGTGGTAGAAGTGGGGATTTCTCTGCCGAGACTTACTCTGATTGTGGTAGTGGGTGCTGAACGTTTTGGTTTGTCTACCTTACATCAGCTTAGGGGAAGAGTAGGGCGTAATGGCTTGAAGAGTTGCTGTTATCTCTATAGCCATTTTAAGGCTAGTCCACGTTTGACACAGTTTACACAGACGAGCAATGGTTTTGATATTGCAAAGCTTGATTTGAAGTTTCGTGATGCTGGAGATATTCTTGATGGTACGATACAAAGTGGACAAAAGTTTAAGTGGATAGATATGGCAGAAGATGAAGAGATAATAGCAAAAGCAAAGGCTAGATTGCCTAAGCTTTCATAACTATTAATAGAGTCCAAATTTCCCATCGGCTCTTTTGTACATGACTCTCATGATACCCTCATGGTCATTAAATACAATAAATTGACGTTTTGTTTCAGACTTGAGTGCATCTATTGCTTCATCAAAGTCAATAGGCTTATGAAGTTCTAAGTCCATGGGTACTATTTCTAACTCTTCATTGGTAGTATATTCACTCACGGCTTCGGCTTCTACCCCTAAGTCTTTGAAGCTCATGATACGATGACCTTTAATTTTATCTGCATGTCTTCTGAGTGATTTTTTGACTCTTTCTATTGCCAAATCAATAGTGGCATAGACATCTTTGTCATTTTGTGTGATAACGATAGTATTTTTATCTTTTAAATTGATAATAAATTCTGTAGTAAACCCTTTTCTACCATGTTTTTCATTGGCAGATATGACAGTATTTGCTGAGATAATATCTAAATTATATTTTTTGAGACCTTCCACGGCTGCATCTGCATAGGCTTTTATCGTTTCTGTGAGTTCAAAATGTCTACCTGTGATACTTTTGTTCATAAGTGATCCTTTTTTATTTGAGGTACTGTGACGCATAGCTTCTTTGATTGGCTATACTTAATTGTAACTTAAGATACTTAATGAATGGTAAATAAGAACTTATATTATGAATCATCTTGCCCAACAATTTGAGCATAACCTGTTTCTGGTTCAATCGTAATAGTAAATGTTTCATCATCTGAAAGTGTAAAGGTAAAGCTACAAGGTTGTGTGATAAAACTATTATAATTGGGTTGCGTAGATAACCCAAAGCCATAATGAGGTCTTCCAAAGTTATCAAATCCTATATGCCCCATAGTAGTGGCACTTGTACCTGCACAACCTCCCTGAGCTAGGATAGTTTTGATACCATATTTTTTACTTATAAACACTTCTTCACTGGTTGACCCATCTCCTCCATTAGGACAAGCTTGACCACTTGTCCAAAAAAATGGTTTGCTTGTACTTGGGTCTATCGCTGATTCATTACGATCAAAAAATGCATTGTTTGAACTCTCCATATCATCATCAGCACCTATCATAAAGTAACGATTGTCTCCTGTACAGGTACTAAAAACAATTCTCCAAAATCTTTGTTGCCATTTGGCTTTATCAAACTTATGTTTATTATCGGTTAGGGCTAGATGTTGGGTATAGCGTATGTGAGAGAGCATACTATCAGAGGCTTCTTGTTTGTAGTCTCTGTCCATACGAGGTATAGCAAGAGAAGAGAGAATCCCTAAAATGACGATAACCATGATAAGTTCTAGCATGGTAAAAGCAGGTTTTAGTAGGTGTATAAAATTTTTATTTTTCATGATTATATCTTTTGTACGGTGCGTCTATGATAGACTAAATTGGGTGCATTTGGATTGTCTAAATCTTTATAATCCACATAAGCATCTACGATGATAGTAAGAGGGGTACTGCTACCAAAAGGGACAACACCTAACCTTCTTATATTTGCACAGTTGGCTATACCAGAGGCATCATTAATCCCAATATAGGAGATATGTGTACGAATACGATATCCATCATTGGGATTGACCGTTGTGGCATTTCCAATAAGACCATAGATTGTCTCTACACAGTCTATGTTTCGATCATTTCCTGTGACTGCCAATACGCTATACTCTGTATAACTATTGGCCAAAAGCATGGCTTGTTCTCTTTGGTATTGTGCTGTGGTTTCTTTGATGAGTTTACCTGATAGTCCCATGACAAACATCGCCACGGTAGACATCAATACAATCATGACAATGGCCGTTATCATCGAAAAACCTTTTCTATAGTGTATATGTTTCATTAGAATATCGCCTTTTCTTTACATGAGGGAATACTAAATCCATCCCCGATATTTTCTTTTACACAAAGCTTGATACGCGTAGTAGAACCTCTATTTTCAAATTTGAAATTAGTAACATTTTTAAGTAAAAGATAACGGATTCCAACGATATTGGCCCCTATGGTAGGTGCAAAATCAGAGTACAAAAATAAATCTCCACCCTCCACTAATAAGGCATAAGAAGTCCATGCTAGTTTGTATCTCTCCACGATACGATTACTAGGATTAGCAGCTAAAGTAATACTCGTTCCTGTGGCTGCTTGAATAGCAAAGGCAGTTGGCTCATTAGGGAAAAATAAACTAGCAGTGGTAATATCTCTTGTACCATTTGAGAGATTGTCTATAATAGTATTTGCTAAGTCAAGATTAGACCCTGGTGTAGAAAGAGCAGTGGCTGAACTGTTATCTACATCACAAAAACCACTCCATCCAGGCTGTCGGCTAGTATCGCTACTTATGGCTTCAAAGCTATCAATATCTGTACCTACCCATTGGAGGACGGTATAAGCATTGGAGGCTGAACCCATAGCAGAGGTAGTCAATTCAAATCCTCCTAGCCTTCCTACACGTCTTCCTATACTTCCTGGTATGGTATGACGGAGTCTATTGGCTATTTGATTGAGTGCCAGTTGTGTTTTGATAGAGGCTCGGTGTTGTGCACGTTGTACGATATAGTTTTCATATACATTTGCAATCACTTCAGAGCCTATTGAGGTGATGATACCTAATATCGTGATAACAAAGACAACTTCTATCATCGAAAATGCTTTTCTCTGTCGTGTTATTTGCATTTTAAAAATTCCTCTCTTCTAAATTATATGTACCGATATTGCAAGAAAAAGCACGTAAAACAATTGTTTTTTCAAGTACTGCAGCGTTGGGGACATCTGTGCTAGTAAGGGTAACGACTATTTCTTTGATATTTGAACTATCTGTAGCTACAACCATAGGAGTAAAGGCAGTATGTGTAATGATACGTCGTCCGTAGTCATTGGTGGTTGCATCTGAGATATACCTGACAGCTGTATTGATGTTGATAGTGCTTTTCTCTATATAGTCTGTCGTGGTTGATGCACCTATTTGGGTGAGGTTAATATCTCCGATGAAGTCATCTATATCATCGCCATCTGATTCTACTGTTTCCCCTGTATCAAAACCTAAGTTAATAGGCTCTGAGGCAAAGAGATTACTACTGTTTGCATCGGCAAAGATAAAGGTTCTTTGGCTTTGTTCGGGTGTGCCTTTTCTCCTAGAAGTAAGTGCTACCATAGCCAAGTCTGCATGACCTCCTGTGGTATGTAAGATAGGTGTATAGGTGCTGTTTGTATTGTTTTCATCCCAGGCATAGCCCATAATCATATTGATTCTTGAAGAGGCTTCATTGATACCCTCTTGCTGCATGGCTGTAGTGCTACTTTTGGATGCTGTACTGATGAGCATAGGTGCTGACATCATAACAATCGCCATGATGACTAGAGCAAAGATAAGCTCTATCATGGCAACGGCAGGACGTAGAATACGTTGCGTGTATAGGGTTACCATTCTAAACGTTTCCCTTTCTTAGTATTTGAATTGCCTCCGACTACATGTCCTGTATCTCCAAACCCTGCCCAAGTAGCACTGTTGATAAATCGTACCCTATAAAAAGGGTCGCTTGGATTGAAGATGAGCCATCTATCGGTAAAGTTTGCTTTGGTAGTATCTGTTACTAAGTTGATATCTACGGTCGTAGGTAAGGTTAACCCTACGTTACTTATGACTATTGAGTTATTTTCACCTTTTGTAGATATAGTGACAGGGGTAGGAGATAGTATCCCTGTTAAGGCACTTTCTATGACTATCTTCCCATCATCCTCTGTAATATTGTCATGGTTCCATGATTTCCACCAGTTAAAATCACTTGTTTGTCCATTGAGTGTATCAAGACCTCTAAGTTGACACTCTGTAAAGCCTAAATCACAATAGATAAGAACAGAGATAGGTGTCACTACCGTAGTATCTGTGATGTCATCATAAAAGAGTTTCGCAGGTTGGACACTTGCATAGAAAAATGATATATTTCTATCTATTAATAGGGTAGAAAATGCTGTATGGTCATCTATCAAATTCACACTCAAATCTATCGTTGGCATAGAGATATTGAGGTCATGAAAGGTGATACGTCTAGGGTTGAGTGCTTTTGTATTGTCACGGTCAAAGTTAAATCCTAAGTCCATGGTGATACTTCCTTGCATATCTTTAGCAAAATGTCCTGTATTTTGTGTAATAGTAAATTCATTTTTTATATCTCTTAGTAGGCTACCTGTCACTGTATTTTGTTCTTTGGTACGTGTGATGATACTCTCATCAGTGCTATTGTAATCTATAAGGTCATAGGTAAGATTAGAGGTATCACTTGGTATATCTGATAGATAGGTATAGTGTAGATTCATTGCTGTATCTATGGCATAACATCCACCTACAAAGTTAGAAACCCTTATTGCATCAAATCCTTGTGCTGTAAAGCTACCTTGGATATTGAAAGAGATATTTTCATCTACTCCATTGGTATACTTAGCATCATCTAGGGTATTGATATAGACAAAACCTTTGTCTCCACTAGGATGTGTACTGGTATTGAAAGAGAGAGCAAACTGATAAGGATAAAACTGTAAAGAGAGCGAATTATAGGTATGTCCAAGGTTTGGATTGGTATGGTTTGCACTACTAATAAGACATCCATTTTGACTTGATGCAGATGGAATAGAGTTTTCATCATAGAATATTACACTATTGTCATCTAGAGCACAATCTGGGGTTGCGTTAAAGCCATCACCATTATGATGTGCTGTATATGCGATATTCCAATCTGCTTCTGTCCAGTTGTGATCGCGTAGTTCAAATTGGTAGAGACCTACTTGTGAGACTTTATCTAATGTGGCATTGCTATCTGTATCTCCAGGTACAGGTACATTGGTACCTTGCCATAGGGAGATAGAAATGTTTTGATCAGAAACTTCATTACATTCAACAAGTGTCTTGCTAGAATCTGCCCATACGAGTGTCGCTGAGGCTGTACTGCTATCTGATTCTTGGTCATTAAATGTCTGTTGGTATCCCGTGACTCCAATTTCACTGATATAGTCTGTGGCATTGACATCAAATCTGTATTTGTATCCTGCTACAAGTGTGGTAGGGCTACCTGTGGCTAATCGCGAATCTGTGAGAGTATTTATATCTTCTGAGACTTCTGATTGGTTGCTATCTATAAGTGCTACGACAAAAGACTCTGGACGGATAGAGAAGTTGTCTCGTGAACAAACAGGGGTACCATAGTAGTGACGGATACATGCATAACATCCTGTTTGGCTTGAACTACACTGGGCATTACAATAGTTATCATCGGCATAATTGACACTATATAGGGTATCAAAACATGCTTCTGGGTCTGCGGCTTCTGTACTACAGTTGTACTCAACAAAGCTTCCATCAGGAGCTGTAAGGTACCAAATCCTAAATGCTGTGGTACGGATGGCTTGATCATATAGAAAGCCTTCTAATGCTACAGAGTCTTCATCTCTAAATTGCACAAACTGAGGGGCTGTAATATTAGAATCAGGGTTATTGCAACTGATATTGGTATCTCCTGAGAATAAATCGGCATTAATAAGCTCTATCTCTACATCAGTACTTACTTTATTTGGTGTGAGATAATCTATATCATAACTAAAGACTCTCAAATCAAACGGACGATTGACTACTTGTGTATAGATGTTATACGGTGTTCCAAAGTGACTTGATGTATTGTCTGTTTCTGCAAAATCACCAGCGATATTGAAGATATTGTAGGCAGGGAAATATCCACCATTGGTTTCACATAAACTATTACCATTAAATTGTTTACTAAGGTTAAGTGGTCCTGAACCATAATCAACGGTGTATTCAATCCATAAATCAAAGAATGTATTGACTGTTAGTCGTTGTAAATCACCTTGAAATTTGATATAACGTGTCTCAAATGACCCAATAGTCCCTCCAGGACCAGGTACAGGATTGGCTCCTGTTCCAATATACATACCAAAACCATTAGGGGCTTGATTGTATGTTTGGTTGAGTCCTGTGGTTCCTGCGGGGATATAGTTACTGATACCATTAGGTGCTAGGGCTGTACTATCGGTGATATAGCGTAGATGGCTTGTGTCTGCTATTTGGTAACTGATATTTACATCTTGAAGAGGGAAATCTCCTTCTTGTGATTGTACAGAGATACGTGTAGTGAGTGGGTCGGTGAGTCTTCTTCCAAAATCGACCTTGATTTCATTACCAGTAGAACGCAGTACGTATCCTGCAACATCTAGGGTATAGTTATAACATATCTTTGGTTGGTAAAGTTCTGTTGAGAATGCCAACATACTAGGGGTAATATAATCTTGATTGGAGTAGTATTTGATATATATATTTTGTATCAATGGATCGTTGTCTCTATAGCCTTCGATAATGGTAGATACATTAAAGTCATCGACATCAACTCCATTGTTGTTGGTTTGTAAGTTATTGCTCTGTCCTGGGACTTCATCTCTAAGGATACCATCCATCACTGCATCAAAGACATTGTCTGCGTTGGAACTACCTGGCATATCTACATACCCACTGTTGCGTTGATTGCTTATCTTGATAGTATCAGGAGAATAAAGGGCTTCACCTTCTCCTGAAAAGAGTGAAAATTGGGATTTGACAGCACCTTCTTCTGGTAGTCTAAATCCTGAGATTTGAATAGGGTCATTGGCTGAGCCTTTTTCTATGACATCAAATCCACTGTATATAGATATATTTCTAGGAGAGCCATTGAGAGGGTCTTCTAGGTAAATGATGGCCAAAGACCACCCTCCAAATAGACCTGGATTGCCTTCTCTCCCCTCTGAAGTACCTAAGTTTGCTACGGTAAAGGTGTGTTTCCCTATGCCTAGATTGGCAGTTTGTAAAAGCTCTGTCACATCAGCAAAAGCAGCATAGGTACGCCCTCTATAATCTCCACTGTTGTAGATAGTTTGTGCGGCTATATCAGCGTAAGACCCTGTATTTATTTTGAGTTTGATAAGATTGGCTTGTGTGCTTTCTATATCTATATTAGGACGACTAGAGCCATTTGATGTCTCTATCAGTGAATAGGTACTTCCATTTTCTTTGGCATAATGTATTGGATATCTTGTAGAATTCTTTTTCCCATTACTAAACCGTCCTTGCCAAAAGAGTCCTGCCCAAGCGATACCTTTGCCTCCACGTTGATAGTAACTGTTTGGAAGCTCTATATAGGATGAGCTAGAGTTCCATGTCCTTGTGTCATTATCAATATCAATATATTTATTGACATGCATATTACTTGTGATACCTGCATAATCATTTTGTCCATGACAGGTTCCACCATAGCCTGTGGTCTTTTCGGTGAGACAAGTGACGGTATTTCCTGCTATTTTGTAGCCTCCGACAATATTTCTAGTCCTAGGAGGATTGATAAGCTCAAAAGGGTGAACCCCTGATTGATAATCTGTACCGATGGCTATGGTTACTGTGGCAGTACTTGTTGCACCAGAATTATCTGTAATGGTGTACTCAAAAGTTACCGTAGTTGCAGGACTTGCTATGGGGGTATAACTAAAGTTACCAGCGGCATCTATGGTGAGAGTCCCCTCAGAGGGTTGGGTATTTGATGTAACGATGATGCCATATCCTGTATCTGGTCCTGAACCTGTATCATCTAAGATGACATTACCATGTAGTACATTTCCTGGGGTCATATCATAGACATTGGGTGTGGCTAAGATGGGTTGTAGAATGACATGAATGATAAAGTCATCAGAAGCCGAATCTCCAGGGCTATCTGTGACGGTTGCATGCACTGTAAAATTACCCAATTGCGTGGTCACTCCTGTGATAACACTGGTTATAGGATTGATACTTAGCCCTGGAGGTAATCCTGTGGCACTGTATCTTAACGGATCTCCATCTATATCATTTGCATAGTTACTAATAGGTGGTGTCATGTTAAATGTTGTACCTATTGGGGTAGTGACATCGGGGATACCCACAAGTGTAGGTGCGATATTTCCTGTAGCTTCCATACAGATAGTAGAAGAGCGATAATTGGTCCAATAATATTCATAAGAGTATACTCTGTTACAAATATGACCTCTTTTTAAGACCTTAGCATCGATGGTCACTATAAATGAATCATCATGGGTATAGACACCATTAGAATAACAAAAAATATAAGGATTTCCATGATCTGTGCGATGTTCACAGGTCACATCTGCAGGTTTAGTAAGAGAGACAAATTCAAAAGCTCCTCTTGTGGTACCCCACTCAGTCCCAGTTGTTCCTAATGGAAATTTATCACGCATTGCAATTTTTTTATCAAATCCTCTATTGGCAACACGAATAGTAAAGGTAACGATATCATCCACTGCTGGGGTAGCATTGTTTACTGTTTTGTAGATATCCACAGTATTACGACCTCCAGGGACACCTACATAGATAGTTCTTGTATATCTGTTATTTGAACTCTTAGGGTCAGCTATATTATTAGGAGAGCTGATATATGCTGTATTTTTAATGACAACACCATCTTGTGTAGTTCTTGCTTTTATAGTGATCTTGACTCTTTGATTTTTTGTAAATTTTTTAGAACCTGTACAGGTGATGGTTCTGCTACTTTCAGAACAGCTAAAAGAGGAAAAATCATCAGTCACACTGACAAAACTAAGTCCAGCAGGGAGTGCATCTACGACTTTTATCTTGGATTTATAAGGACCACGGTTTTTGGCATATATCGTATAGGTGACAATATCTCCAATACTATAAGAAGTTCTATTGGAATATTTTTTGACTTCAAGGTCTGCCCGTTCATCTGTATCATCATTTTTAATATAAATAGTGGCTTGATAGTTTTGAAAGCTAAATGATTGATCTCTATGGGTACTTCTATTTAGTAATTTGAGATAAAATCTCTCTTTCCTTTCAAATTTGGTATCTCCAATTATCTTTAGAGAAACGGTGTGACTTTGGGTACAATTACCTACACTAAAAGTGATGTAGCCTGATTTAGCAATATAATCACTGTCTGATGTCTTTGCCGAACTATTGGCTGTATAATACTTTATCTTTATATCTTTGGTATCAGGACATTCATTGATTGAGATAGTAATATTGACTGTTTTTGTCCCTGAGTTACCCTCTGTGACTTCCACAGAAGCAGGCACCATAGATATGATAGGAGAATTACTACCTGTTTCTCCTGCTAAAGAGTATTGGGGTAGAAGAAAAAACAGTAGTAAAGAAAAGATAAAAAAATAGTTTTTACCTATAAGAGATTTAAAATTATTCATGATAACACCTTTATACTCAATCATATTGAGTGAATTTAGTATGTACATCAAAAAAGTGATGACATAAGCGTTATAAACTTACGTTTGGTAACCCGGCTGACTTTTGGTAAAGACCCGTGGCTTTCCGTCCTTGCTTTTCAACAAGTTTGGCTTTTCATTATATGTAATACTTGTCTAAAGAATAGCATAGCTAAGATAAAATCATTATTAAACGCTACACTATTGGGGTATCTTTCAATCTATACTATGAAATTTGCTCTAATTTATAGGAAGCTAATAGAGCTTTTACATAGTTTGAGATATGATTAAGTATATTATAATGGATGAGGTAATTATGAATTTTCAAAAAAGTATGTGGGTTAGTATAGGTTTGGTATGTACATTTATGTTAGTAGGCTGTACAGATAAAGATGAGGTCACGGAGTTTAATAAACCTGCCTTACATTGGTACAAAGAGATAGCATCTAGTATTACCAAAGGAGATTTAGACAAAGCAGATGCTTTTTATATCTCTTTAAAGAGTGAGCATATGCGTTCGCCTTTGATGCCGACTTCTGTAATGATGTTAGCCCATGCCCACATGAATAAAGAAGAGTATCTTTTGGCAAATTATTATTTGGATGAATATATGAAGCGTTATGGTGAGGTAGAAAGTAGAGAATATACAGAATTTATGAAGCTAAAAGCATCCTTTTTGGGTGTAAAAAATGTCTATAAAGACCAAAAGCTTATTATGGATAGTATTAATGATGCCAAAACTTATATTGCGCGTTACCCAGGGTCTTTATATACGCCGTTGGTCAATACGATATTGATACGTCTTTATATGAGTTTGTATTTACTCAATGAAAATATCGCTGCTTTGTATGATAGAACAGATAAATCTGATGCTGCAAAGATATATAGAGATAAAAATATAGGTTCAGTCGTAGAACTCAAAGATATTACTGCCCCAGAAAAAGGCATTGTGGGTCAAATCTTTGATTAATGTTTTTTTGCTATGCTCATGTTTTTTAGATGATACCCAATATAAGGAATTTTAGATGCAACTTAGTGACTATGAAGCACTCCCTGCTAGTTTACCGATGATAGTAGAGGATGAGCTTTTTCTCTACCCTTTTATGATAAGCCCTATTTTTTTGAGCAATCAAAAAGATATAGATGCTGCAATGGATGCAATGGAAAACAACTCTTTGATCTTTGTAAGTGCTTCTATTGCAGGAAAAGAAGGAGATAGAGATTTTGATGCTATCTATCCTATCGGCGTGATTGGCTCTATTATGAGAAAAGTACAAATGCCAGATGGTAGGGTAAAGATACTGTTTCAGGGGCTAACGCGTGGTAAGATACTACAGCAAGAAGAAGCAAATTTTAACCGTGCGATGATAGATGTGGTCACATTTGATAGCTATAACAAGCTCAAAACAGATGCACTTATGGGGATACTAAGAGACAAGATAAAAAAACTCTCTTCTATTAATAGCAAGATACCTACAGACCTTATCCGTACGATAGAAGAGAATGATGAACCCAATCGTATCGCTGATTTGGTCTCTTCTATGTTGACACTTGACAAAGAAGTGGCGTATGTCCTTTATGCACAAATCAATATCGAAAAAAGGCTACTCTCATTGATTGATATTGTCATAGAAGAGATAGAATCAGCCAAGATACAGCGTGACATTCGTAGCAAAGTCCATAGCAAGATAGAACAAACCAATAAAGAGTACTTTTTAAAAGAACAACTTAAAGAGATACAACAAGAATTGGGCATAGATACACAAAGAGAAGAAGAGATAGCCACTTTTAGAGAAAAGGTAGCCAAGCTTAAAGCACATACACAAGAAGATGCTTTTAAGGAAATCTCCAAACAGTTAGACCGTTTTGCTCGGATGCATCCTGATTCTGCTGATGCGAATGTATTGCAAACCTATTTAGAATGGGTCTTAGAACTTCCCTTTGGCAAATTTAGCAAAAAAAGCCTAAGTGTCAAAGATGTTTCTAGAGAATTAGACAAAGACCATTTTGCATTAGAAAAACCCAAAGAGCGTATTGTAGAATTTTTTTCAGTCAGAGAACTAGCAGAGCTTCGTGGGATAAAACAACAAGAGACAGGAGGGGTTATCCTCTGTTTTGCAGGACCTCCTGGGGTAGGTAAGACTTCTTTGGCAAACTCTATCGCTACAGCGTTGGGTCGTCCACTTGTACGGATGGCACTAGGTGGGCTAGAAGATGTCAATGAATTACGAGGGCATAGACGTACCTATGTAGGAGCAATGCCAGGCAGACTAGTACAAGGACTCATAGAAGCCAAGAGTATGAACCCCGTTATCGTCCTTGATGAGATAGACAAAGTAGGGCGTAGTACACGAGGTGACCCTACCTCTGTACTTTTAGAGATACTTGACCCTGAACAAAATAGTAAATATAGGGACTATTATCTCAATTTTAATATTGATTTGAGTAAAGCCATTTTTATCGCTACTGCCAATGATGTGGGGCGTATCCCTCCTGCTTTACGTGATAGGATGGAGTTTATAGGGCTTAACTCTTATACACCTAAAGAGAAGTTTGAGATAGCAAAGCGTTATCTCATTCCACAAGAACTCAAAAAACATGCCTTAAAAGCAAGAGAATTTAGTATCAGTGATAAAGCACTCAAAATACTTATCGATGAATACACTAGAGAAGCAGGGGTACGAAATCTACGAAGAAGAGTCTCTGGGCTTATGCGTAAAAGTGCTAGACAACTTTTGGAAGATACTCGGCTTGATGAAGTAGTAATTAATAAACATAATTTAGAAGATTTTACCGATAAAAAAGTATTTGAAATCTCTAGGGTAGATAGCAAACCACAAAGAGGTATCGTCTCAGGTTTAGCATGGACAGCCGTAGGTGGTGATGTCCTCACGATAGAAGCGATTAAGATTAAGGGCAAAGGGGTGTTACAGCTCACAGGTAGTCTAGGCGATGTAATGAAAGAGTCTGTGCGTATTGGTCATTCTGTGGTCAAAAAACTGATTGATAATAAAGAATTATTTATCTCTCCTTCTGTGATTCCTCATTCTGCTAAAGAGAGAGAAGATAGGATACAAGTAGATATTAGTGAAGTGTATAAGCGTTATGATTTACATATCCATGTCCCTGAAGGTGCTACACCTAAAGATGGTCCTTCTGCTGGTATTGCTATGGTATCCGTCATTGCTTCTATCTTATCAGAAAGAAAGATAGACAATAAAGTAGCCATGACAGGAGAAGTGACCCTCACAGGTAAGGTATTACCTATTGGTGGACTCAAAGAGAAGCTTATCGCTGCGTATAAAGCAGGGGTAACTAAAGCACTCATACCTAGTAAAAATTACGAACGTGATTTAGATGATATTCCAGATGAAGTAAAAGACAATATTACGATTATAGGTGTGTCACACGTGCAAGAAGTGTTAAAAGAGATATTTGTATAAGTAAATATGTGTGTAAAATCCCTCGTTTAGAGGGCTTTTTTGATGTAGTTTTTTATACTTGTGTCCATTTATCCATTTTTTCAAAAAGTTGATCTTCTTTTATAGGCTTACGTAAAAAATCATTTGCACCATTGTCAAAGACTTCAGTTTTACGTGTGTCATCTGTAGAGAGTACGATAATAGGTACATTAGTATTTTCACTATCTGCTCTAAAGATTTTTAGAAACTCTATACCATCAACGATGGGCATCATAATATCTAATAAGATAAGATTGATACTGCTGTCTTTTCTAAGCTTGTCTAAGGCATCTGAACCATTTTCTGCTTCAGTAATATCTATAACTTTATCATTTCTTTTTAACAGTGTGTGTAATAACTTTCTGTTGATGAAATCATCATCAACAACCAATACTTTAAGTGACATTTTTTATCCTCTATACTTTTTAATAATTTTATCGATCTCTTCTTTACTCGTAGAATTTGTAACAATTTCACCATTGGAGATAGCCCATTTTTCTATATCAGATGCTTCCCCTGATAAAATGAATGCAATATCTTTATTGCTAGATATGATAGTATCTGTTAATAATTTACTCTCAGTAAAGAGTATATCATATTCATTGGAAAGCACTTTACTATCTAGGTCATTCATCTGTGTTAAACTTTCATAACTATAGTCTAAGTTTGTAAGTACTTTCTCTAAAATTTTTCGAGAGAGTAGCTGTTTTCTTGCAACAAGAATTTTTTGCTTAGGCTTGATAGTATCTATCTCTGTGATAGCTTCTTTAGTTTGCTCTGTTGTGATACTAGGTGCTTTAGAAGCTTTGGCTTGATTGATACGGTCAAGCATAGACAGCTTTTTAGGTTTAGTTGCTACGGTAGGTACTATGACTTCCTCTGTAACTACAGGAGGGGTGGCTACTACTTTTTTTACTTCTTCTTGTATTGCTACAGGAGGTGTTTGTACTACTTTAGGTGCTATTGTAGCAGTTTTTGTTTTAGTTTGTGGTTTTTTAATATATGTTGCTAAAAACTTATTGAGAATATAGAGTAGTTCAGTGGTTTCGATAGGTTTTGTAATATACTCATCCATACCTTCATTTAAGAATCTTTCTCTATCTCCTTTGAGTGCATTGGCTGTAAGTGCAACAATAGGAACATGCAATAAATCTTCGTCTTCCTCATACTCCAATATCTCATGTGTGGCTTCAATACCATCCATTACAGGCATTTGAATATCCATAAATATCAAGGCATAATCATTGGCTCTACGTTTTTCAAATGATTCTAATCCATTGTTGGCTATATCTACCGTAATACCATGCTCTTCTAAAATACGTTTAATAAGCTTTTGGTTAATGATATTATCTTCTGTTACGAGTACATTGGCATCAAATTTATGGGATTCTATAGATATTTCTTCTTCGATAATCTCAGCTTTTGTATTGGTACTCAATGAAAGTGCAGCTTTGAGTTTAGTGAGTGTGACAGGTTTATAGATAATATTACTCTGCTCAATCTCAAATTTCTCAATCTTAGAACGGCTAGAAAGGTTAGCGATGAGAATGACTTTAGATTTATCCATATGATGAATGGTTTCTAAAATATTATCTTTTGCTTTATCGATATCAATCCAATAATCTTTACAAATATTAAGGGCTTCTAAATCTTTGAAATCACCTAAAGATTCAAATTGTTTAGTGACTGTACCAAAGTAACTTAAATATTTTTCTAAGTAAATATCAAGTTTACTTGGAATATCTTGCGCATATTTACCTATAATGATATTTGAGAATTTACTTTTATAGTCTACTTCTTGTGACTTTACTTCTTCTAGTGGTATGGTAAAGAAGAAAGATGTACCATGGTCTTTTACACTTTCTAGTTCTAGTATCCCACCCATGAGTTCCACAAATTGACTCGAAATGGTAAGCCCTAATCCTGTACCTCCATATTTTCTAGTAACAGAAACATCAGCTTGTGAAAAGGCATCAAAGATATGTATTTGCTGTTCTTTGGACATACCAATACCATTGTCTTGTACTAAAAACTTGATACTATTATCACTATTTTCATTGATTACTTTAATAATCTCGAGGTTAATTTCTCCACCGTAAGATGTGAATTTTACAGCATTAGAAAGAAGGTTAATAACAATTTCTTTAATCTTAGTTGGGTCACCTTTTAGTTTGGTAGAGATACTAGGGTCCATATAGAAGTTAAGGTCAATATTTTTATCTGTGGCAGCTACGGCATACGTCTCAACAGCAGATTCAAACTCTGCAGCTGCATCAAATACTATATTTTCAATTTCAATTTTATTACTTTCAATTTTGGAAAGGTCAAGAATATTATTGATAATACTAAGTAGGTTTTCTGAACTTTTATCAATAATAGCTAAAAATTCAGTTTGTTCTTCTGTGAGTTCTGTACTACGTAATATTTCTGTAAATCCAACAATACCATTGAGTGGGGTACGAATCTCATGTGACATATTTGCCAAGAAAAGAGATTTGGCTTCATTGGCTCGGAGTGCAATAAGTTTGTCTTCTTTGGCTGTATCGACGAGGGTTTCTAGGAATTTATAGGCTTCTTTTGTCCCCTCATGCGTATCAAGTTCAATATTTTCAATGGCAATGGTATCTGAAGTAAGATAACCATCACTACTTGTCATCTCATCGACGGCTTTGTTGAGTACATCTTCAAGCTCTTGAATATTTTGTGTAATATCTCTTGTGGTGGTATATCCTAAGTATGCCAAAATAAAACTAAGTATCCAAATAGAAAGAGCAATGGCTAGTAAGAGAAGGTTTTTTTGAAGATAAATATCTGATTTTTCCCATAAAGCATTAGAGACGATAAGTTCTGCTTTTGAAAGTAATGTAATCTTATTGGTTTGTAATGCAAACCAATCCATGGCTTCTTCTGCGTAGTCACCATTATCTATATCTGTTTGAATAGCTGATGTGGTCATAGCTAGTTCATCTGTGAGTGCCATAGCCTTTGTATTATACAATACTTGACTCAGCTGAGCATAAAGTTTTGGATTATTCACTTGTTTCATATCAAAGCTATTGGCTTTGGTTTTAAAGTTATCCCATGCAGCAATAGCATCAAATGACATAGAAATCTTTTTACTCATATAATAGGCAATAAATCCTCTTTCTAGTCCTGCATTTTCTTTAGCAGTATAGAGTTGTGAAAGTGTATTAACAAGAGAAGATATTTCAGTATTTAATGCATATTTTTGTATATATAAAAGATGTCTTAATGTAGGTTCAGAGAGTAATTTTGTATATTTATCAATAAAAATATTACTAAAGTCTTGACCTTCACTGTCTACGGTTTTTCGTATACTCATTAAAAAAGAGGCATTTTTAGAAAGTGATTGATACATATCTGTAGAGACTTCTTTGTCTTTATTTAATGCTTTAAGTAAAAAAGGTAGATACGTGTTGTCTTTTGTGACTAGCTTTTCTTGTAGTTTCTTTATTATGCTATCTAGGGATTTTCTCTGTTTCATCATGGAACTAGAAAATTCTGTTTTATTACTCCCTAAATATAAAGAAGTAAGTCCACGCTCTTTTCCTATAGCGACGAGTGTTTCATCTAGTATAGCATTGTTTTGCAATGTTTTTTTCAAAGCATTTGCTTTTTCATAGTTGATATAAGAAGTTACAAAAAAGTAACTTGAAAGTAAAATCAGTAATGTAATTGGAACAATTCCAATCATCTTTAGTTTATTACGTATAGTCATTGTATCTCCTATTGTTGTGATATCACGTTGATTTGATGTTCAAATGATAAAAAGTGTGCCCAGTAGTCTTTAATTAAAACTTCTAGGTTTTTACTCTCTTCACAAAATTGTATTTTATACAGTGTATCTGATAAAGCATTGATACGTAGATTACTTGAAGCACCTTTGAGAAGATGCCCTATCTTTTGTATGGCATCTAAATCACCCTCTTCATAAGATTGTAACATCTTTTTGGTCTCGATATGTGCTTGGTCGATAAAGTCATGAACAAACTCTTCGATAAGCTCCACAGGTAAAGACAAGTCATTGGCAGCTTCTTCAAGCTGGAAATCAAAGTGCTTAGGTTTAATACCTTCTAGCGAGAGTGTACCAAAGCTGTTAGATGAAGAAGATTTATTGAGTTCTAACTGTTCTTTAATCGTTAATTGAGGTTCAACTTCAACAATAGGTTCTGGGGTGGCTTCAATGACTGGTTCAATGACTGGTTCTGGTATTATCGCTGGTTTGGCTATGACTTCTTCTACTATAGGTTGTGTGACTGTTGGTTCTGTGGGCTTTACTTCTAATATACTTATGGCTGATAGGGCTTGATAAAAGGTATCAATAGTGCTTCTTCTATTGCTATCATTAGAGATAGATATTTGATGGATAATCTCTGCTATAGAAGGTAGATAAAGTACATGACTTAAGTCTGAAAGGGTTTCGATAGCTTCAGTACGTTTATCAGTATCAACCCCTTCCAAATCTTCTTCAAGTTCAATAGCATTTTCTATAAATTCATTTAAAAAAGTATTATAGTCATCAGGAGTAATCCCAATCTTTGTACTTACCTCTTCTACATCAATAATAATTTCAGTAATCTCAGGTGTAGGTGTAGGTGTAGGTTCTACAGCTATCACAGGTTCAGGCTCTACCATAGGAGTTTGCACAGGTGCAGGTGTACCTACAGGGGTTTCAAATAAAAGGTCAGCATCAAGAGGTGTACCCAAATCCAAAGGCTCTACAATAGGAGCAGGTGTTTCTTTTGGAGTATCAAATAGCAAATCCATATCAAGAGGTGTACCTAAATCCAAAGGCTCTACAATAGGAGCAGGTGTTTCTTTTGGAGTATCAAATAGCAAATCCATATCAAGAGGTGTACCTAAATCTAAAGGCTCTACAATAGGAGCAGGTGTTTCTTTTGGAGTATCAAATAATAAATCCATATCTAAACTTGCAGGCTCTATCTCTGGAGTAGATATAGGAGCAGGTGTCTCTATAGATATTTCTTCAGTGGTGTCTGATAATAAATCCATATCAAAATCTGTATCTAAATCTAAACTTTTAGGCTCTAGTGATGGAGTAGATATAGGAGTAGGTGTCTCTATAGATATTTCTTCAGTGGTGTCTGATAATAAATCCATATCAAAATCTGTATCTAAATCTAAACTTTTAGGCTCTAGTGATGGAGTAGATATAGGAGTAGGTGTCTCTATAGATATTTCTTCAGTGGTGTCTGATAATAAATCCATATCAAAATCTGTATCTAAATCTAAACTTTTAGGCTCTAGTGATGGAGTAGATATAGGAGCAGGTGTCTCTATAGATATT